>JADGDQ010000008.1 GCA_016744805.1 Sulfurovaceae bacterium
ATCAACAGCAAAAATATTTATGGTTACTAGTAGTGCCATCAAAATATACTTCATATCTACTCCTGGGCTATAAATTCTACTGTGGCTTCAAGAGGTCTTAATAGCTATCTCTAGCAAATCCTACTCTTTGAAGTTGTTTAAGGTATTGTATCAGTCCACTGTTGAAGTTTTGATTATTTGAACAACTTTTAAGCTATAGATAAAAATATTAAAAAGATAACTAAGAGAACTAGAGGAGTTAGTGCTTGTATCTTAGATGCATGAAGATGTATAAAAGCAAAGAGTTTTAAAAATCTTTACTTTTAGAATAATTCTACTATTTTCCTGACCCTTTAAGTCTTTTTTTGACTATTAACTCTTTATACATTTTAGCATATTTTTTATTTCCATTTTTTAAATCTGAAGTTGTCTTAAAGACAATAAATGGCAAACCACCCTCGTCAATATCAAGATAAAATTGTTTCACAATTTTCCATAATTTAGATACTTCGGTAATTGTTTCATTCATTTCTGCTGTATTGGCAGGATACTTTAGTCTTATATTAATATTTTTTTCACAAAAATCAATAGACTCCTTCATTCTTGCTATAGTATTTTCATCTTTGATACCTGCTTGATAGGCAATATAGAACTTGGCAATTGATTCAATTTTGGGACTCAAACCAACTCTATTTACAGGGTCATTGTAGTTTATTTTATCTTTAGATATTTTAGCAATATGACGAGCCACTTCACTTATACTTCCTACTAAATCCAAAACAAGTTGGGCATTATCCATACTATATGGTTTTTTCATGATATATTTAAGTTCATCATAGTTCATCTTCATAAAAGAGAGTAGGTTTCTTGTTTTTTTATCTTTTGTAGATTTATCCAACATAGCGTATCTTTTAGAAAAAGTTATAAATGCTTTATTCATCTCTTTTCTTGCTTGTCCCACACCTACGCTTTCACCTATAGAAAAGTAAGACTTACCTATTGTTTCAGATGCTATGTTACATTTATATGCACTAACTATATCTTCATATACAGCCATTTTAGATTTCTCACTAGACTCTAAAACAGATATAAATAGAGCTATTACTAGTATAGCTTTTAACATTATATTTACACTTTTTTTCATCTTTTTTTCTCCTTACTATATGTTTAAAATTATTATTTTGTAGTTACTATTTTTTGAACCATCTGATTACTGACTTTATAGGCAGTTTCACACTTATTATATATTATAGATGGAGATGAATTACTCTCTATCATAGAGAATGACATAATAAGATACTCAAGAATACTCTCTGTTTCATCTAGCCATCCTTTAAACTCTACATCTTTATAGTGTGATGATTTCTTAAGTGTATTTATACTCTTTGTATATGTGGCAACACCTCTATCCCAATGTGTAACAATAGTAGGGTCAGGTAATTTCCACATCTGCATCATATAGTGTGCAGAGAGGAGATGCGTTACGGTAGAAATATCTATCGCACTCTTTAGTTCAAGGCTATTTACAGACGATATTTTTTTAAGTAGATACTCTTGAATCTTTCCCATATTTACAATAATACTGCGTATATTATCATGCACAAACTGTGCCTCTGTTCTCATAGTCTCTTTATCTATTGTTGTTGTAGCCTTAAGAAGTTTATCTTTTATAGGCTTCCAAGTTACTTGACTCTCTTTGAGTATTTTTTGAATATATGAATCACTACTATATTTTTTATTGAGTAGCTCTAGGGTAGAATCATATTTTTTTATGCTCTCTTTCAATCTCTCACTAGGATTTTTAAATTTTATTTTTGTTCCTATTATAATATAGTCTCCAAGCATAGATCGTATACTTGAAATTTGCTCCCCTAAGCTAATCACAGCATCTACATTATTATCTAATTTTGTAGCATGTAGTTGTACTGATATAAGCAGTACTATTGTTAGTGAAGCTAAAAATTTTCTATATATTGGCATACTTTTACTCCTTATTTTTATTGACATTTTATTTTTATAACTACTTAGTTATAAATTCTACTTTTGCTTCAAGTGGTCTTTTATATTGATGTCTAGCAAATCCTACTCTTTGCAGTTGTTTAAGGTATTGTATCAGCCCATTGTTAAAGTCTGGATTATTTGAATACTTTGTAAGCCTAAAAGCAAAACTGCCATCTTTTTGTATTTTGAGCCATACTTGAGCTCTTTCTCCTTCAAATCCACTCAGAGCTGGCCAATAGTAGAGAGTCTCTTCTATTTTGGCAAAATATTTATTTATAATCCCTTTATCTTTGTTTTGTACATTTTTCATAGAGCTTGTTATGTGTTTGTTTGCATCATCTTTTACCTGTGATATTTCCTTGGTTTGTGGAGATGGTTTATTTTCTTTTATATTTTCAAAAAGTTTTTTTAATTCTGGTTTTGGTTTTTTTTCATCTTTTTTTTCTATCTTTTTTTTAGGTTTAGATATTTTTTTAGGAGGTCTCTTTTTGGCTTTTGTAACTTTTGGTTTTTTATTAGTTTTCTTCTTTTTTTTAGTCTGTTTCTTTGGTTTTAGTTTTGGCTTAGAGATAGGCGTACTCTGCTTGGTTGGAGCAGTACTTAATCCTATTGCAATTTGATTATCATTTTTTTTGACATAGTGTACACTTTTTGGCTTTTCTGTAGAGGCTGTAAAATAGCTAAAAAGTGAAATAATAAGAATAATATAAATAAGTAAAGCATATATACCACTTCTATATTTTGCAGACATACTAACTATTCTGTAACAAGAGAAACTTTATTAAACTCAAGATCTTTAATGATTTTGAGAAGTTCTAAAATATCTTTATAGGGTAAGTTTTCATCCGCATGGATAAAGACAGTATCATTTTTACTAAACTGATTTGCTTTTAATACAAAAAAATCTGCAAATTCATCAAGAGGTGATTTATCTTTTCCAAAATAGACAATATGATTTTTATCCATACGAATAGTAAGTGTTTTGATAGTGTCTAGTTTTTTGCTTTGACTCCCTTGAGGAAGAGTTATCTGCTCTTGAAAATTAATGGTGGGTGCTGTAACCATTAAGATTGCCATTAAGACAAGCATAACATCCACAAGAGGTGTAATATTTAATTCTGGATCATCATCCCACTGAAACATATACTACTCTCCATTAGAAAGTGAGAGGATAATATCTGACTGAGACTCCAAAAGAGAGTGTAATTCATAGGCTAATCGTTTGAGTATTAAGTGAAATGAATACGCAAAAATAGCTACAGCAATACCCGCAGCAGTTGCAATAAGAGCTTCCGAGATAGCAGGAGCAACAACACTCAATGATGCACTCTGCTGATTAGCTAATCCTGAAAATGTCTCTAGTATACCTATAACTGTACCAAATAGACCAATAAAAGGGGAGGTTGATGCAATAATAGAAAGAAGTGTTAAGCCTTTAGTTGCAGTTCGTACCGTATCACTAGAGGCAGCATGGAGAATCTCTTTATTGGGTTTATTTATACTTTTGAGATAGGTATAGATAACAGAGTTAGATGAGACATTTAAAGATCTACCCATATAGAGCATCTTTAAAGAATTTGCTTCTATGGATATGCGTGCTTTTAGCACTCCATAGCGATAGAAGAAAACCCAAAATGTTAGGATAAAGTAAGCAGAGAGTAGCAGGAGGATAAAGATAGTAATAGCACTACTCTCTGATATATAGTTCAATTTAGTAAGACTTACCGATATGCTCGACTTTCCCCATAGCAGCAGCAATTGCTGTATCTGAGGCTTGTGCGCTTTTTAGAAGGTTTCTTGCCTCTTCTATTTTTTTAGCAATATCATTGTCACCAGCTGTTAATGCAACGGCACCATCAACAATACAAGAGACTTTTGACTCATCAACTTTAACATAACCAGAATTTATAGCAACATCAAGTTTTTTAGAATCTTTTGTCTCTATTGTAATAACACCTGCTTTTAGAAGAGAGACAAGTGTAGCATGACCTGCTAGAACACCAAATTCTCCCTCTGCACCAGGTAGCGTTACCTGTTTAATATCAGCATCATAAGTTACTCCTTCAGGAGTAACAATTTCAAGCTTCATAAGTTCCATAAAAATCCTTTAGATTTAAGAAGCTTTTGCTTTTATTTTCTCATTTTTAGCAATTGCTTCATCCATGCTTCCAACCATATAGAATGCAGCTTCAAGCATATCATCATAGTCACCTTCAAGAAGACCTTTAAATCCTTTGATTGTATCAGCAAGCTCTACATATACCCCAGGGCTACCTGTAAATACTTCAGCAACATGGAAAGGTTGTGATAAGAACTTCTCAATTTTTCTAGCTCTCTCAACAACTAGTTTGTCATCTTCACTAAGCTCATCCATACCAAGAATAGCAATAATATCTTGAAGGTCTTTATACTTTTGAAGTATCTGTTGAATACCTCTAGCAACACCATAATGCTCTTCACCAATAATTTGTGGATCAAGCATTCTTGAAGTTGAGTCAAGTGGATCAACCGCAGGATAGATACCTTTTTCAGCAATAGATCTGTTAAGAACTGTCGTAGCATCAAGGTGAGCAAATACAGATGCAGGAGCTGGATCTGTCAAGTCATCTGCTGGTACATATACAGCTTGAACAGAAGTAATTGAACCTTTGTTTGTAGATGTAATTCTCTCTTGAAGTTCACCCATTTCTCTTGCAAGTGTAGGTTGGTAACCAACAGCACTTGGAATACGACCAAGAAGAGCTGACATCTCTGAACCTGATTGAGCAAATCTAAAGATATTATCAATAAACATCAATACATCAAGACCCATCTCATCTCTAAAATACTCAGCCATTGTAAGACCAGTAAGTGCGATACGGTTTCTAGCTCCTGGAGGTTCACTCATTTGACCATAACAGAGTGCAACTTTGTCCAATACATTAGACTCTTTCATCTCAAAGTAGAGGTCATTTCCTTCTCTTGTTCTTTCACCAACACCAGCAAATACAGAATAACCACTATGTTTCATAGCAACATTGTTGATAAGTTCCATAATAATAACTGTTTTACCAACACCAGCACCACCAAAGAGTCCAACTTTACCACCTTTGTTATAAGGAGCAAGAAGGTCAACTACTTTGATACCTGTCTCAAAAACTTCTGTTTTTGTACTTTGCTCTTCAAAAGGAGGTGGGTCTCTGTGAATTGACCAGTACTCTTTTGCTTCAAAGTCACCAGCATCATCAATAGGAGCACCAATAACATTGAAAATTCTACCAAGAACTTCTTCACCAACAGGTACTTGAATAGAGTCTCCAGTTGCTTTAACCTCTTGACCTCTAGTAACACCTTCACTCATATCCATAGCAATTGTTCTTACTCTACCATCACCTAGTTGAGCTGCTACTTCTAATACCAATCTTTGATCTTTACCATCAAGTGTGAATGTTGTCTCCAACGCTTCATTAATTGCTGGAAGATAGTCTGTAAAGTCCACATCAATAACTGGACCTAAGACTTGTACTACTTTACCTGTCATTACTTCTCCTCTTCTTATTTCATTGATTCCATACCACTGATAATCTCAATGAGTTCAGTCGTAATCGCTTCTTGTCTTGCTTTGTTATATTTCACTGAAAGTGCTTTAACCATATCTTTTGCATTGTTAGTTGCTGCATCCATCGCTTGCATACGCGCTGCGTGTTCTGCTGCCAATGAGTCAAGTAGTGCATAATACATACTATATTCAACATATCGTTTTACCAATGCATCAAGCAGTGTATTATCATCATCAGGCTCTATCTCTAGTTCTGAATCAGATTTAGCTTTTCCTTCTATTCTATTAATATCAATAGGTAAGACTTGATCTTCTTTAACTTTCTGAGCAATCATACTAACATAACCATTATGAACCATAATAATTTGGTCTGATTTACCAGATGCATACTCATCAGAGATTTCTGAGATAAAAGAAGCAGCATCTTCATAATTAGGTGCAGCACTTAAACCAATTACTTTTCTTGAAAGCTCAATATTATTAAACTTGTAGTAATCAATACCTTTTCTACCAACAGCAGATAGTCTAATTTTAACATCATCAGCTTTGAGACTATCTATAAGTTGATTAACTCTCTTTAATGTTTGAGAGTTGAAACCACCACAAAGACCTTTGTCTGCTGTGATAAAAATAATATCTATATTTTTAGGATTTTCTTTATTCTTAAAATATACAGAACTATTTGCACTATCACCAAGACTTTGAATCTTTAGAGCAATCTCATCAATCATACTTGTTAACTTCTCAGCATAAACTCTTGATCTCTTTGCAAGCTCTTCAGTTCTTCGGAGCTTTGCAGAGGAGACAAGTTTCATAGCACGAGTCGTTTTTTCAGTATTTTTTACACTACTAATCTTACGCTTAATATCTTTTAAGTTAGCCATTTAATAGCCTTTTTAACCTGCAAATGAGGTTTTAAAATCATCAAGAGCTTTTCTAAGATTAGCATCAGTATCAGCATCAATCTTTTTACTCTCTCTGATTGAATCAAAGATGTTAGAGTATTTTGCTTCCATAAATGGATACAACTCAGTCTCAAATTTAGTAACACTTCCTACAGAAATATCATCAAGGAAACCATTAGCTCCAGCAAAGATAATAACAACTTGCTTTTCAATAGCTACTGGCTGATAAGGTCCTTGTTTAAGTACCTCTACCATTCTTTGACCTCTTTCGAGTTGGTTTCTACTATGCTCATCAAGATCTGATGCAAACTGTGCAAATGCCTGAAGTTCTCTAAATGACGCAAGGTCAAGTCTAAGAGTACCAGATACCTGTTTTGTTGCTTTAATTTGAGCAGCACCACCAACACGAGATACAGAGAGTCCAACATTAATTGCTGGTCTAACACCTGAGTTGAAAAGGTCTGTTTCTAGGAAAATCTGACCATCAGTAATAGAGATAACATTTGTAGGAATATATGCCGCAACATCTCCTGCTTGTGTTTCAATGATAGGGAAAGCAGTAATAGAACCAGCACCTAACTCATCATTAAGTTTTGCAGCTCTTTCAAGTAATCTTGAGTGAAGATAGAAAACATCACCTGGATATGCTTCTCTTCCTGGAGGTCTTCTAAGGATCAATGACATCTCTCTATATGCAACAGCATGTTTAGAAAGGTCATCATAGAAGATTACAGCATGTCTTCCATTATCTCTAAAGTATTCAGCCATAGTCACACCTGCATAAGGAGCAAGGAACTGAAGTGCTGATGATTCAGAAGCAGAAGCAGTTACAATAATTGTATACTCCATAGCTCCATGTTCTTCAAGTTTTTTTACAATAGATGCAACAGTTGATTTTTTCTGACCAATAGCTACATAGATACAGATAACATCTTGACCTTTTTGGTTAATGATTGTATCAATAGCCAAAGTAGTTTTACCTGTTTGTCTATCACCAATAATAAGTTCTCTTTGCCCTCTACCAACAGGTACAAGTGCATCAATTGATTTGATACCTGTTTGAAGTGGTTCATGAACTGATTTACGAGCCATAATACCAGGAGCTTTCTCTTCTACAAATCTCTCTTCTGTAGATTCAATAGTACCTTTTCCATCTATTGCTTCACCAAGTGAGTTAATAACACGACCTAGCATACCATCACCAACAGGAACTTTAAGTACTTCGCCTAATCGCTTAACACTCATTCCCTCTCTGATACCTCTCATTGCACCTAGAATAACAACACCTACGCTTGCCTCTTCTAAGTTAAGAACTAGACCTCTAGTACCATTCTCAAACTCTACAACCTCACCAGCCATAACATTGTTAAGACCATATACAGTGGTAACACCATCTGCCAAACCTACTACTTTTCCTACTTCATTGATATCGACATCAATCTCAAAGTTTTCAATTCTCTCTTTGATAATTGAGCTAATTTCATCTGCATGTAATTTAACTGCCACTACTTCTCCTTTCTTTAGATTACGCTATTAAAGTGATTTCTTGATGAAATCAATTAATTGTTCTTTAACTCTCTCTTTTGAGAAGTTTACCTCTATACCCAAATCATCTATAGCCACTCTAATACCATCAAGATCACTCTCTTCTTGTTTTAGCTTAACTATTGATCCTGTATAACGCTTTAGTGTTTCTTCTAGTTCTGTGAGAGCATCTTTGTCTAAAACAACTCTGCTTTTGATAATACCCTCATACTCATTAGACTCTTTTTTCATCTCTAAATTTAGGATGTTTGAGACAGCAGGAATTAAAGATAATCTATTATGTTCACCAAGAATTTTGATAAAATTAATAAGTTTTTTACCTGCTCCTTTACCTAATGAATCAAGAAGTGCTTGCACTTTTTGTTCAGTTGATACTAAAGGAGACTCAATCATCTCTGAAATTTTTTCATCATTAAGAGATATTGCTAAGTTATGTAATACTTCAGCAAGGTTTGCTTTTTCATTACTTTTACTTACACTTAAAAGAGCTTGAACATAGCGTTTTGCAATTAACTCTTCCATTTATGCTACCTTCTTACTGATTAATTCAATTACTTTTGTTTCATTAATATGAATATCATCACTAGAGATATTTTCATTTAAAATCTCATCAATAGCATCTTTTGCTACTTTTCTCTCTTCAAGACTCATTTTTTCTTCATGAAGCTTACTAAGAGTAGCTAATTCTACTTCAGAGTTATCAGCAATTTTTGTTGCTAATAACTGTGCCTCTTTATTTGCAGATTTTACAATCTCTTCAGCTTTTACTTTAGACTCTTCTACACGATTTTGAGCCTCTTTTTCTTCCTCTTTAGAGGCTTGAAGTTTGGCTTCAATCTCTTTGAGTTGATTTGCTATACCTTCTTGTCGACCATTAAAAAAGTCTTTAATTGGGTTTGCTAAAAGATAGTAAAGAATCCCTGCAAAAATAGTGAAGTTAAAAACTCTTGGGAAAAAGTCATTTGTTCTTCCTGTCAAAGCTTCATACTGACCTGAATCACCACTAGCAAGTAATACTACTGGAAGAAAAATTGCAACGGCTACTAAAACTGATTTCATTTTCATTTTACCCTCCTATAACTTGCTAAATTTAGCTTTCAGACTCTCTTTAAAGAGAGGCATTTGAGAAAGAAGACTATTTCTTAAAGTCTCTTTTTGTTCACCTAGTTTCTCAACAAAAATAATATATTCTTTGTTAAGTTGACTCTGCTTAGCCTCTGCTTTACCTTGTGCATTTGCTTTTGCTTCGTCGATTGCCTCTTGTCTGATCACTCCAGCTTTTGCTTTTGCATCATCAAGAATCCCGTCAGCTTCGCTATTTAGTGCAGCACTATTACTTGATAAGTTGTTTGCAGACTCTAAATCTTTGGCAATAGAATTATCTCTATCATCCATAAACTTTAACAATGGTTTGTAAAGCATTTGATTTAAAACTACAAGAAGAACCAAGAATAAAGCTAAGACAAATAACATTAACGATAGATCTATGTCAAGCATTAAAACTCCTCTGAAAATTTGCAGTTATTTTAACACCTTAGAGGTAAGAGGTTGGTTAAAAGAGTTAAGTTTTTTTAATAATTTCTATAAATTTCATAAGCTCATCACTGTTCTTAAAAGCTATTTCAATTTTGTTATCTTTTAGTTTATGTGAAAAAGGCAAAAATTCTTTTATTTCACGCCCATAAGATTCTATCCAAGGCTCATTTTTACTCACTTTTTTTCTTGTAGAGTGTTCTTCTTTTTTGATATATTTTACTAAATCTTCTGTTTGGCGAACAGTTAGTTTTTGTCCAATGATGGTATCAACAACTTTTTTTTGCTGTTTTTCATTAAGTCCAACGAGTATTTTGGCATGCCCTTGTGATATAAGCGTTTGGATTAATTTTTCTTGAGTATATTGACTAAGAGTAAGAAGACGCATGGTATTTGTAATTTGTGAACGGCTTTTATATACTATGTTAGAGAGTTCATTATGAGTAATATTATGAACTTCTATGAGTTCTGAGTAAGAGTTGGCTAGTTCTATAGCATTAAGATTTTCTCTTTGTATATTTTCTATTAGAGCTAATTCACGCAACTTAATAGTATCAATATCAATAGTAGCGATAATTGCTTTTATTGTAGAGAGTTTGGCTAATTTATGTGCTCGAAGTCGTCGTTCACCAGCTATCAAAAGATATTCATCTTTTCGTGCCAAAACAACTATAGGTTGTAAAAGACCATGATCTTTGATAGAGAGGCTTAGTTGTAATAAGCTCTCTTTATCAAAATATTTTCGAGGTTGATAAGGGTTAGGTTTAATTAATCCTACATCTATCTCCTCAACAACACTCTCATGATTATTAGAAGTAAGATGATTACTTTGATTAATATCCTGTTCATACGCTAAACTAACTTCTTCTAAAATAGCTCCTAATCCTCTACCTAATGCCATCTCTACCCTTTAATAACTGCTAAAGCAAGTGCTTTGTACGATAAACTTCCCTTAGAAGTTGATGCATACTTAATAACTGGTTTACCAAAACTTGGACTCTCTGCTATTTTTACATTTCTAGGTACTACAATACACTCTTTACTCCCTTTTGGATAAAAAAGTTTATCTTTGAAGTGATGAGAGAGGTCATCTAGCACCTGCTTTGATAAGTTGTTTTGTCCTGAATACATAGTGGGCAGAAACCCTTTTATCTGTAATTGAGGATTAATAGTCTTTTTGAGCAAAGATACAGTATTTAAGAGTTGTGCTAGACCTTCAAGTGCAAAAAATTCACATTGTATAGGGATAATCACAGAATCTGAAGCACTTAAAGCATTGATGGTAATAGGACCTAAAGCTGGAGGTGAATCTATAATAATATAATCATAGCTATTCCCTATTTCTTGCACTTTATGTCTTAAAATTAACTCACGATTTTTATTTTTTGGGTTATAAAACTCTTTTTCAATTCCTACTAAACCAATATTAGAAGGTACTAGTGATAAGTTTTTAATATCAGTTTTTAAAATAACTTCAGATATTTTTTTTATTCCTAATAAAACATGATAAATGTTAAATTCATAACCACTTCTATTAAAACCTAAACTGGTTGTTGCGTTTGACTGTGGGTCAATATCCATTAAAAGGACTTTCTTCCCTCTTTCTGCTAAAGAAGCAGCAAGGTTAACCGCTGTTGTAGTCTTACCAACACCACCTTTTTGATTGGCTATACTAATTATTTCACTCATCGCAGACTAAATACTCTCTTTCCATCTATAATTAATGAACCATCCTCGCATAGAAGAGCGTTTTGGAGGTTTGTTTGAATATTTTCAATATGGACTGAAAATTTTCTACTTCGTTCAAATTCTACCTCATACTCTATAAATACATGCTTCCATTGTGGAAATTCTAATAAAGTTTTTAGGTAGATATCTAATAGTTTTTTTGCTTGGATATTACTTTGTAATCCCTTAAATCCATTAATAGAGTTTTGTAAGTTAATTCCAATGCCACAAATGAGTGTATTATCTATGACTTTAGTAATTGTACCACCTACTTTATGCTCATAATAATAAAAATCATTAGGCCATTTGAGCCAAATATCTATATCTAAGCTTAGCAAAACATTTTTCATAATAGATGAAAAGTAGATAGATGCCGATGCCAAAGGAAGATCTTTTGGGAGCATATCTAGCTCTAGAGCAATAGAAGCAAAAAAGTTACCTTCTCCACCACACCAGCTATTTTCTCTGCTACCTATACCTTCTGTTTGCTGTGTTGTGATAACTGCAATAGGTGCTTTATACTCTTTTTTAGATATTTTTTCTATAAGATATTTTTGTGTAGATTCAAGTGTATCAAATGAGTATACTTCCAACTTTGAGTCCTTTTCCTAATAAATAAGATTTTGCATCCATAGCTTTTTTAGATTTTGGTTGGAGGGTTGCTATCTCGATAGAACCTTTTGTGCATCCTACAATAATAGAGTTCTCTTTAATATCTAGTATTGTGCCACTTATATATGCTTTAGTAGGCTCTATAACTTTCATCTCAATAATTTTTAGACCATTATGAGTGAATATATCAGGCCAACCTTGATATGCACGAAACTTATTATAAATTTCTGTTGCACTATCAAAGCTAATCTGACCATCTTCTTTACGGATTTTTTTACAATGAGTTGCTATAGCTTTTGTCTGTTTGAGTGCTTGTATTGTATGAAAATTTCTAATAGTATCAAGAGTAAGTGTACAGGCATCAATGCTTAGTTGATTCATTAGCTCTTTAAGACGCATATCCTGAGGTATCTTAAAATAGTTAAATCCCAATATTGGTCCAGTATCTAAGCCTGCTTCCATTAACATAGAAGTGACACCACTATATTTATCTCCATAAAGAAGAGATTGTTGTACAGGACTTGCTCCTCTGTATTGAGGAAGTAATGAAGCATGAAGATTGATACATGGTGCTATATCTAGTATTGATTGTGGGAGGAGTTGTCCAAAGGCAGCGACAACAATAAAATCAGGTTTTATATCTAAAATAGCTTCATAAATACCTTCATCACTTAACTTTTGAGGTTGTAAAAGAGGAATAGTATGCTCTTGTGCTAAAACTTTGACAGCAGGAGGTGTAAGAATCTTTTTTCTGCCAACAGGTCTATCTGGTTGTGTTAGTACTAAGCAAACTTCCATATCAGTAGCATCTATGAGCGTTTGAAGTATCATTTGTGCATAGTGGGGAGTTCCCATATAGACGATTCTTTTTAAATTACTTTTCATTAATATATACCTTTGGTTATGATAAAAATATGGTACGAAATATGATTCTATTAGATAGTGTTATAGATAAAATTTATATGTGATATAAGATGAGTTTAGCTCAACTATATGTTGAGCTAATGGAGATTTTTGTTTATGCAGGGACTACAGATACGCTTTTTTGTTTGCTTGTTCTGTTACCAAATTTTACTACACCTTCAATAAGTGCAAAAATAGTATGGTCTTTACCCATTCCAACACCATTTCCTGGGTGAACTTTTGTACCTCTTTGTCTAACAATGATGTTACCAGCTATTACTGCTTCTCCACCAAATTTCTTTACGCCTAAACGACGACCAGCTGAATCACGATTATTCTGGGTGGAACCCTGACCTTTCTTGTGTGCCATTGTATCTCCTTATGCTATTTTAGTAATTCTTACTCTTGTAAAGTCTCTTCTGAAACCTCTTTTGAGTTTTGAATCTTTTCTTCTTCTCTTTTTGTAGATGATAACTTTTTTATCTCTACCTTCGTTAATTACTTCACCTTTAACTACTGCACCCTCTACAAAAGGAGTACCTACAGTTAATTCACCATTGTCTAGTGCAAGAACTTCTTTAAATTCTACTTCACTTTTTGGCTCTAGGCTCATTTTGTCAAAAGAGATAATATCACCCTCTTGAACTTTGAACTGTTGACCACTTGCTTTAATGATTGCGTACATGCAAACCCTTTACTCTATATTTTATTGTCTTAAAAAAGTTTGAGATTATATCCAAATAAGTTTTAACTTCTTTTTAAAGGGTAACTTATTTTAGCTATAATACCCTTGATAATTGCAAAAGGCATCAATTTTATGAGTAAAATTTTTATAATTAAAATTTTCTTTCTCTCTATTTTTCTCTACTCTAGCCCATTTAAGGTAGCAAGTTATAATGTTCAAAACTTATTTGATATGCAAAAGAGTGGTCTAGAGTATACGGAGTATATTCCCTACGAACACAATTGGACGAAAGATACACTTGATATAAAACTCAACCATATAGCAGATGTATTGTGCGATATGGATGCACAGATAGTAGCACTTCAAGAGATTGAAAATCAAAATATATTAGATCAACTTAGTAAAAAATTAAAAAGGGTAGGGTGTATCTATCCCTATAGTGCTATTACACATAATAAACACTCAAGCATTCAAGTGGCACTTCTCTCTCGTTATAAGCTTACAAATATCAAAGAGTTAGC
This sequence comes from Sulfurovaceae bacterium, assembly GCA_016744805.1. Taxonomy (GTDB): domain Bacteria; phylum Campylobacterota; class Campylobacteria; order Campylobacterales; family Sulfurovaceae; genus SZUA-451. The sequence goes on from JADGDQ010000008.1 coordinate 13,951, forward strand.
CATCAAAGCAGAGCTACGAGACCGTCCTATTTTGGAAGTTACGGCTTTGATAGAGGGTATTTATCCTTTGATACTTTTTGTAAATCACTGGAAAGCCAAAAGTCGCAATGGTGTAGAGAGTCGCCGTATTGAATATGCCAAGCAACTTATAAAAAGAATAAACTCTTTATCTCCTGAGCAAGAGTATATTATTTTGGGAGATTTAAATACGCAACATAACGAGTATCAAACCCAAAATCAAAAATTCAATGATACCAATGGGATTATAGGCATTAACCATATACTTAAAACACTCTATAATAATCAACTTGTAGATGAAGAGTTTATTATAAAAGGTTTCCAAGGTATTCATTATAATTTATGGTTAGAGTTACTCTCTTCTCAACGATGGAGTCATCAATTTTACGCACACAAGTCTTCTTTAGACCATATACTTTTGCCTATGCAACTCTTTGATAGCAAAGGTATAGATTATGTAAATAACTCTTTTGCCGTATTTAAACCTCGATATTTATTTAATAATTTTTGGTGGATTAATCGTTGGGTCTATTCTGAAAATATGCATAAAGGCATTGGATATTCTGATCATCTCCCTATATATGCTCTTTTTGATACAAAGCCATTTATAAAACAAAAAGCAAAAACAACTTCTCTAAGTACTATTGATAAACTTTATAAAGTAGAAAAAATAGAAGAGTTTATAGAACTTAAAAATGTTGTTGTACTTTTACAACGAGGAAAATATACGCTTATTAAGCAATCACCTACTACAAGAGCTATAGTTGTTTATAATAGTTCCCAAAAGCTAGAAGAGGGAGGAGTGTATGATATTACTATTGATGAGGTGAGTTCTTATAAAGGACTCAAAGAGATTATTGGAGTCACAAAAAGTCAAAAAGTCAAAACCACACAACTCAAAGAGTATTATCTGCACTCTGAAAATCTTGACTATCAAAATCCTTTACTTCAAAATGAAGTTTTTATAAACCTTGAAGGGATATATAAAGAGGGATATTTTTATACTAATAAGCAAAAAATACCTCTCTATTTTAAAAGAAAAAAACTTACACCCAAAAATGGAACGCAACTAAAGATACTTTATGCCCATCTAGGATATTATCGTAAACCACAATTGGTTATTTATAACCAAAAAGATTTTATATTGGAGAACTAATGGCATATTATTATTGGATACTTTCGTTTCATGTAATGAGCTTTTTAAGCTGGATGGCAATGCTTTTTTATCTGCCAAGACTTTTTGTCTATCATCGAGAACATGCATCTAAGGCAGATTTTGTAGAAGTTGTAAAAATACAAGAGTATAAACTCTATAAATATATAGGTTTACCTGCTATGTGGGCTACTCTACTCTCTGGTGGATTAATGATTTATCTTAACTTAGGACTTTTTCAAACTGGTGGATGGTTACATGCTAAATTGCTCTTTGCATCGTTTTTAATCGCATATAGTTTTTCATTAGAGTCAATTAGAAAAAAAATAGCTATTAACCCTGAATATAAGAGTGGAAAATTCTTTAGATTTTATAATGAAGTCCCTACTTTACTCATGATAGTTATTGTCATTATGGTTGTAATAAAACCTTTCTAAAAATTTAATAATAGTGTGATATAATCTCTACTACTAAAACTAAATTTATAAAAGGAGTGAAAAGTGGCATTACCTACTATCACATTACCTGACTTCCCCCTATTGACTGACTTTTTAGGAACTCTTCTTCAGCAAGTTCCTTTTGAAGTCCCTACATTGCTACATCCTCCACTTGTACATTTTGCTATAGCCCTTCCTGTTATTATAGTTCTTTTAGAGCTTTTTAATATTTTTGCAAAAATGACAAGTACCCCCGAAGTACCTAGAGGTAAAACGCTTAGTTCACTCTCTTTATTGATGATTATATTACTTTTTGTTGTTGCTATTGGTTCGTATGCTACAGGTGTTGCCGATGCAAAAAATGGTTGGGATCTTCTTTCTGATGCAGCTAAAGCAGACCTAAAAGCACATAAATTACTTGGTGCATATATCGTACTTGGTTCTGCTATCTTAGTAGTATTTAAGTTTATCTCACTTATTGGTAACAAGAGTCGTTTCTTCTTCTTATTGTTAACTATTGCATTTACTATTGGTTCTTTACAACAAGGCAAAGAAGGTGGAGCATTAGTATTTGAGCATGGTGTAAATGTTACTAAAGTTACTGACCTTATGAATGAGGTTGATGATGCAGTTGAAGAGTTAGAAGAGTTACAAGAAGAACAATCTACTCTTGATAGTAATGTTACAGAATTATCTGATGCAAGAACTGCTCTTCAAGAGAGAATGACTACCTTAACACAAGAAAAAATTACTCTTCAAGAAGAGAAAAATGCTCTTGATGAGACAGTTAAAAAATTAAAAGCAGAGAGTCAAAAAGCTATTGATACAGCCAAAGCAGAAGCAACTACAGCCATTGAATCAGCAAAAACAGAAGCATCAGCATTGGTAGAATCTATCAAAGCAGAAGCAAACAAAACAATGGACGCTGCTCAAAAAGTAGTTGAAAATGCAAAAAAGCAATTAATAGCAGAGAGTGCTACAGTTGCTGAAGCAATTCCTGTTGTTATTGATGCTAATGCTACAGATACAAATAGTACAATCTAAGCTATTTATATCTCATTCTCATCTACTTTTGGTGAGAATGAAAAATTATAAAATATCTATCTCCTATAAACTTTACTTCCCCTGCCCAAAATACATAATAATACCTACTACACACATAGCACCTATAACAGCAAATGCTATTTTGATATAACTATAAGGGCGTTCGCCTACTATTTTTCCTGTTTGGGCGTTGATGGCATATTGATATATTTTTTTATTCCACTCAAATGATGCTATCCATACAGGGCAAAGTAGATTTTTGTAGCCTATATTGTTGTATTGTGTTTGTGCGGAGTGTATGCGTTGATGGTCTCCACCTATATCTGCTCTAATTTTCTGTTTTATGGTTGGTGCTATTATATCTTTTGCTATTTCAAAACCCTCTTGGAGTTCTACTGTATACTCTTGGGCTTTGAACCCAGTGATATATTTTAAATCAAAGGGGCGGAGGTCATCTGTGTGCCAAGGTGCGATGGCATCTAATCTATCTCTCTTAATAGTATGTGAGGCTCCTACTGTAATATCATCAAATCCAGCATATACGGTTCCACTAGCATAAGACCATGCTATACGAGCCTCTTGTACTGTTTGTAATTGTCTTTTTCCATTGACTATTATATTTTTCTCTACAGAGACATAATAGGTATCGCCTCTCTCTCCTCGATACTGTGTTACTGTTTGGGTATCATAATCCCAATAAGGAAAATAGTATCCAATCAAAGCCTTGCTCTCACCTAGGTATTTTTTGAAGGCATTGGGTGCAAACCATCGAGAGCCTACCCATATTCTAAACCGCTCTTTTGCATCTTTGTGATTGATATAAAAAGGGATAATAGCATCAGGAGTAATCTCTTGAATACACTCTATCATTACAGGAGTATTGCAGTAGGGACATCGCAGTGCAAAATCCTTTTGAGGCAGTTCAAAAGAGGCTGCACACTTTTTGCATTGTGTACTTTTTTGGGGTGTAGCAGTTGCCTCTTTTTGCATATCATTAAGTGTATAGAGAGTTGTTCTATAGTCATGAGCAGAGATAGCTTGTGTTGGTAGAGGAATTTCTGTTTGAGTATTACAAAATTCACAACTTAATGTTCCTAAAGAGGGGTCATATACTTGTGAACCTCCACACCCTGCACAGGTGAGAGAAGTAGCAGGAAAATTCATTGTCTATCCTATACCAATGGAGGAGGTACTTGAGCAAACTTGTCAGCAAAGACTTTACTTGCAGGAGTCCAACCTGCCATTCCTTCAGACCAGACTAAAGACTCTTTTGTAATAGTCCCTTGTGTAATGTACTCTATAATAGTCTGCATAGGATAGGGTCCTTGTGATGCTCCATTGATAGCTACATGATATTGTGGTGCTTGGTTTGGAACTGGTGGTGGCATAGATGCTGGGGGTGTGGTAGATTGTTGGGGTTGGTTGTATACTTGTTGCATAGATTGAGCCATCTGTTGCCCCATAGCAAGACCTGCACCCATACCTACCATATCACTCATCCCACCACTGCCATTTGCCAAGGCTTCAGCACTTTGGTATTTGAGGTGATCGTCCAAATTACCTGTAATTGCACGGCTAGAACGAACATCCAAAGCCTTTTCTACTTCAGGAGGCAAAGAGATGTTTTCTATAAGTATTTTGGTAAGCTCTAAGCCATATTCTGTAAAGTATGGAGAGATTTTATCTGTAATAAATCCACCAAATATCTCATAATTTCCAGCCATATCAAGCACAGGAGTATCTGCATTTCCAATAACAGTTGCAAACTTAGAGACTATCAGGTTGGTTAGCTGTTTATCTATCTCGTCAGTTGTAAAATGCCCATCTGTCCCTACAATCTCTTCCATAAATACTTGAGGCTCTTTAATGCGAATCTCATAAGAGCCAAAAGCTCGTAGACGCACCATAGCAAACTCTTTGTCTCGTACCATAATAGGATTTTTCGTTCCCCACTTTAGGTCAATAAATCGTTTGGTATTCAAAAAGTAAACTTCAGCCTTAAAAGGTGAATCAAAGCCATGATCCCAGTGTTGTAAGCTTGTGAGTATAGGAATATTTTTGGTCTCTAACTCATAAGTTCCTGCTGTAAGAATATCAGCTATCTCCCCTTCATTAACAAATACTGCTACCTGTGAGGCTCTTACAATAAGTTTTGCTCCATATTTAATCTCATTTCCTTGACGATTAAAACGGTATACCATTGTATCATGTGAATCATCTGTCCACTCAATAACATCAATAAATTGTCCACCTATCCAATCAAATAGACCCATCTTATACTCCTTTGTTTTCTACTTCTTTTGGTGCGTCTTCTACAACGGGAAGAGCTTCTGTTTTGGTTTTGATAGCTATAAGTGCATCTTTAAGTTGGCTCTCTGTTTTTTCTAACTCTATAAGTCCATCTTTTCTAGCTTTTTTACCATCTTCTGCTATTTTAAGCGAATCATTGAGTGTATCTATTAGTGTTTGGTTTGCTTTTTTTACGCTCTCTATATCAAAAATTCCTCGTTCCATTTGAGTCCTTACAGCACTATTTGCTTCTCGTAGTCCCTCAGCATTTTTCTCCAAGAGTTGGTTGGTTAAGTCTGTAGCATCATTAAGTGTTTTAGCTGCGTCATGACTTCTAAAGATAGTGACAGTTTGTGCTAATTGATTTCGCCATAGTGGTACAGTATTTACTAGTGTAGAGGTTATTTTGCTAATAAGTGCTTTATCATTTTCTTGGATAAGACGAATACTAGGCAAAGACTGCATTGCCACTTGTCGAGAGAGTCTAAGGTCATGCACTTTTCTTTCCAAATCATCACCAAAGCCTCGAATCTCTTTGAGTTCTTGAATAGCCATCATCTCTTTAGTTTGAGCTTTTTCTAGGTACTCAGGGATAAGATTATCTTGTAGTTCTTGGAGTTTTTGTTCTCCTGCTTGAATATAGAGTTCAAGTTTTCTAAAGTAATCAAGGTTTGCATCATAGAGTTTATCTAGGGATACAATATCTGTCATAAGTTGGCTTTTTTGCTTCTCTAGATTATTTGCAGCTACATCAATTTGGTCTCTTACCTCTTCATAGCCTTGGACAAATTTTGTAAGAGGTTTCGTGCCACCTATTATTTTTTGCCAAAAACTCTGCTTTTGATTAGGGTCAAGAGCTTCCAAATCAAATCCTCTAATAGCACTTACAAGCTCATTAAGCGGTGCAGCTGCACTCCCTAAATCTTTGTTTTGTACACCATCTATCATACGATTGGATATATCATCAAGTTGTGCCTGTGCTGATGTTCCAAAATGAATAATAGTCGTTCTATCGTTAAAGTCTAGTTCTTGTGCCGCACTATTAACCGTAGCTAATTCATTAGGTTTTGTTTTGGGAATACTCAGCATATCATTTGGAGTAGATGTCTCTTCTATAGATACTTCAATAACTTCTTTGGATTTTGTTTCCATTCAATCAACCTTTTTTTAATATAATTACTTGTATTATACCTAACATTATAGAATAAATGAAAAAAGAGAAATTATGAAAAGATTACTGTATCTGTTAGCACTACCAGCTTTACTTAGTGCAAAAGTCCATTATGCAAAGGTTGAACCTTATGAGAGTGTGGTTCTCAAGTCGGCAGTTAGTGCTCAGGTTGTTTGGGTAGATTTAGACTCAGAGGGTAAGATGATAGGCAATAAAGAGGTGATACATCTTGATGATATGTTAGACAAAGCAGACCTTGTAGCATCACAAAAGAGTTTAGAAATTCTTGATGTAACTTTAGGGATTAATCAAGATATGGTCTTTAATCTCAAAAAGTCTTTTGACCGTCAAGAGGGATATTACAATAGGCTCAATAAACTCTCTACAGCATCAAAAACTCAAAAAGATACAGCTTTTATCTCGTATGTTACAGCCAAAAATCAATACCTCTCTACCAAAGAAAAAATAGAGGGGATAAAAAGACAGATATTAGATATGCAGTTGAAAATAAGTAAACTCAATGATAGCATTAGCAAAAAAAGTATACAGCTTACAAACCGTTATCTCTACAAGCTTACTGTACGAAAGGGTGATTATGTCAATATGGGGTCTGCTCTTGCTACTATTCAAGACCAGCAACGAGCTAAATTAACACTTTTTTTAGAGCCTTCAGAACTAGAAGCAATAGAGTCTAAAAAGATTTTTATTGATGGAAAAGAGAGTAGTTACAAAGTAAATAAAGTTTGGAATAGTGCAGATGAAAAATTTATCTCTTCTTATCGTGTGGAGATATATATTGATAGTCCAAAAGATAGTTTTTCTAAATTGCTCAAAGTAGAACTCAAATGATACAAAGTAGTTGTGGGCTTGATTGTTTTGATGCATGTGAATTTTCTGTAGCAGAGTATAACAGTTGTGAACTTATAGCAAATACAAGTAATAATACACTTTGTAGCCTTCTTAATAAAGAACTATTTGATACACCTCGTATTGAGAAACCCACAATAGATGGTATAGAAGTGAGCCTAGAAGAGGCTCTTGATGCTACGGCTCTAGCACTCAAAGAGAAAGCTTTATTGTGGCGTGGATCAGGAAATTTTGGAGTAATGAATGAGATAACAAATCTTCTTTTTGAACAAATAGGTGGTACACTTACTAAAGGCTCATTGTGTGATGGAGCAGGGGGTGCAGGAATCGAAGAAGGAAGAGGTGTAAATCGTACGCTTCCTATAGAACAGATACAAAATGCTGAGGTTGTTATAGTGTGGGGTCGTAATATATCTACAACCAATAGTCATTTTATGCCTTATTTAGCAGGTAAAAAGATAGTAGTTATTGACCCAGTTGCTACGCCTATTGCCAAAAAAGCAGACTTACATATACAAATAGCTCCTAGAAAAGATGTATACCTAGCTTTAATGCTTTCACGATTTATTTTTATGGAAGATAGTGAAAAGATTGAATGGATGGATGAATATGCTTCTGAATATGAAGATTTTTATGATTTTACACGCACCTTTCGACTAAAAGGTATATTAGAGTATCTAGAGTTAAATTTGGGAGATATTGGAAAACTTATATCCTATTTAAAATTTGATAAAGTAGTAATATTGGTAGGTGTAGGTGTTCAAAAATACTCTATAGGTCACTCTGTACTCCATGCAATAGACTCTCTTGCTAGTACTCTAGGACTTTTTGGAAAAGAGGGATGTGGAGTAGGGTATTTAGGAGATTCAAAACTAGGGTTTGATAATCCTTTTGATGTTACTACCCCACGAGTATCTAAAGTAAATACCCCATTCAAAGATTTTAAAACTGTATTAGTCCAAGGGGGAAACCCAGCTGAAAGTATGCCAAATAGTAAACGAGTTCAAAAAGAGCTAGAGAGTCTAGAGACACTTATCTATTTTGGTTTATATCATAATGAAACAAGTAAAAGAGCCAAAATAGTTATTCCTGCAAAAAGTTTTTTAGAAAAAAAGGATATTCGCTTAAGCTATGCTGATTACAAAGTAAGTCCTATGAATCCTATTATGGATACTGATATAGGCATTAGTGAGTATGATTTTGTAAAAGAACTTTATAAAAAAGGTAACTTTAGCCAACTAAATAAAGAACAAGAGTATATAGATAAATGGCTTAATCACTGTCAAAAACAAGAAAATACTCTATACTCTCCTGCTTATCAGATGCTTCCTTATCAGAATGGTTTTGGTGAAGATGAAGATGATGAATTTATATTTATTGATGATTTTGAAGATTACTTTGAAGATATTAAACGGCTAATAAAATATAGAAAATCAAGCAATAAAGAAAATAAAAAACAAGAGTATTGGCTTATCACTCCCAAAGCTAAACACTCTTTGAATACACAATTTAGAAGAGATAACAGTGTTCATATTCATCCTGATTTAGGATATGAAAATAACCAAGAGCTTAGCATATCTTCTAGTTATGGAGAGCATAAATTTATTGCAAAACATAATAGTGATTTAAGAGTAGATTGCGTACTAATAACAGCAAATACTCTAGGTGTAAATACTCTAACACCTGATACAATAAGCCAAGAGGGTGAGGGAGCTTGCTATCAAGAGGTGAAGGTAACTATTAATGCAAAGGATATTTTATGACAGCAGAACAAATTATAACTTTACTCAAAGAACAATACAGTAGAACCTTACGCAAACAACTTATCAAAACTATAATAGAGAGCGAAAAAAATAGTGATAAAGTTATAGTAGAGAAAAATTATAAAACCATCAACCAAATATTCTCTTATGTCCTAGATAACTCCAATTGGAATATAGCAGATAATGCTACAAAGTGGGATGATAGTCCATTAGAGACAATGAAACAGGTTTTTCCACAAATAGAACTAACACAATGGTATAAGAGTCAAAATTTAACATCTACACAGAGCATAGATGTAGTAATAGCTAAGGAGTCTAAGTAGAAAAGGAGTTTAATAGTACTATTTGGATATTTTCTTTCGTATAATAATAGAGCGTCTTTTTTCATCATTGTTGGGTTAGGCTTGGCTAGAGTGTTGACTAAAATATATAAATAATATGATAAAATAACTACCCAAATCAAAAAAGGAGCTATAGTATGAACACAAATATAACTTTTCGTATAGTGCTTATAGCTCTTTTTTTATTCTCTTATCAAAGTACGATAATCCATCTCAAACAGCATCAAGTAAGTAGTGTTGATGAGTGTCTAATCTGCCATGCTGCACAATATTCAAAAGAGCAACACCAGCAATCAACTCTGGTCTATTTTGCTCAAAATAGTGCAATAAAACAGGAGCAAATAACTACACAACAGCTTACAAGAGAGGCGTATACTCTGATACAAACTCCTATCTATCGCCTGAGTGATTTTGATGGATACAAAGAGAGAACTACGCAATTTTTACCTATAGGATACTTTGCAACTGCCCCTCCTCATTTTTCATAATAGGCTACAGATATCTACAACAACATAACGAGTACAAGAGAGTACTGAAAGAAAATTATTAAATACATGGAGAAATATTATGAAATTACAAGCAGCAGCACTACTACTAACAGGAGCACTCTTCGTAGGGTGTGGAGGGAGTTCAAACTCTACAGATACAGGTGATACAAATACCCCTATTGATCTACCAGATGGTCTTACGATGGTATTTTTTGATAATGTCAACTCAACGCAATATCTCTACGACACAACAACTGAGCAGTATGAAGATATGAATAGTGACTCTACACAAAATTATGATATGACAGGTAAACATGGAAACCCTGTAGTGTGGTTTCACCATACGGATGCAGGAGTTGACCAGAAGATAGTGATGCTAAGTGACTACTTTGATGTGACTACAACTCTATTAACTTATAGTGAGTTCCACTATCTAGGGCATTTCCATGAAGAGAACAATGTAAAGAGCTTTGCAGCACATAGTAACGAAGAGTTCAACCCTGCCAATAACCCAAGTGAAACTAAACTAGCTGCCTTAGAGACGCTTAATGCAGACCTTTTAGAGCAAGAGGAGATACGAGCAGAGATTGCTACTGCACTACCAGCGGGTGAGACTCTTTGTAACTTTTTTGTCTTTGATCACGAAGAGCATGAAGAGGGTGCAACCCAAGAGAGTACAGCACATATAGCCTTGAGCGGTACAGGTATGGTCTATGTCTTTAGTGAAGCAGATGGTGCATTGGCACAATCGCAACCTCCTTTTGCACTAGAGGGTGTTAGTAGTTGTCACAGTAGTATGAGTGATATTGTTCAAGCGAGTGATTATGGTGTGCTTATCTTTAGTGCTCAGAGTCAAAAAATCTATCTTGTAGATAACCATGGTATAGATTTCCACCAACACAGTAGTTGGGATATTAATAGATTCTTACCAGCAGGATTTGCCCCAACAGCTCTAACGAGTATTACAGAGGAGAGTACAGGTGCCCATGACCACTAATCGTTCACTTATACTTTTTTTGATGCTAGAGTCTTTGGCTCTAGCCGATGGTATAGAGCTAGGTACTATCAATGTAGTAGAGTCTCAAGAGACGCAAAGCAGTGAAGAGGTTGCCTATACTACAAGCCATAAGGTAGAGGCACTCTCTAAAAAGTCTTTAGGTGAGACTCTAGGAGACTATCTCTCTAATGAGTTAGGTGTTGATAGTGCAACTTATGGTGCAGCTGTAGGTCGTCCTACCGTGCGTGGTATGGAGGGGTATCGTGTTGGTATTGCTCAGGGGGGTATTATGCTCAATGACCTCTCAGCGATGAGCCAAGACCATGCGGTGGGACTTAATGCTAAGGTAGTAGAGCGGATAGAGCTTATCAAAGGGCCTGCCTCTTTGCTCTATGGCTCTTATAGTGGAGGGGTTATTCGTACACTTGGGGAGGAGCATCTAGCTACACTTCCCAAAGAGGGACTAAGTCTCGATGGCTCTTTTGCTTCTAACTCCAATACAGGTCAAGGGACAGGAAGCTTCAAGGGGAGCTACGCGAGTGAACTCCTTGCTCTCTATCTTAACTACTTTAACCATCAAGCAGATAGCTATAGTAGTGGTGGTGAGATTGTACCCAACTCTGATACCTCTTCGGAGCAACTCCATGGGGTAGTAGGATGGCAGGTAGATCCCGACTTTTTGGTGAAATTCTATGCTGATACTCTGGATAAAGAGTATGGTGTCCCCAATACGACACCTCAGCGGACGGATATCTTGATGGAGCAACAACGCTACGGTGTTGTGCTTCACAACAAAAACCTGTGGGGATTGCAAAATGTCATTACAGAGCTTCAGCAGAGTGACTATCGCCACTATGAACGAGAAGATGGACGCTATGATGGACTCTTTGACCAACAGCAAGTAAGCCTTAGTAGTAAATTTGATGTTGACTTCTCGGAAGAGACACAGGCTAACTTTCGTATAGAGCTTATCAGTAATGAGCTAAAGGTTTGCCATGAGCATGGTGAGTGTGAAGAGTTCTCTAAGGGTATTCGTACAGGTGCTATTGATGGAGCTTCCCTAGCAAACTACTATAATAGTACAGGTATTCCCTACTCGCATGGGCATCCAATGCCTGATACGCAGGAACAGAAGATACAAGCAGGAATGAACCTGAAGCACTACTATACTCAGAGTGATGAGCTGAGCTTAGCAGTTAGTGGAGTAGTTCGTACGCTTACTCCTGATAGTGATAATATGCAAGAGACTTGGCTTATGCCTGTGAGTATAGATCCTGATTACTACAATGAAGAGACTGATAGTGCATTGAGCCTCTCGCTTGGGTGGTGGCATAGTTGGAGTGAAGTGTTGACGAGTCAAGTTTCACTGAGCTACCTTGAGCGACTTCCATCATCTCAAGAGCTTTTGTGGAATGGGTTTCACCATGCTACAGAGAGTTATATCTTGGGAAATCGTGATTTGGATAATGAGCAGTCTGTCAACTTGGATGTAGATATTCTCTACAAGCATACAGATGCACTCTCTTCTAATATAAGCTTTTTCTACTATGACTTTGAGAACTATATCTACCAATCTCCTAAAGTAGATAGTAGTAATACTCCTATCATTGACCCATTCCATCTAAGTCCTGTTTGGGAGATACGAGGTGTAGGAGCAACAATCTATGGTCTAGGTATCGAAGAGAATTATGCCATAGAGATAGGAGAGCATCAGCTTAATATGATGGCACAATTTAATCTTACCAAAGGTGAACTTGATGAGAGTGGGTATATTCCTAGAATGTCACCCTACAATGCAACTTTGAGCCTAGATCATACAGTGGGTGCATGGAACAACAATATTACCTATAAGTGGGTTGATGAGAGTAGAAATGAGGCAGAGAACGAGACCCATACAGAGGGGTATCAGCTTCTCAATCTCTCAAGTACCTACCAGTATACATTCAATAAATCAAGCTTTGAAGTTTGGGTTAAAGGGACAAACCTTACAGATGAGGTTGCTAGAAACCATCTCTCTTTCCTCAAAGAGACAGCTCCACTCCAAGGAAGAGCAGTTAGTTTTGGAGTACGCTACCAATACTAACGCTCATAAGGGGGCAATCTATCCCCCTTCTAATTTGAATTATAAATTTTAGATATAATAAAAAAAAGGGTAGATGATGGATATAGCACTTATAAGTGATATGGTAGACTATGGAGTATTGGGGATTTTGGGGTTTATGAGTTTTTTGGTACTCTTTTACTGGATAGAGCGACTCCTCTTCTATAGGGGGGTAAAACTAGACTCTTATGAGAGTTTGGATGAGCTGGAGTTGGATATTTCGCATAACCTCTCCAAAATATCTAGTATGGGGGCAAACGCTCCTTATATAGGGCTTTTGGGTACAGTACTTGCAGTAATTGTCACCTTCTATACCCTAGGAGAGAGTGGCAATATGGATGTCAAAAACATTATGACCTCTCTTGCTCTAGCACTTAAAGCTACGGCTATGGGTCTTGCTGTGGCTATCCCTGCGATATTTTTCTATAATCACCTCAATAGAAAGTGTGATGTCTTGACGACTCGTTGGAAGATTATGCAGCGTAAACAATCACAAGTAGAGCAGTGATGCGAAAACAATCTTTTGACTCTATCAATGTAGTGCCATTTATTGATATTATGCTTGTACTCTTGGTAATAGTACTCACAACAGCCTCTTTTATTCAGACAGGTGTGATTAAGCTAGATCTGCCACCTGCCTCTGCCCCTGCGGAAGATATGCACAAAAAAGATCTGAAGATATCTATCGACAAGGATGGAGTAGTCTTTTTTGATACAGTTGAAATCTCTAGAGAGAAGTTAGAAGAGACCCTCCTTACTTATGATGCCAAAACTCCTATCCACCTCTACTGTGACAGAGATGCAAAATATGATAACTTTGTTTTTTTGCTCGATATACTCAAAAAGAACAGCTATGGAAATCTAGGGATTATTACAAAAAATGAGTAGAAATATTTTAGCCTTTTGGCTTACAAGCTCTCTTTATATTGTAGCAGGTGCTATGATTTTTTATGCTCCTATGAGTGTAGAGAGTATTGCACCCCCTAAAGATAATATTATCAAGATTTCAATGGTTGCAGAGCCTGAACCTATCCCAGAACCAGAACCCATTCCTGAACCTATCCCTGAGCCTGAACCCATTCCTGAACCTGAACCCATTCCTGAGCCTACTCCTAAACCAATACCAAAACCCAAGCCAAAACCAAAAAAAATAGTCAAAAAGCAAGTAGTTAAAAAGAAAATAACAAAAAAAACAGTAAAAAAAACAGCAAAAAAAGTAACAAAAAAGCGAGTGACAAGTAGCAAGTCAGGCTCAAAAAGAGTGGCGACAAGTTCACAAAATGCAGTACTCAAAAAGAAGTTTCTACGGCATGTCAAATCAAGCATACAGAAGAACAAAAAATATCCAAGAATGGCGATACGAAGAGGTATAGAGGGGAATGTGCGTGTTGTATTTAATATCCAAAAGAGTGGAGCAGTGAGCAATATACGCATCAGTGGAGGACACATAACCTTACAAAAAGCAGCCAAAAAAGCCATACAGAGGAGCTTCCCTATAGCAGTACCTGCCAAGCTCCGCTCTAGTTTGCCTATGAGAAATGTGGTTTTGACTATAGGGTTTAAGCTAAAGTAGTGATTGGGATTACTTGACGATACTAAAATCGTCTTTTTATTCCAAGGGTTATGATGGCACCATCATACGCACCATCTAGCTGTTGGACATTATAATCCCATCCACCTCTTGCAAAGAGTAGCCAATCTTTGTAAATACCAAATGTTCCTTCGATATTTATACTAGAAGCAAATTGAAACTTATCAATTCTATCATCTTTTGACGCTCCTGCTGAGGCAATCAAGCTTACTCCATTATCTTGATTGAGTTTCCAGTAGGCATAAGCAACAAGAAAATAAGTTTGGCTTAATTTGGGGTCATAGTAGCCATGGTCTAAATCAAGATCATATCCAAAATGTCTAGTCTCTATACCTATATCTACATTCCAGTACTGTGTTCTTGCAAGTTCTCTTGTGATTTTTGTATATATATTCCATCGTTTATTCTCATCTGAAAAGTCTGTATAACTAGCACTTAAGCCAATAGAGTAGAGCAAAGAGGGATACCAAGTAAGTGATATATTTGCTTGATTAAAAGTAGTATCCAAAGAGAGAGCTTTTGGAGATGCCAAAAAATAGCTATGTTCTAATCCTAAAGATGCTTTAAATATATCTGAGGCTCTCCACTTAACTGTAGCTTTGTAGATGGCTTCATTTTGGAAGCTATGAATTTTATCTTTGAGTGTATCTGGTTTGTCAGCAACCTTTGCTACACCCAAGTAACCATCTATATCCCATTTAGGATTAATACGGTGAGTTAGACCTATCCATGCTTTGGAGTGTCGGATTCTTTTACCTGCATTAATAGGTGCAAAAGGACTATTAAGCTGGGTCTCTAAGAGATCTTGACCTACTCCTCCATAGATAGAACTATCAAGGTTTAGAAAATATCTCCCTTCTAAATAGGCAGAGAGCATACTAATATGGTCTGAATCAAAATAGTAGTTAATAGTAGGATAGAGATAGGAGCGGTAGGGTGTTGCAATAAATCTTTGGAGGAGTTTAGTATCATTAGAGTCAGCTCGTAACTCTATAACCTTTTTGAGTGCTTGGTAGGTCTCTTGGGGTTTTTGTATATGTTGTAGTGCTACAGCTTTGGCATATATTGCCTCATAATCATGTGGGTCTTTTTGGAGGATTTTATCTATATATTCAAATGCCTCTGAGGGTCTACTCCAAGATAAAGTTGCAGAGATAGCTCTAAGGTATGCCATGTCTTCTCCAAAATTATCTTTGTATCTTTGAAAAAGCTCTAAAGATTCGTGATAGTTTCCTCGCCATGATTGTACTTTTGCATACTCTAAGAGTGCTTTTTTGTCTTTTGGATTATTTTTGACATATTGTGCATAGCTATGAGCAGATTGGTCTAGATTATTTGCCCATGATGAGGTTTTTGCAAAAAGAAGTAAGTTTGCATCATTAGGTTCAAGCTCATATATTTTGAGATATGTTTGTGCTGAGAGTCTGTAGTCACTTAAAAAAGAGGCTAACTTTGCCTTTTTTTCTAGGTATCGTATATTATTTGGTTCTAATAATGTGGCAGAAGTAAGATACTTGAGTGCATCATTATATTTTTCTGCATAGTCTAGCCATTTGGCTCTTTGGTAGTTTGTTTCTGCTTGGCTTGGTTCTAGTTGTGCTAAAAACGATAAATGTGATTGATTATTATCTGTTTTGACTGATACACCTTTGATGCCATCTTGTGGAGAGTCTCCATAGATAACAATTCGTCGTATATTATATGGATTCATCTGTTGTATATTTTCTATACCACCATAGGCAGCAAGAGCGGTTGTATATCCATACTTAGCAAGAATTTTATAAACTTTTGGATTAAAAGCATTATCTCCAAAAGGATATGAGAAATTTTTTGCAGTAATACCTAAGTGTACTTTTAGAGCTACTTTGGAGTGGAGTATCTGATAAGCAATCTCTTTGTCTTTGAGGTTACTTAGCTTAAAGTGTGTACTAGAGTGTGAGCCAAACTTTATGCCATTTTGTAGCATCTCTTGGGCTTCAGACCATATTAAATAGCTACTTGCACCACTCTCTTTATCTATAAAATTTTGTCTGCGTCTATATTCGCGGTCTTCTTGTGAGATACCAATAGCATCTGTTACTAGATAAATCTCTGCTTTGAGATTATATTTTTTTAAAATAGGGTAAGCCTTGCTATAAATTTGGCTACATCCATCATCAAAAGTAATTGCTATAGGTTTTTTGGGTAGAGCTTTGCCTCCTATGGATGCATTATAAATATCATCAACAAATACAGATTCATAACCTCTATTATGAATAAGATTCATTTGAGCATCAAACTCTTGTGTATCTAAAAAGTAGCGGTTTTTTCTCTCTCCTATACAGTGGTACTCTAGTATAGGTATCTCTTGATTTATGGCTAGTAGTTTTTGTTTTTTGGGATTTTGTATTAGTTTATTGAGTTTTGCACCTTTTTCTAGTGTAAGTAGGGCTTGGTCTACACTGATATATAGCTGTTCAATAGTGGCTAACTTAAGCCAAGTAGCTAAATCTTGAGGATTTTTTTGGAGATATTTTTTATAGAGAGAGATAGCTTTAGAGTAATTGCCTAATTTGAGTGAGGCATGTGCTAGACCCTCTATATTGTGTTGGGTATTTTTTTGTAGTTTTATAAGTTCAAGATAGGCTTCATATTGTTTTTGATAATTGACACTCCAGACTGCAAGATGAGCTTTCATTTGGAGGTATTGTATATTATTTGGCTCTTGTTGCAAAGCTATGTCAATCTGTTGTAGTGATTTTTTTGGTTGATTACTCATAGAGTAAGCCTGTGCTAATTTATAAGAAGAGAGCGTATCTTTTGGATTATATTTGAGTATTGCTTCTAGGGAAGATATAGTTTTTGGAAGGTTTTTATTTAGAGCATAAATATCTGAAGCTCTTTTCCTTATATCTACTCTTGTTGGGTCTTGTAGTAGCATCTTCTCATAATTTTTTAATGCTAAATCCCACTCTTTATTTAACTCTGCTAATATACCATATCGCTCTTGATATTGTATATTTGTTTTATTATGTTCTACTGCAAGAGCTATGCTTTTAAAAGCTTTGAGAGGCTCTTTATTAATACTATATGCTTGACTTAATTTATTATCTATTATGGCACTATTAGCTGTTAGCTCTTTTGCCTTTTCAAGAGTATAAATAAGATTTTTTATATCTTTTTGGTGTGCATAATTGTCGGATAATCGTAGCCAAAGATCAACTCTTTGAGGTGTGCTTTGTAATATATTTTTGTATATTGTATTTGCATCATCCCATCTATTTTCCATCTCTGCTTTAATTCCTTCGTTTGGAATTGTGATACTACTTGCATAAATAATATGACAAAAAAAGAGACTTATAACGAGTATATTTTTCATTTTCTCCACCTTTTATCTCTAAAAATAAGTATATCAGCCAAAAATCTAATAAATGTTACAAAATCATAGAGCAGACTGAGGTATCTTACGGGTGTAGAGAGTACGCCTTTGAGCATATACTCCCATCGTTTTCCTTTGTTAATATATATTAAAACACCAATGGATACAAATGCCTCTAATACTAAAGTTAACAAAAGTGCATCCCACATTTGAAAAATAATCATCAAAAGAAGAGTAATAGGGAAAAGAATTTTTTCTGCTAAAGAGGTAAAAATAGACCATCCCATAGGTCGTCCATATTTTTCTGTTCGTTCATCTCCAAAAACTTGACGATATGGTTCTTTTATTTTTCGTTTTTCATTTATAATCTTTTGCTCTTTTTTAGATATTCTTTGTTTATTGAAAAATTTTCTAAAAGATTTAAAGGGTGTAAGAACCAAATGAGGAAAGTAGTAACAGCTTTGAAAAAAGGAAGAAGACCATAGATATATCTGTCGTGGTAAAAATTCGGCTTCTGGTTCTTGTGACCTTGCTACCACATCAGTTATTTGCACATTTCTATACCCATGGTTGAGCATAGCAAAACCTATAAAAATATCTTCAGAGTTTGTTAGGTCATCACCTAAAATAGGTTCATAGGTAGCAAAAAGATCTTTAAGATATTCTCTACGATAAGCTACAGCACATCCTACAGGATTTGTAATAGTTCCAAACCATACCATTTGTCCATGGTAAATAAATTTTTGCAAAAAAGAATAAAGTACATCTCTATAAATACTACTTATAGCCCGCATTTTTCGGTGAAGCCAATCTTGTTTTAGAAGAAAATCTTTTTCTCCATATTTTTTAAAATACTCTTGTATATTTTTATCTTCTATCCATCTTTGTCTATCTTTGTCTCGTGTGGGTTGTACCATGCCACAAACACTTGATATTCCTACCGCCTGAAAAAGTTCTTCTACCATTCGCTCTATATAGTTATTAGATTCTAAGTATGTATCTGCATCCAAAATAAACTCAACATCAGTATCAAATACTCTTGATTGAATTTTGAGTGAAGGTGTTTTACCTATGGAGTGTTGTCTTTTGATAATAGTAATCTCCACGCCTCGCATCTGAGCAAACTCTTGTGCTACTTGTATTGTATTATCACTACTTCCATCATCAATAAGCATAATCTCTTTAGGTTTGATTGTTTGGTCAAGTAAAGAGTCTAGGCAGAGTACAATATTTTTTTCTTCATTGAATGCAGGAATAACAACCCCTACTGTAGCATCTTTCCAGTTTTTAGTAGGAGTAGGAATAGTTTTGTCTGGACCATGTATCAGACCTAATACACTTATTATAAGATTAGGACTCAAAACAAAATATGGGGTTGTTGCCATAACTGCTCCTTTTAAATAGCTTTTTTATTTCTCTTTAGCACGCCTTATAAGATCTCTTAGTGTATCATCAAAACTCCACTTTATTTGGTGTGATGAGAATTTTTTGAGTTTTCTTAAATCAGGCTTTCTAAAATAAATCTCTTCAAACTCTTCACCATAGGCATCATCATAAGAGATATATTTAATCTCTGAATTACTATTAGCCAATGATTTTACATGCTTAGCAACATTATTAATAGTAATCTCATAATTACTGCCTACATTAATAACCTCTCCTTTGGTTGCAGGGTTTGATCCAATATCATCTAAATAAATCACAGTATCTCTTACATCCATAAATGCACGAATCTGTGTTCCATCTCCAAAAACAGTTAACTCTTCATTATTAATAGCCTGTTGTACGAAACGGGGAACAACCATGCCATATTTACCTGTTTGATTTGGACCTATTACATTAAAAAACCTAATAAGTGTAATATCAAGGTCATGTTCACGAACATACGAAAGACCATACGCTTCATCAGCTAATTTACTAATAGAGTAGTTCCATCGAGAATTTATTCCTGGACTAATATAGAGTTCCATATCCTCACTAAGGAGTTGATTGCTTTTTCTATTTCCATAAACTTCAGAGGTAGAGGCGATTACAACTTTTGCTTTCCAATCACTCCGAAGTACCGCACGAAGTACCCGTTCGCATCCTGCTATATTTGTAGAGAGTACACTAATTGGTTTCTCTAAGACTCTAAAAACACCTACAACAGCAGCTAAGTGATAGATTCTATCAGCCCAATTAACTCTTTTGTCTAACTCTTCATCTATAAGTACATCTACCTCATTAAAATAAAAGTTATTATACTTTTCACACTCCTCTAAGTTTGATAAACGACCAGTTGATAAATTATCTAATATATGTACTTTATCACCTTTTTTCAAATGATAAAGAGCCAAGTTAGAACCTATGAATCCTGCACCACCAGTGATTAAAATATGCATCTAAGCTCCTTTTATTCAACTTATTTATATAGATAATTACATTATTAGTGATTAAAGTCAAGTATAAGTTTATTATAAATAAGATTTAATAGGTTATCGCTACTATTTGTAGGTGCATCTCCTGTTATTTCCCATATAGCAATTCCACCTAAATTATTTGTTTGTATATATTCTATTTTTTTTAGAAGAGATTGTTGATTTTCATAGCTATACATCTGTCTACTCTTTTGGTCATAAAGATAAGTTGCAGATGCTTGAGGGTCATAATATTTTTGGTACTTTTTATTTTTTTGTAGCTGTGCAAGATAGTAGTATGGATAAACACCTGTATATGCTGTACCACTATCCCATAAACCTTTAGCTCCGCCACTTGTTACTCTAAATAAGCCTTGAAAATACTCCAAATTAATACCATAAATAAGCCAACATTTTAGCTCTATATAGTGAGATTTTATCCATGAGGGAGCATATTTCCTATTATCAACTTCTCTCCAACTTCTTCCAAAAAAAGGTGTGCCAACAATAAGTTTGTTAGGTGCTACTCCTAGGGATATAAATTTATTAACTACACTTTGTATATTCATAGTATCAAATGCACATGGATGAGGATATAAAGCAGTGTGATGGTTTGTAATTTTGTCCCAAGACCCATGCATATTATAAGTCATTAGTGTAATATAATCAACATATTGCATATACTCTTTTACTTGTGTTTGTTCTATATGGGCAAATATTGGGCTTACGGCAACGCTTAGTTGATATGTTTTATTATCTTCCTTAGAAGCAATATCTAAATGTTTTCGTAGTGTTTGCAAAAGTAAAGTATAAGTTTTTTTTTCACTTTCATTAGCATGAGGTGAGCCTTGATCAAAAGGATTGTCGGCTAAATTTGCTTCTCTGTAAACTGTTGGAAATTCCCAATCTATATCAACTCCATCCATAGAGTACTCTCGTAAGTATTTTATAATACTTGATGCAAATATATTACGAGCTTTGTATGTAGAGGCTACAGTATGAAAATTTCCCGATTGTGTCCATCCGCCTATAGAGATAATAAGTGAGAGGTGAGGGTGCTTTTGTTTGAGCTTTTTTAAGGCTCCAAGATTGCCTCTAAGAGAGCTATTATTCTCATATATCTTTTGTATAGATGCATATTTATCAAAGTGAGCTATTTTACCATCTTTGATTGTAGCAAAAGCATAGTGTAGATGTGTGATTTTTTTAAAAGGGATAGCAGAGGGTAGATAATAATTATGCGTTTTATAAATTCCCCATTCAGGATAATAGGCAATTATTTTATATGAATTTGTTGTACTAGAGGCGTTAAGAGTTTGGAAGAAAAAAAAGAGAAGTATAATCAATCTTTGATAGTACATATCTATTACTCCTTTACACAGTACCTTAGGGCATTAAGATAGCTTAAATTATTTAGTGCTACACCTTTATATGCTTTATCAAATGCTGTACCATGATCAACTGAGGTTCGTATGATAGGTAGATTCAAAGAGATATTAATTCCCTCATCAAAATAGAGTGCTTTAAGAGGAGCTAGACCTTGGTCGTGGTACATTGCTATGTAATGTTTGTAGTTAGCTCTAATTTGTGGAGTAAATGCTACATCAGGAACGAGGGGAGTAGTAAAGATAGTTTTGCCTAGTATTTTATGAGCTTCATTGATAGCTTGGCTAATAATTGTCTCTTCATCTCCTAATACCCCATCATCTCCTGCATGAGGATTAAGCCCCAAAACTGCTACCTGTTGCAAGGGCTGTGTAGCATAATAAAAATCCAGAAAAAAACGAGTTAAATCTTTTTTGTTTATACTTTGAGCTACCTCTTTAAGAGGAATATGTTCTGTATATAAGGCTACAAACATCTTTTCACACCCTAGCATCATAATTGCCTCAGCTCCAAAGAAATCTCTTAAAGCATCAGTATGCCCCTTATAATAAATTCCTGCCTCTTCCCATGCTTTTTTATGTATAGGTAGTGTTACTATAGCATCTACCTTTTTTGCTTTTGCAAGCTCTACAGCTTTAGTAAATGAGGCATAACTATATGCACCACTTAATGCCAAAATAGTAGAGGGCTTAAGAGTAAATGCCTTAGCCTCTGGGTCTATTATTTGAAAATCTTTGGGAATGGCTATATTAAGAAGTGTAGATGCTTGATGGAGCATATATGAGTCTATACAGTAGATAGGCTCTACAAGTTTTTTGACTAAATGGTGGTTTTGTAATGCTAGTTCTATACCAATACCATGTAAATCACCAATAGAGATAGCTACTTTTTTCATACTTTTATCTTTGAATGCACTCACGCATTTGTTTTATAGCATCTTCCAATCCTGTATACACAGCTTGTGCAATTATACTTTGTCCTATATTTAGCTCTTCAATAGATTCTATAGCAGTAACAGCCTGAACATTTTGATAATTTAATCCATGTCCTGCTGCAACTCTAATACCCAAAGAGTGTGCTTCGTCACTTAGTTTTTTAAGTGTTTCTAACTCTTGCTGGAGCATCTGTTTGAGTGTTTCTCTTGGGAGATCTAAAGAGGGAATTCTATGATGGGTTGAGGTAAGATTACCATAAAGCATAGCATAAATATTGGCATATTTACCTGTATGAAACTCCACCCATTCTACACCTAATTCTTTGGATGCTCTAAGAGTATCACTACAAGGGTCAATAAAAAGAGAGACTTCTATCTGTTTGTCTTGAAGTTTTTTAATAGCATCTTTAAGTAGAGAACTTTGTGGTATTACTGATAGTCCACCCTCTGTTGTTACCTCTTCTCTTTTTTCTGGCACAATAGTTGCACGGTGAGGAGTGAGGTTGCAGACTATATCTATAATCTCTGGAGCTATAGCACATTCAAGATTTACAGGCAGAGATGAGAGTGCAATAATATCTTTAGCATCACTATCTTGAATATGTCTTCTATCTTCACGCAAATGGATAGTAATCTGATTAGCACCTGCTCGTTTGACAATCCCTAAAGCATCAATAACATTAGGGTCAGCTACTCTTCTTGCTTCTCTTAGTACAGCAATATGGTCAATATTAACACCTAGTAGCATCTGTTAACTCCTCTTTAAAAATAAAAGACACAAGCATCATTGGAATTATAATCAAAACTACCATCTTCAAATGTAATACCTGCACCAAAAGAGTTACAATTATACTCGACACCATTTGCAGGTGTATTTATATCTGATACTATATGGATAATATCATCACCATTATAAGGGTCACCATTGTAGTTTCCTCTATATCCTGCAAAATCAAAAGAGCAGTTCTCTCCAGGATAAAATGAAAATTCTCCATTATTAAGTGTGTATTGTGAAAATTGCATAGAGTCACAAATATAAGGTATACCAGCTAATGAAAATCCATTGTTATCAATTAAAAATAGTGTTGTAAGGGTTGGTTCTACAGGTGTTACTATTACTGTATCACTACTACTACTCCCACAGCCTGATAATAGAAGTGTAGCACTCACTAGGCTTGTTAGTATAAAATTTTTGTTCATCCAAATCTCCATTTAGTTTGTTTTAACATCAAGTGTAATATTAAAGCCCTTAAAAGAAGGTAAAAACATACATAAATACTATCAGGGTATAATATAGGTAAAAATAAATGGGGTCATATATGCACTATTTTATATCTTTACTTTTAATTACTATAACACTTTTACATGCAGATGAGTTTCAAAGATTAAACTCTTCACCCACTTCTCTAATGAAAGAGAACATGAAAAAAGCAAAAGAGTGTGATGTTCCTTTTATAGCCAAAGAGAATTTTGATAGTGATTTTCGTTATGGCTGTTTTTGTGGCAAAGGGTATCCTTCTCTTGTTTCTGATACTAATAAAAGTTTTAGGAATTTAGATAGAGATGAGAAAGATGCACTGATTGCTAAATATTATTTGATTAAGCCTATAGATAGTATAGATGAAGTCTGTATGAAGCATGATATTTGTTATATCTATGAAGGGCGAAAAGATCAATTATGTAATGATGTTTTTTATAATGAGTTACGAAAATTGTCAGATAGATTTTATGAAATAGCACGAGAGGATAGAAATAGTTCCAAAGCCATGCGATGCCAACGATTAGCATCAGATATAGGAGTTGTTTTTAAAACAATATTTGGTTCAGGTGATAATTTATCTATGATGAGAATGGGAATGTTTATGATGATAAATACTCCAATGACAATTATGAGTAAAGGAATTCAAAAATCTTCTCATCTTATGAATGATGAAGCACTTTATCCATTGGCAAATGAGAGATGTACACCATAAACCCTAGGAGTTAATTTTAAAGATTTCTGTAGTTAATAAAACATTCACTATCCTTTGATACTATTAGATATTAATTTTTTAGAATTTAAAAAAAGGTTTGTATTATTATGTCAGTTATTATTAAAATAATAGTTCTTCTAAGTGCATTGGTATGGGGTGCAGGATTTGATTCTGCGGTTTTAAAACAAAAGTTTCTAACACCTGAAGAAGCATTTGGAGTAACTACTCTTAAAAAAGATTCATCTATAGAAGTTTCAATTACTTTGGGTGAGAAGATTCATGTATACAAAAAATCTTTACGGTTTACTATTATTTCTCCAAAAGAGTTTTCACTAGATTCTATAGAGTTACCTCCTGCCCATACTATTGACGAAGATGAGGTATATGGGAAGAAAATAGATATTTCTATTCCTTTAAAGAGTATTCACGAGAAGGTCAAAGGTGAGTTTACTCTTGCTGTAGAGTTTGAGGGCTGTTCTGATACAGGTATCTGTTACCAGCCTCAAAAACATGAATTTGTTTTTGATAAAGGAGAAGTTGATACTTCTATAATACAAGAGAGTGAAGAAGTAAATACTAAGGAACAAAAAGATGTTTTTGGTAAAATAGGTTCTTTAGCAGATGAGGCTAATAGTGCAAAAATAGCAGATGTTCTTAAAAATGAGAGTTCATTTTTTATTATTTTACTCTTTTTTATCTTTGGATTACTCCTTTCTTTGACACCTTGTATATTTCCTATGATTCCCATTCTTTCATCAATTATTGTATCACAATCAAATGATGGAAAAACAAGTACAGCCAAAGCATTTTTTACTTCATTGATTTATGTCTTATCTATGGCGGTTACTTATACTATAGTAGGACTTATTGCAGGACTTATGGGTGCAGATATTCAAACAGCTATGCAAAATCCTGTAGTCTTAACTATTTTTGCTGCTATGTTTGTGGCATTAGCATTTTCACTTTTTGGCTATTATGAGATTGCTCTTCCTACTTCTATCCAAAGTAAACTTACAAAAGCAAGTGATGATGCACAAGGTAAAGGGATTTTAGGAACAGTAATTATGGGCTTCTTATCTGCACTTATTGTTGGTCCTTGTGTTGCACCTCCTTTGGGTGGAGCTATACTCTTTATCTCTCACACAGGAGATGCCCTTTTGGGTGGAACAGCTCTGTTTGTAATGAGCATGGGAATGGGTATGCCTCTTTTGCTTGTAGGTATAGGAGCAGGTAAATTTATGCCTCGTCCTGGTGGTTGGATGACCAAAGTATCACAAGTTTTTGGTCTAATGATGTTAGGTTTGGCTATATTTATGTTGGCTCGTATTCTTCCTGACCTTCTCACTTTGATACTTTGGTCTCTATTGGCTATGGGTATATCTTTGTATATGGGGCTTTTAGATGGCAAATCACCAAATGGAATAAGTAGCTACCTAGGAAAATTATTCTCAATTTTATTCTTATTATATGGTATCTTCTTATTTGTTGGAGGAGTGAGTGGCGCTAGTTCTGTATTTAAACCTTTTGAGAGATTTACAAATACTAATGTAGCAAGTAATGTTTCGCATACTCAAATAAAAAGCCATAGAGGCTATAGCATAGAGAGACTCTTAGCAGAGGTAGAAGCTTCTAGTAAGCCTGTAGTTGTAGACTTTGGCAAAGACTCTTGTACTGCGTGTACAGAATTAGAACAAATCACTTTTCCTCATCCTTTGGTACAAGCCGAGCTTAAAGAGTTTACTTTTATCAAGATAGACCTTACTAACAATAGTGAAGAAGATAAAGCCTTACTCAAAAAATATGAACTCTTTGGCACACCAAATATTATATTTTTTGATAAAAAAAATAACTATTTAGCAGATAAAACACTTACAGGATTTATTAAACCTAGCGTTTTTGCTAATCATCTAAAGGGTATAAATAATAAATGAAACGCTATGAACTCCAAGCTATAGCGTCATATCTTAGTTCGTATGATTTTATAGCAGAAGCTAGACGGGTAGATGATACGACTATTGAACTTATCTTTGATAAAAAAAATAGTATCTTTTTTAATATGACACGAGGTAATAGCTTTGTTTATCAAAAAGAGACACAAAAACCTCTACAAAGCTATAAAGCTCCTTTTGATAATCTTCTGCACTCGTTGTTAGCCTATAGTAAAATACTCTCTATCTCTGTACCTAATAACGATCGGATTTTGTCTATAGAGGTAGCTCCTAAAAGTAACTACAAAGAGAAAAAAGTAACACTCCAACTAGAATTTACTGGTAAAAATACTAATATAATACTTCTTGATGAGAGTGGAGTGATAATAGAAGCACTAAGACATGTAGATGCTAGTCGTTCGTTTAGAGTGATTCGCCCTGGAATAGAACTACTAGCACTCCCTAGCTATGAGAGAGAAGAGTTGTATCAAAAAGTAGAATCGGTAGATACTCTCTTAAGAGATAATTGGAAAGAGTATCAAAAAAAACGAATAAATAATATTAAGAAACAAAAACTTTTAATGGTAGAAAAAAAGATAGATAAACTCACCAAACTCTTGGCTACTCTTCCTGATAAAAGCAAACTAGAAGAAGAAGCACTCAAATATAATAATTATGGAAATATTATATTAGCCAATCTCTATAGTATAAAACCCTATGATAAAACGCTTAAAACTTATGATTTTGATGGAGAAGAGATTAGTATTAAACTCCCCAAAAATATTGTGACAAACCGTATAAGCCAATACTACTTTAATCTCTCCAAAAGAGCCAAAAATAGAGCCAAAAATGTTTATATAGAACAAGAAAATCTTAGTAGTAAACTTAACTTTTATCAAAATATATATCACTCAGCCAAACAAGCTACAGATATGTATGACTTAGAGATACTTATCCCAAAACGAGCAAAATCACAACGAAAAAAAGAGAAACTCAAAGAGTGCGAACTCTTTTGGATAGAAGATTACAAAGTATTAGTAGGACGCAATAGTATAGAGAATCAAAAACTCCTACAAGTAGCCAAAGCAAATGATCTTTGGATGCATATTAGAGATGTTCCCTCATCCCATGTAATTATCAAAACAGATAAACAAAATCTTCCAAAGAGTGTAATTGAAGCATCTGCAAAATTATGTGTAGATTTTTCAGTGCAACAAGCAGGAGAGTACGAAGTAGACTATACCAAACGAAAGTTCGTCAAAGTCCAAGAGGGATCAAGTGTATTATATAACAAATACGAAACCCTCCGTGTACGAAAAGAGGGCGTGGAGATACGAGAGTAAGCGAAAGCCTACTATACCTCAAAAAAGAGTTTATTATCTTTTTTCCAATAGAGTGTATGACTCTGATACTCTTCATTTAGTTGTGGAAAGTCTTCTCTGTAGTGAGCACCTCGGCTCTCTTTTCGGTTGATTGCTCCTAATAAGAGTATTTGGGCTAACTCGATTGTGTTTGTAAACTCTAAAAGTTCTATAAGGTTGGTATTATATATTTTGTTTGTGTCCCCTAGACCCATAAGTGGGAGTTCTTTTTGTATTTGTTCTACTGTGTCAAGCAAAGAAGAAAGGGCTTTTTGTGTTCTAACAATTCCTGCATTTTGATAAAAAGATTTTCCTAAGCTATCTCGTTTTGTATAAAAATTTACACTATTTTTGCTTTTGTAGAGGCTTGTAATATATTCTGTATCTAAGAGCAATTGTTTGTTATCAGCTTTTTGTATACAGGCTTCTTTGCTATAAATAGTTGCATTCTTGCCTACTCTTCTTCCAAATACAATAAGCTCTAGGAGTGAGTTACCACCTAATCTATTGGCACCATGTATTTTGGCATTGCTACACTCACCTACAGCAAAACAGCCCTCTAGCCCTCTAACCCTTAGAGAGCTATCTACATCAATACCACCCATACTATAGTGTGCTACTGGCTTAATAGGGATAAGCTCTGTGAGTGGGTCTATGCCCTCGTGAAGTTTGCATAGGTGTACCTCTTGGGGGAGGAGTTCTAGCAGTTTCTCTTCACCCAAATGACGAATATCCAAAAATACCTCTAAGCCTTGATGCAACTGCTCATAGATAGCTCGTGCTACAACATCTCTTGGCAGAAGTTCATCTACAAATCTCTCTTGGTTGCTGTTGAGTAAATAGCCACCCTCTCCTCTAGCACTTTCAGAGATAAGAATAGACGAACCCTTAAGAGCAGTAGGGTGAAACTGTACAAACTCTATATCACTCAAATAGCCTCCTGCACGCAAAACAGCCGAGACTCCATCTCCTGTAGAACCAAAGGCATTGGTGGTAAAACCATGATACAAAGAGCTATATCCACCTGTAGCAATAATTACACTAGAGGCATCTATCTGTTTGAGTTCTCCTGAGGCAATATCAAGAAGTACTGCTCCTTTGATCGTGGCATCTTCTTGGATAAGATTGATTAAAAAATGATGGTCAAGAAATTCTATACCCTCTTTAAGACAAGTGTCATAGAGAGTATGGAGTATCTTAAGACCTGTATAGTCTTGACTATAACATGCTCTTTTTGCGTTTGCACCACCCAACTGTCTTTGGGCTACTTTGGCATCTGTAGTTCTGCTAAAAGGGACACCTATAGACTCTAACCACTCTATAGATTTTGATGCTTCTTGGCAGAGTATCTCTATCATATTGGGGTCACAAAGACCTTTTGAAGATTTGAGTGTATCTTTTATATGTGACTCAATACTATCTATACCCACATTTCCCAAAGATGCATTTATGCCACCTTGTGCCATTGCTGTTTGTGAGGAGGTTGCTGTCTGTTTGCCTACAACAACCACATTAGCTCCCATAGCCTTAGCACTCAATGCTGCACTTAACCCTGCTCCACCTGAACCAATAATAAGTATATCAATCATATATTCTCTATCCTCTCTTTAGGTATGCTCTAACTTCTCTATCTATTGTCTCAATATCCTCTATAGATGATGCTCGTGTATTTTCAAACTTTTTATACGCATCTAATACTCTCTCGCTCATGCCAAAAAATGTACATGCTCCTACTTCAAATGCTTTAATAGCCTCTTCATTGGCTGCGTTTACAATAATACCCAAATGAGGGTTTTCTAAAAGATGCTCTTTGATACTCCAGATAGGATACTGATATTGCGTAATTGGTTGAAAGTTTATCTCTCCTATAGAGAGCAAATCTACAGGTGGCAAGATAGACTCACTCACTTCTCCTCTTAGAGCAAAAGCAATAGGAAGTTTCATATCTACACCTGCATAGTGTGCGGTTGTAGAGCCATCTCTAAACTGAACAAGAGCATGAATAATAGATTTTCGCTCTATAATAGCATCAATATTTGTAGTATCAAAGAGCCACTTTGCTTCCAAGAGTTCAAAAAGCTTATTTGTCATTGTAGCAGAATCTATAGTAATCTTATTTCCCATAGACCAATTTGGATGTTTGAGGGCATCTTCAAACGAAGCAGAGGCTATCTTGTCTCTCTCCCAATCCCTAAAAGCTCCACCACTTGCTGTAATATAGAGTTTATCTAAGGGGCGACTGTTCATCAGATACCAAAGACCAAAATGCTCACTATCAATAGGTGTAATATAGCTCATATCAATAAACTCTCCTGCAACCACTAATGACTCTTTGTTGGCTAGGGCTACTTTGCGTTTGAGTTCTATAGCTTTGAGTGTTGGGGCTACACCCACATACCCCACAAGGGCATTGACTATAGTAGGGCTTGTACTTTGGGAGAGGAGTTCAAGTATCCCCTCTTTGCCTACATAAACAGACGAATGATTGACTAAATGCCTATCAGATTCATTTGCAATAGCTACAAAGTCAGGCTTATATTGGGCTATTTGTTGATTGAGCAGAGTAATATTAGCTCCTGCCACAAGAGCTTCTATTTTGATATTATATCGTGAGGCGATAAGCAGAGTATTGACACCAATAGATCCTGTAGAACCTAAAATTACAATAGAATCAGACATCTATTATAAAAATGCCCGAAGAGCAATAACCATCACAATAGCTCCAAAGAGATAGCCGTCAATTCTATCTAAGACCCCACCATGTCCTGGCAAAATATCACCACTATCTTTGACTCCTGCTTCTCTTTTGAGGTAACTTTCAAATAAATCCCCAAAGATAGAAGATACAGAAGTAAACAAAGTAACCATAAGAGCAATCCATAAATCAGCAATATAAAGCCCCATATAAGTACCTGCAATAGTTGCAAACAACACGCCACCTACTACACCCTCAATAGTCTTATTTGGAGAGGTTGGAGAAAATTGTGTTTTTCCAATGGTTTTACCTGTAAAAAATGCCCCTATATCTGTAAGTGCTACAGTAATAAGCAACCATAACATAGCCTCTATACCAAAATCTTGATAAAGTATCCAAAAGAAGAGTATCCCACTTACAGGATATAAAAATGGCAAAAGAAGCTCTCTAGGGAACTTGGTATTATACGCTCTTGTTCCAGCAAAAATAATCATAACCAAAAAGAAAAGGTCATCAGGGTTAGGATAAAAATAGGCAACAATCCATAAAACTATAGCCCAAAAATAGACAGAGTTATTCTCTAATTTAAAAAGTCTCATAGCTTCATGGAAAGCCAACATATAGACAACACCCAAAAATGCCCACATCAAGAGAGGATCATCAATCCACCCTATAGTTCCTACAAGAGCCAAAAGCCCTATGCCTGTTATCCATCTCTTTTGATAATCTGTCATTTCTTCTACCTTTGACTACAATAATATAAAGAAAATTATAGCCAAAAAAACTCTATTTAAAATTACCAAAAACCAGTGGAGCTTTGAGTTCTAGCGTTTTGACCTCTGCTATTACTGCTTGAAGATCATCAATTTTTTTGCCACTCACACGCACCTCATCACCCTGAATAGATGGAGTTACCTTGATTTTAAGAGCCTTAATAGCTTTGACTATCTCTTTGGCTTCCTCTTTATCTATGGTATCTACTACTCTATAGATAACCTTTGTATTGCCTCCTGATATTCCTTCAGTTTTGACCTCTTCGAGTGATTTACCTGCGATGCCTCTTTTGATAAG
Organism: Sulfurovaceae bacterium; assembly: GCA_016744805.1. Classification (GTDB taxonomy): domain Bacteria; phylum Campylobacterota; class Campylobacteria; order Campylobacterales; family Sulfurovaceae; genus SZUA-451. The sequence goes on from JADGDQ010000008.1 coordinate 45,313, forward strand.
CTTAGAGATAAGAATATCTTTGAGTGCATCAATCTTACTTTCGCTAGAAGAGCTTAGTGTTAAAGTTTTTGCTTTTTCATTTAGCTCTATTTCAGCCAAAATCCCTTTAAAATCAAAACGGTTCTGCAACTCTTTTTGAGCCATTATAATACCATTTTTCAACTCCATCATATCTAACTTAGCCGTTATATCAAAATAGTGATCTTTTGCCATTATTTATTTCCCCTTTTTGTAGTAAATAAACTTTTTTTATTTTTGTTTGAATTTGCATAGAGATGATTTTATCCTAATTTAGTTATAATTTCGCCAAATTATTAAAAGAGAGTGTGATGGAACGATTTGAAGAGTATTTAAAATCTAATTTACCACAAGTGCCGTCGTTTCATCCTGTCTATGAATTAGCATTATCGCAAATGCTCTTAGCAGGTGGCAAACGCTTTCGTCCTATGCTACTGCTTAGTATTGTAGATGCCTATGAGCCTTTGCTCTATGAGGGGGCATTGCCAGTAGCTATGAGTATAGAGATGCTTCATACCTATTCTCTTATTCATGATGACCTCCCAAGTATGGATAACTCTCCTTTGCGTCGTGGACAGCCTACACTGCATGTACTCTATGATGAGACTACGGCTATATTAGCAGGTGATGCATTGAATACAGATGCTTTTTATATACTCTCCAAAGCCCCTCTTCGTGCAGATATAAAGATTAAACTTGTAGAGTTACTTGCACGAGATGGTGGTGGTCGTGGTATGGTACTAGGGCAAGCTCTTGACTGTTATTTTGAAAACAAACCACTTACTCTCGATCAGGTTAAGGTCTTGCATAGCAATAAAACAGCTAAGCTTATTGCAGTAAGCTTGCAAATGGGTGCGGTTATTGTGCAACTTGATAAAAGTATTCAAGATGATTTATATAGTTTTGGATTAGATTTAGGATTACTTTTTCAGATTCAAGATGACATCATAGATGAAACACAAAGTGAAGAAGAGGCAGGAAAAACTACAGGTAATGATACAGATAAAAATAGCTTTGTTAATCTTTTGGGATTAGATGAGAGTCTCTCTCAGGCTAATATATTGGCAAAAGATTTACAAAGACGATTTGAAAATTTCGATAAGAAACTACAGACCGCTTTAACTCCCCTGATGGATAAATATCTCCACAGACACATATAAAGGAAAACATTTATGCCAAACACAATGCGTAAAAAAATGGCGAATACTATTAGATTTTTAGCTGCCGATATGGTACAAAAGGCTAACTCAGGACACCCAGGAGCACCTATGGGTCTAGCAGATATCGCTGTCGTATTGAGTGAACATCTTAGTCATAACCCAAAAGACCCAAAGTGGCTTAACCGTGATAGAGTTGTATTCTCTGGTGGGCATGGTACAGGACTTATCTACTCGCTTCTTCACCTATGGGGCTATGATGTGAGCCTAGAAGATCTCAAAAACTTCCGTCAGCTTGACTCAAAAACTCCAGGGCATCCAGAGTATGGTCATACAGATGGTATCGAGATTACAACAGGACCATTAGGTCAAGGAATTGCAAATGCTGTTGGTTTTGCTATGGCTAGTAGTTATACAGCCAATCAAGTCAATTCAGAAACTTGTGATTTAATCGACCATAAAGTCTACTGTCTCTGTGGTGATGGCGACCTCCAAGAGGGGATTAGTTATGAGGCATGTTCTCTAGCAGGACACTTGGCTCTAAAAGATTTGGTTCTTATCTATGATAGCAATGAGATTACTATTGAGGGTGATACCAGTATTGCTTGGAGTGAAGATGTAGCCAAAAGATTTGAAGCAAACAAATGGAATGTCTTGAAGATAAATGGACACTGTTATAATGAAATAGATGAAGCTCTTGTAAGTGCAAAGGCTTCTGATAAACCAACTATTATTATTGCAAATACTATTATTGGTAGAGGTGCAGATGGACTAGAGGGAAGCCACGAGACCCATGGTGCTCCTCTTGGTGAAGAGACCATTAGAGTATCCAAAGAGAAAGTTGGTTTCCCTTCTGATGAGACATTCTATATCCCTGAAGATGTTCTTTTGAGATTTAGATGTGCTATAGAGCAGGGAGATTTGGCTCAAAAAGAGTGGATTCATAGACACAAAGAGACTCCACTTATAGAGCAAAATGAGGCATTAGAGAGACTTCTAAATCCTGATTTTGACTCTATTACATTCCCTGACTTTAGCAATGATCCCTCAGTAGCTACACGAGATAGTAATGGAAAAATACTCAATGCTATCGCAACAGCTATTCCTAGCTTTATTGGTGGATCAGCAGATTTAGCACCATCAAATAAAACTACTCTCAAAAATATGGGAGACTTTCCAAAGGGTAAAAATATCCACTTTGGTATTAGAGAACACTCTATGGCAGCTATTACAAATGCTATGGCTTTGTATGGTACTATTATCCCATTTAATGCTACTTTCTTTGTTTTTTCTGATTATATGAAACCTAGTGCTAGAATAGCTTCTTTAGCAGGTATCCAAAACTTTTTTGTCTGGACACATGATAGTATTGGTGTAGGTGAAGATGGACCAACCCATGAGCCAATAGAGCATATTAGCCAATTTAGAGCCTTGCCAAACTTCTATGTATGGAGACCTGCTGATGCTACAGAGAATGTAGAGGCTTGGAAAACAGCCCTTCAAATCAATGCACCTCATGGATTTGTTCTCTCTCGCCAAAAGCTCAAAACACTCAAACCAAAAAGAGACTTTGGAGAGGTAGCAAAGGGAGCTTATATTGTACGCAAACGCAAAGATGCTACACTTACACTTATGGCTTCAGGCTCTGAACTTATGCCAAGCCTACAAGCAGCGTGTAACCTTAACCTCTTGGGTATCAATGCCAATGTAGTCTCTGTACCATGTTTGGACCTCTTTAATGAACAAGATAGTGCATACAAAAATGCTGTCATAGACCCAACAACAAAAGTATTAGCTATAGAAGCAGGTACAGCAACAGAGTATTACCGTTATGCTGATGATGTTCTTGGTATGGAGAGCTTTGGAGCCTCTGCCCCTGCTAATTTACTTTTTGAAAAGTTTGGTTTTACAGTAGAGGGTATTACACAAAGAGCTTGTAAGCTTATGGATGTGGAGTACAAAGATATGCAGTTAGGTAATTGCGAAGCCTAGAAAATAGGGATGTTTTCTAAAAGATGGGTGAAATTAGTTCTATTTTTACTAATCATAGTAAGTGGAATTTTGGTTCTTGTTTTTTGGAATAACTATATATCAGAGCAATCTAAAGAAAATATTTATAATAATATTGATGAAGTACCCAAAAAAAAGGCTCTTTTGGTCTTGGGTACAGCCAAATATGTAGCTACTGGACGAAAAAATTATTTTTATACTTATCGTATAGAGGCTACAGTAGCACTCTACAAAGCGGGTAAAGTACAAGCTATTCTTGTCTCTGGAGATAATGCAACAAAATACTACGACGAACCAACCACAATGAAAAAAGACCTTATCGAAGCAGGTATCCCCTCCAAATATATCACTCTTGATTATGCAGGTTTTAGAACACTTGATTCTATTATTAGAGCCAAAGCTATTTTTGGATTGTCTGATTATATTATAGTATCCCAAAAGTTTCATTTAGAAAGAGCCATCTATATAGCCCAATCCAAAGGGCATAAAGTCATAGGCTTTAGAGCCAAAGATTTTGCAAATACTCCAGCAGATTACCGTATGCGGTTTAGAGAACATCTAGCAAGAGCCAAAGCCTTTTTGGATATACATATCTTAGATACAAAAGCAAAATTTTATGGAAGAAGTGAGAAGGTAACTTATAGAGAGGAGTAACCATACTCATCCTCCTCCTCTTTGGTCTCTACAACGCTCTCCTCTTTTGGATAGAGTGCTAAGTCTCTAATATTTTTCTGTACAGCTATAGAAGCAAAAAGACTCAATACAAATGCCATAGCAAAAAAACCTTTTTCAATAATAAGCATCTCTGGATTATTCCATAACCCAACACCCAAAAGTGAAGTGCTTAAAATAATGGATACCCACGATAAACCATAATAGATACTCGTGACAGCTATCCCCTCTAGTCTATCACGGACAATTTTTTGTAGAGAGATAGAGGCAAAAAGACCATACATAAGCACAGTAAAGTAGTACCCTTTTTCTGTCATAGGAAAGCTAGAGTTCCATAATCCTCCAAGGTATCCACCTATCCCAATAAAGAGTGAAATCCAAGAAGCACCCATAAAAGCACCTGTTGGTTTTTGAAGTTTATGTAACATAGTAGGTGTGTGTGACATAAGAGAATCCTTATAGTTATTTTAGATAATTATAGCATGATAAGTGAATACTATCGAAAAACCCTAAAGTGGTCTACAATCCTAAACTCTCTAAGTACATCCTCCTCTTTGGCTCCATCTCCTATATTATGGATAATCAATGGTTCGCCTTGGCTATTGAGCTTGGTAGGCTTGTATATTTTTGACTCTTCTATGGTCACACCTACGGGGGGAGATTGTAACTCATTTAAAATTATCTGTAAATCATCATTCCTTTAGTTGTAATGCTAGAAATGCAATCTTCATGAAATTCAGCATAATTCCTTTTGAGATCTTCAAATACTTTATTGTATGAAACGGGATCTTTGTTGTATCCAAGTTGACCCAGTATATCAACATACTCTAGTAAATCTTCTGCTTTCTTCTTTGTCATTTCATATACTTTTCTATCGTAAGTACCAGAAACCTCTTCGGGTTCTATTTTTGTATATTCATATCCTTTCATTCCCGTAAATAAGTCATATTTATTACAGTACAAAATATAAAAAACTGCACTTTGAAAATCATATTGTTTGATATTCTGAAGGCAAGATTCTCTCTTTCTCAAATATTCTGTACTCTTTTCTTTTAGCTCTTTTGCACTCAAATACTCTTTATATTTTACTTTTTTTTCTTCTCTGTATGGTGCAATATTTCTTTTCAAGAACTTCTCTTTGAAGCCATTAACCGAATTGTACTGAGGTATTACAATCCATGAATTATTTTTGCACTCTAGGAGAAATGTTTTGTCACGCGTATAGTTTGTTAGGCTGACAATATCCGTATATGAGACTGCTTGATGCCCTATAGAGTATTTAGTATCTGTAGGTACTATGAGTTTATCTTTGTCAAAAAATATCATTTTGTACCGAGTCGGCGAAGCTATAATCTTCAGAACAAGTTTCCATATTTCATACAAAAATGTCACAAAAGAAAAAAGAAAAAATATTACAATAATAATAGGCATTCTATCAAAATATACATATACAAATATAGATAAAAATACTCAAGAAAGTGATAAAGTAAACTAGTTGTTTATATTGCTTGCTCATACCTTCATATACACTATATTCTCTGGTCAAAATTTACTCCTGATTAATTTAATCCGCATTATGCAATAGAAAGTTGACAAACCTCCAAAAAGCATGAATTATTTATATACTTTGAAATTTAGAAGACTTTATGATATAATAATCCTAGTTGGGACAGATAGAGAGAACGCCAATTCTCTCCACTGCTTTTAGTATGCTTTTGTTGCTAAAATTAACAGCAAAAGAATAACAATTATCATGTGGTATGTCATTGTTACATCCTTTATTAGAGGCTGACCCTGTCCCACCTTCCACCTCACAATGATAACTTCACAAAATAATCGCCCAACTAGGTATGCAAGTATAGCAAAATATTATTTGTTTCGCACTCCTAAAATAAACAGATTATGACTTAAAAGAGGTCTGGTGATGCATTATGCTTTTTTATAATAAATGGTGTTGTGAGAGACAACCCCCTACGCATTTTAGAGATAAATTTATTAAAAGTTTTATTATGCTATTCTCTCAAAATATCTTGAGTACTACAAACTATTGGGCAAGAGCTATTATCTTCTGCAAATAGAGGAGTTTATACACTTTTTTAAGATTGATAAAGATTTGAGATATGCACTCAATACCATAGAGTACTTCAATAGTAAAATATTTTCTGTGGCATAAGAGAGTCCTTAATAGTTATAATACTATCGAAAAACCCTAAAGTGGTCTACAATCCTAAACTCTCTAAGTACATCCTCCTCTTTGGCTCCATCTCCTATATTATGGATAATCAATGGTTCGCCTTGGCTATTGAGCTTGGTAGAGCAGATACCTATATGGTCTAACTCTTTGTCTTTATGGGGGAGTTTCCATACTACTATATCTCCTGCTCTAAACTTATCTTTGACGCGATACTTTTTGGATGCTAGGTAGGCTTGTATATTTTTGACTCTTCTATGGTCTATATTTGGGTCGAGTTTGTCTGTGTAGTAGAGACCTTTGTATCTTTTGGGATTGGATTTTTTGTCTTTATATATCTTCTCTTGCAAATCTACATTTACCCCACGAAAAGCACGGACAACCACATCTGTACAGACTCCTTTGCTTAAAGGAATATCACCCATAGGATATTTTAGTCTTACATACTCTGGATTATATGTGAGCGTTTTACCCACTTGTGATTGTGCTGATTGTATCATCTTTTGGCTACTAGAAGCAAAAGTAAAAGTTGAAAGGAGTGAACTAAATAAAATAAATTTAAAAAAAGATGATAGCATCATAAATCCCTTATGTATTGATTTTTTCTTTAATTTCTTTGGCTAGTAGGCTTATTTTAGTGATTTTTTGTGTATGAGAAAGAGAGTCATCAAGAAGTATCTTTACAAAAGCAGAGCCTACTATCACACCATCAACCCCTTTTGCTTTTTCAGTAGCTGTATGTTGGTCAACACCAAACCCTACATAAATAGGTGTGGTAGAGTAGTCTCTGATAGTGGCTGTAATCTCTTCTAATGATTCACTTTTCCCAGCTCCTGTAATCCCTGCGTAGGCAACAAGATAGATAAACTTTTTGGCATCTTTTGTAATCATCTCTACGCGTGAGGTGGTATCTGTAGGAGCAATAAAATCTATAAGTGCCAAATCTTTACTCTCTACACTCTTTTTATAGAGTTGTGCCTCTTCAAAAGGAAGGTCAGGAATAATAAAACCATTTACGCCACTCTTTTTGGCTTCATCAATAAAATATTCCACTCCTTTATGATAAAAAGGGTTAAAGTATCCCATCCATAGAGTATCAATATGAGGTGCAATCTGTGCAGAAGCTTCAAAAAGATGATCCATCTTAAAACCATTTTGCAAAGAGTAAAGATTGGCTTTTTCTATCACAGGACCATCAGCTACAGGATCAGAAAAAGGGATGCCTAATTCGAGTGTATCAACACCATTTTGTGCAAGACTCAATGCTAGGTCAACAGTAAAATTAATATCAGGGTATCCTGTAGTAATGTAGGCAACAAGTTTTTTCATAATTTCTAGCTCCAAATAGGACTTTTAGAAGTATCCTATAATTTTTTTGTGATATTATACATTTAATTAGATAAGGGGATAATTTTGAACACTAAAAGAACATTAACACAATTACAAAAGATGAAGGGTCAAGAGAAGATAGTAATGATTACTGCGTATGATGCTCTTTTTGCCTCGATTTTTGATAAACATGTAGATGTAATACTTGTTGGAGATAGTCTCAATATGAGCTTCGCAGGGAAAGAAGATACTCTAGGTGTGACTATGGATCAGATGATTTATCATACTCAGGCAGTGTGTACCAAAGCAAAAAAGAGTTTTGTACTTTTTGATATGCCATTTGGAACCTATACAGACAAAAAACAGGCACTCAAAAATGCCATTAGAGCCTATCAAGAGACAGGAGCTGATGCTATCAAACTAGAAGGTGGCAAAGAGAAAGCCAAAATAGTCAAGCATCTTACACAAAATGCTATTGCTGTTTTTGGTCATATAGGACTCAAACCCCAAAGTGTCCGTGCAGAGGGTGGATACAGTATCAAAGGCAAAAACGAAGAGGATAAAAAAGCTATTATAGAAGATGCTATAGCCTTAGAAAAAGCAGGAGCCGTAGCACTTATTATTGAAGGTGTCAAACCAGATGTAGCCAAAGCAATCACACAACAACTCTCTATTCCTACAATCGGCATTGGTGCAGGAGTTGATTGTGATGGTCAAGTATTAGTATGGAGTGATACCTTTGGGTTTTTTGATGAGTTTATGCCCAAATTTGTCAAATCCTACCTCAATGGAGGAGAACAGATTACACAAGCCATCCAAACTTACGCCTCAGAGGTAAAATCCGCTCAATTTCCTGATGAGAAGTATAGTTATTAAGAAATAGAGAATTTTACGAGAACCTCATCAAAAGCAAAAAAAGATGGTGAGTTGGCTATAATTCATTATTATTTTTTAAGGGGTTTAAAATGAAAAAATATACACTATTTTTAAGTGTTCTAAGTATGCTTCTCTTTACAGGTTGTATTGCTATGTCTCCATACGAAAAACCAACAAAATTTGCTGAGGGTTCGGTGATTACAACAAGTATTAAAAGTAGACTTATCAATACAAATGGTCTTGATAGCTTTCAAATCAATGTCTCTACACTCAATGGCGATGTGTTGTTGAGTGGTTTTGTCGCAAATGATAAACAAAGACTCCTTGCACAAAAAGTAACTGAAAATACCAAAGGTGTTAGACGAGTTATTAATCATATTGAAATAATCCCTTAGTCATTATGGAAAGAATGGTGGAGATAGAACGGTTTGAGGGTGAGAGTTCTTATGAGGTTACGCTTCGCCCTAGTAGTTGGGATGAGTATATTGGTCAAGATAAGATAAAAAAAAATCTTAAAGTTTTTATAGAAGCAAGTAGAAGACGAGATGAGGCATTAGATCATGTTCTGTTTTTTGGACCTCCTGGGCTTGGTAAAACGACAATTGCTAATATTATTGCATCTGAGATGGATGCAAATATCAAAACTACAGCTGCTCCGATGATAGAGAAGGCAGGTGATTTAGCTGCGTTACTTACCAATATAGAAGAGGGAGATATTCTTTTTATTGATGAAATCCATAGAATGAGTCCTGCTATAGAAGAGATTCTCTATCCTGCTATGGAAGATTTTAGATTAGATATTATTATAGGGAGTGGTCCTGCTGCTCAGACTGTTAAAATAGATTTGCCTCGATTTACACTTATTGGAGCAACCACAAGGGCTGGTATGTTGTCTAATCCTCTTCGTGAACGCTTTGGAATGCATTTTAGAATGCAATTTTATACAGCTGAAGAGTTAGCTACTATTGTTAATCAGGCATCTCATAAACTTGATAAGCCCACACTAAATAGTGCAGCCAAAGAGATAGCAAGTAGAAGTCGTGGAACACCTAGGATAGCTTTGAGACTTTTGCGTAGAGTAAGAGATTTTGCTGAAGTAGCCAATAAAGAGAAGATAGAACTAGGAGTTACACATTATGCACTTGATGAATTAGGAGTCAATAATATAGGCTTTGATGAACAAGATATACGACTTCTAGAGCTTCTTATTATGGCAAAGGGTAGACCTATGGGATTGAGTACCATTGGTGCAGCCCTTAGTGAAGATGAGGGAACGATAGAAGATGTATTAGAGCCATATCTTATAGCTAATGGATATATAGAACGCACAGCACGAGGTCGTATAGCTACAGTCAAAACTTATGATTATTTTAAATTTAAAAGTCCACAAGAGGAGACTCTTTTTGAGTAGAACAAATATTGTTATAATAATTCTTTTTGCCTTTGCTCTTATGGGTGCATATAGTATATATCAGCCATTCTTACTCTCTATAGTAGTTGCAATACTCTTAACAATGGCAACTTATAATCTTACAAAAAAACTTGCCAAAAAATTGCATTCAAGAAAGATGAGTTCTCTATTGATGACTGTATTTTTGACACTTATTATTTTTGTTCCTATTATATATGTTACAACTATAGGAGTCTCTTATGGTTCAGAAATAGATAAAAAAACATTAAAGTCAATTATTCATACCTTTCAAGAATTTTTAGAAAATATACCTTATATTAGAGGTTTTACTGATGAGTATTTTAGTGAAGAGCAGATTTTATCATCTTTGCAAGAGACACTTTTTTATCTTACTTCTTTAGGAACAGCGGGATTAGGTTTTGTTAAAAATATGCTTTTGGTGATTTTGTTTTATTTTATTATTAATCTCTATGGTGATAGGATGTTTGAACTTATTCGTATGCTTTTACCTGTCTCTCGCATCAAGAGTACCAAGATGATTCACGAAGTCTCCTCTACAATGGAAGTTGTTTTTTATTCTACTATTGCAACAGCTTTTTTAGAAGGATTGCTCTTTGGTGTTCTTGCAGGAAGTTTTGGATTAAATGGTTTATTGCTTGGTATTATCTATGGTTTTGCTTCACTAGTTCCGATTATAGGGGGGGCATTAGTTTGGGCTCCTGTGGCTATTTATAGTTGGAATACTATTGATGCAAATGCTGGATTAGTAATTATGCTCTATTCTATTATTGTTATCTCTATCATTGCAGATACTTTTGTAAAGCCTATTATTATTAAAGTAATTAAAGAAGATATGCTCAAAAGTAATATTGAAATTAATGAACTAGTAATATTTTTCTCTATACTTGCGGGTATGAGTAGTTATGGTGTGTGGGGTATGATATTAGGTCCAGCAATAACTTCTTTTTTGATTGCTATTACAAAGGTATATATTGAATTTAATAGAGATGAGTATCATATTAGAAGCTAAAGATACTCAGCTCTTTCACAATTTAATTTGTAGTCACAAAATAAGCACTGCTGTAAATTATCACATTTTTTAGCAACAAAAGAGTTTGTTTGTTTGAGTGAGTGTATATGCTCTTTGAGTAGTTGGCTTTTTTCATCTAAAAGTGTGATAGGTTCATACTCTCCATTATCAAAAAGTTTTATAAAACCTAACTCTATATCGTTAAAGCCTTTTTCTTGTAAGAGTTCATGGTAAATACTCATCTGAAAATCACTTAGTTTTTCTAAATTTTTGCTACGATTTGCTCCCAATGTAGAGCCAGTTTTGTAATCTATAACTAATGTATTGCTATCATTCTGATCAAGACGATCTATTTTTCCTATAAATCTAAGACCAGCTATAGTACCTGTGATTTTGTACTCAGATGCAGTAACACTCCAGCCAGATTTAAAATGTTGAATTTGTTTATAAAAAAACCCCTCTAATCTTTTTTTCCAAAGAAGAGTATAGTACTCGTAATGAATATTATTAGTATGGATATATGCTAAAAGATGTGTGTGAAAGAGCCTTTGCAACTCCTCTATAGTTTCAATTTGATTATAATTTTTAAAGACTCTATCAAGAACTTCATGCAGAATTAATCCCTCATTTATTTCATCTTTTTTGGGAACTTTTAACTCTTTGATATAGCGATAATAAAAGTGCCGTTTACACTCAATAAAACTTTTTAACATAGTTGTTGACCAACGATAAAAAGAGGCATCAAAGTTATTGATTATAGGATCTTTTGAATCTATAATTTGTGATGGATTACTATAGAGTAGTTCTAGTGGAGCTATGCTTATTTGAGATTGTGCTAATCCTAATTCATAAAGAAACTTAGATGGTAAACGATTATCACTAGAGGCATAAAAAATAATACTTTGTTGCGCCTGTTCTAAAACGCGTTGATAAAAATATTTTTGCAATGATTCTCTATCATTTTTTGTGGGAAGACCTGAGTATGCTCTGACGGCTGTATTTAAAAACCTATCTTTATTAGAACGAACAGGAACAATTCCCTCATTAACATCAACTATTATTACTCCTTTGTAACTCATCCCACGGCTCTCTAGTACACCCATAACTGTAATCTTTCCACCTCTTACATCATCTATAGATACTTTACTCAAAAGTTGTAACCATAGATAGAGCCAGTTTTTAAATAGCATTTGATGTGTATGAAATAGTTTTATAAAATAGCTATATCGTTGCAGAAGAACCTCTTCTTTTATATCCAAAAGTTCCCACGCCTCTAAGTGTTGAAAGAACTCTTTATTCCTAATACTTTTTGTTGCAGAAATAGGAAGTTCATCTACTTTGATACCATAAGTTAGCAGAAGATCTTTAGAATCACTATCATACGATTGTAAATATCTATAGAGTGCATCTAATCTTTTAAAGCTATTTTTATTTTTATAAGAAAATCCCATAGCAAAGTTAAAATTATTTGCTTTATCATAAATATGAAACTGCTCCTGTATGGCTTCATCAGGTAAAATAAGAACAATCTCTTCTGGGGAAATACCAGAATCTACAAGATTTTGAATAGATTCTAAAACAAGAGGTACCTGTTCTAATCGCTCTTCACAACGAAATATTTTGGCATTTATCTTTTCGTCTTTTTTTTCTTGAAATATAATTTCTTTGCTTTTTAAGTCAAAACAGACATGGTGATTAAGTGGTAGTATAATCCCTAACTCTTCAAACCTTTTCATCATTTTAGTAGTAAATTTACTCGTATGCATAGAGATTAAAAAAGATTTTTGTTGTGCAATTTTATTTATTATTGAAAGTTCATGCTGACTTAAATAGCCTTCAAGATAGAGTTCAAATTGATCGTAACTATCTATAAAACCTTGATTAAGTTTATATTTATTGGGAATAAATGCTTTATCTGTTAAGTTTCTAGCATTGAGTAACTCTTCATATCGTAATCTAAGAGTTCTTAATATCTCTATGTGTTCATCAAATTCAATATACGCATCTGCACCTATTAAATCATCAAAACCAACCCCTTCAGCAGAGAGTTCTTCAAAAAACTTAAAAAATGAATCACTTCGACTAAAAAATCGTACTAGCTCTTTGTCAATTTTGAGTCTTTTAAACTCTTCAAAGTCTGAAGCCTCTCTAAGAAGCAATATTCTATGCAGAGGGTCTACTATGATTTGTTGAGGCATAATAATTGCACGGTGTTCAAATTCATCTGTACGCATAAGAGAGGGAAGAAACATATCATAAGCTTTTTGTTCTTCCATTACTCCTCTTAATGCCCTAGAAGTAGGATAGATGAGTAGTTTTTTCATATACTTATATACTTGTTAATGTGTCCCAAATTCTTGAGACCAGTAGTAACGGTTTTTGCTATTAGGTGTTTTATACTCTACAAGAGACATACCTACATTACGATATTGAGGACTCATCATATTTGCACAATGACTATCGCTTCCTAACCAGCTTCTAATAGCTGATTCTATGGAGCTATTTTCTTTGCCATAACCAATTGCAATATTTTCACCTACAATACCACCTCTATATCTATGGTATGAGGCACGGACACTAGGAGTACTTTTGATACCTCTATATCTACCTGCTCTATCTGTTTTGCTTCCTGAACCTTCATGGGAGAAGTTATTATGTGTTGCCATATCAATACTATGACTCTTTGCAGATTGGTATAAACTATCAGACCACTCTAGTGGGGTTGTAGCATGAAATACTCCATACTTTCCACAATTTTGTGAAACTGATCGGACTCGGTTGATTATATTTAAGTATTTTTGTTTACGATATTTATCTTTGAGTTCGATAGTAGGTTTTTTACTTCTACTAAATGTATGGCTTTCTCTTAGTCTATTTGATTTTTGCCATTTAGATTGATGTTGATACCCTATCATATTTGATGGAAAGTCTTTGTGCGTAGGGAAGTATCCCTTGACTTGTACCGCATCATGAATTAAGGGGTCAGACAAAACAGTAGCCGAGAATATAAAAATAGTAGTAAAAATTTTCATCAAAATAACACTCTTTATCTAATGGATTATGGTAGATGGCAATAGTAACAAAATATATATTTGAAGCATATTAATAAATAATATTA
>JADGDQ010000058.1 GCA_016744805.1 Sulfurovaceae bacterium
ATGCAAAATTCTCTTTGTAGTGAAAATCTGAACAATTTTTTTTAACTATTGCCCTTATTATGGGGTCTTGTGGGGTGCTTAGTGATAAAGATGGGAAAAGAGCAAGAAGAGAGCCTCTATCAAATTGGAAAAAGTAGAGCTATCTGGCTTAGTCTTAATTTAATAACAGCTATTTCTGCCTCTATTGTGATAGGTTTTTTTGATGCTACTATCCAATCTCTTGTAGCCTTGGCTATATTAATGCCTATAGTTGCATCAATGGGTGGAAACGCAGGAACACAAACACTCACAGTTACAATACGACAGATGGCATTAGGTGATATAGATTCAGAAGATGCAAAAAAGACTATTTACAAAGAGGTAATCATCTCATTAGTTAATGGCTTATTGTTTGCAGTGATTATAGGTACAATCTCTTTTTTATGGTTTAAGATACCTATGTTAGGGGTTGTGATAGCTATTTCAATGATTATAAATCTTTTAAGTGCTGGTTTTTTTGGAGCACTTATTCCTTTGAGCCTTCAAAAATTTGGTATTGACCCTGCTATTGGGAGTACAGTACTACTAACAACAGTAACAGATATAGTAGGGTTTTTTAGCTTTCTAGGGTTAGCTACAGTAATACTATTATAAACAAAAATATGAGGTATAGAGCTATACCTCATCATATAACACTATTTAGCACCACATTTTTTAGAAGAGTTTTTATCACCACCACATTTACCACCTGCACATTTTGCATCTGCACCAAATGCAGAAGCACTCATACCAATCATCAATAGGCTACCAAAAGTAAGTGTTAGAAGAGTTTTTTTCATTTTAAAATCCTTTTTAGTTAATTAAGATAAAGTTATTTTATCAAAAAATAAATTAAAATGCAAGAGTAGTTGAAAGTTTTGAAGTATGATTATTTTAGATGAATAAAACCCTTAAGATATATTATAAGGGTTTAATAAATAAATTTTATTTTTCTATTCTCATCATAGCTATACCTTCATGTACGGCATCAAGTGTAGCAAGAGCTTGGAGTGCATCTTGCATTTTAATCTCTTTACAGCTATGTGTAGTAAAGAGAAGTTTTACGCCATCTTCTTTTTTACTTGGTTTTTGTAGCATTGATTCTATAGATATATCAAATTCACCCAAAGTAGATGCTATACTAGCTAATACGCCACTCTCATCATCAACTTCGAGTCTAACATAATATTGAGATACAATTTCATCTTTGCTTAGAAGTTTAATATTTTTATCCAAACTTTTTTTGTATCCTAGCATTGGACTATAGTTTCCTCTAACAATATCAATAATATCAGATATAACTGCTGAAGCTGTAGCATCTCCACCTGCTCCTGCACCATAATACATAGTCTCACCCACACGGTCACCCACTACAGTTACAGCGTTCATAACACCATCTACTTTGGCAATCATACTCTCATTTGGAATCATAGTTGCATGAACTCTAAGCTCTACACTAGAATTTACTTTTTTGGCTATACCCAAAAGCTTAATCTCATATCCAAACTCTTTGGCAAAGGTTACATCTGTTTGTGTAATATTCTCTATACCTTCTATAAGTATATCTTCAGGTTTTGCATCTATTCCATACGCAATACTTGCTAAAATAAGCAATTTATGAGAAGCATCAAAACCACCTACATCAAATGATGGGTCAGCTTCTGCATATCCTAACTCTTGAGACTCTTTGAGTATATCATCATACTGTGCACCCTCATTTATCATTTTTGTAAGCATGTAATTACAAGTACCGTTCATAATACCTTTGATAGAGTCGATATGGTTTGCAGAGAGACCATTTCGTAATGCACCAATAATAGGAATGCCTCCAGCAGTACTGGCCTCATACATAAATGGAATATCCCCAGCTAACTCTTGAAGCTCATATCTATGGTATGCCAAAAGTGCTTTGTTGGCTGTTACTACCGCTTTTCCATTACTTAATGCTTTTTTGACTAACTCATAAGGCTCTTCTACTCCACCCATCAACTCTACAACAATATCAATCTCAGGATCATCAATTACATCCAAAGGATTATCTGTCACAGTAAAAGAGACACCTCTATCTTTTGATAGGTTTTTCACAACACCTGATTTAACAAGAATTTTTTTACCTGCTCTTGCTTCAATAATATCAGCATTTTCAGCCAATATAGTTGCTACACTTTTACCAACAGTACCTATACCAATTATCCCTATATTAACCATTTTTGCTCTTTTCTTTTTCAACCTCTTTGAGGAATTTTTTGATATTTTTTGCAGCTTGACGGATGCGTTTTTCATTCTCTATAAGAGCTATCCGAACATACTCATCACCATACTTACCAAATCCAATACCAGGACTTACCGCAACACCTGCTTTGATAAGTAACTGTTTAGAAAACTCTAATGAACCCATGTCCCTAGCTATTTTAGGAATTTTTGCCCAAATAAACATACTTGCATTGGGTTTAGCCAAAGGCCATCCTGCATTAGCAAAAGCATCAATCATTACATCTCTTCTTTTTTGATACAAAGGGATAATCTGCTCATCAGGAATATATCCATGCTCATCAAGTGCTACAGTTGCAGCCACTTGAATAGGTGTAAACATACCATAATCTAACCAAGACTTTATATTTTGTAATGCACCAATTAATTTTTGATTTCCTACAATAAATCCAACTCTCCATCCAGCCATATTATAACTTTTTGAGAGAGTATAAGACTCCACAGCTACCTCTTTAGCACCCTCTACAGAGAGGATAGATGGTGTAGTATAGCCATCAAAGGTAATATCTGCATACGCTATATCAGAGATAATATAAAATCTTTTCTCTTTGGCTAAAGCTACAAGTCGCTCATAAAACTCTGGTGTAACTGTGGCTGTACTAGGATTATGAGGAAAGTTTACAACCAAAAACTTGGCTTTTGGCAAAGAGTTATCCAATGCCTGTTCTACATCTGCCAAAAACTTATCTTCATCAACTTCAAAAGTCTCTTCATCAAAAATAAGCTCCATCTTCTCTACATTAGCTCCTGCTAATATAAAAGCTTGTGAGTGAATAGGATAGGTAGGATCAGGTACAATAGCCACATCACCAGGGTTAGAGATGGCTTGGACAAGATGCACATACCCCTCTTTACTTCCCATAGTTGCTACTACTTCTTTATTTGGGTCAAGATCTACACCATATTTTCGTTTATACCAATTAGCCATTGCCAAACGCAATTTATAAATACCTTTACTTGCACTATAGCCATGTGTTTTTGGTTTTAGGGCTGTTTCACAAAGCTTATCTATAATAGGCTGAGGTGTAGGGGCATCAGGATTTCCCATTGAAAAATCAATAATATCTTCACCAGCTCTTCTTGCATCCATTTTAAGGTCATTAATCTCTGCAAAAATATATTTTGGTAATCTATTTATTTTTTCAAACTGTATCTCTTCAAACATGCTTTTACCTTTTCGTAATTTTATTTTTCTAATGCTCTAAATTCTTCTTCACTTAACTTATGGATTCCATCTTGATCTAATTGATAAAAAAGTTTCCCTCTTCCACCATATATGGCAGTTTTATTTTGATCTTTAAAAGAAAAACTAACATTTTGTGCTGCAAAAATCCAACTATTCTCACGCATATCAATATGATATGGAGCTTGTCGTTTATATTCTCTTCTCTTTTTTGTATCTAGATTAATTAATCTAAACCACATATTCTCTGCAGGAATAAGAGTAATACTCTTTCGAGGAACAACTTTTTGTTCAGTAGGTACAATTAACTCTAATGTAGTTTTACTAGTAGTATTGAGCTCTTTTGTTGTATTAACTTCTGCTACTATCAAGGGTTTTAAAGATACTGTTGTATTCTCTTCTACAAGACTTTTATTTACTTCAACATTTATTATAGCTATTGCCTTATTTTTCTCTACAGATTCCTTTGGTATAACCACTAAAGGTTCTATAGTTTTAGGCTGAAGTAATTTTGTACTATTATCTAATGATGTCACTATTTGCTTAGCTTCACTATGTAACTCTTTTTGCTTTGTTTTTATGACTGTATCATCTTTTTGTAATATAGTATTTTTAATAGCTTGAGTTGTTGATGGAGTAGAAACTAAAATCTGTTTATTATAATACTCCACAAAAAAATACCAAGCACCATAGGCAATAAGAGCTAATAATAGTAGTGTTATTAGTTTAGGAACAAAAGTTTTCTCTTCATGAATAGGTTGTATAACACTAATTCCTTTATCTACAGGAGGATTTTGTGTAAAATAGTATTTACACTCTTCACTTAAAATATCTAAGTTCATATCAAATTCTCTTTCGATAATAGCAATAGCTCCTTTTGCCTGTGGATAACTAAATGAAGCGAAGTCTTTATTGAATAATTTTTCAATAACAGAAACTGTTAAGTTTGTTTTTTTACTAATTGTATTTATACTTCTATCTTGTGTTAATTCATTTAACTCCATATCCCATCCTATGTATTAAAATTGCTGCTGCTGCACTGACATTTAATGAATCAAAAGAGTGTTTCATCTTGATTGATACATTCTCTTGTATTTTAGCTTTTGCCTTCTTAGAAAGCCCCTCGCCTTCACTCCCTAGTACTAATACTTTTTTTTCTGCAAAAGCCATATTTTCTACAGAAACACCATCCATTGATGCACCATAACTCACAAAGCCTACTTGATGTAACTCATTGAGTATGTCTGCAATATTGTGATGAACCAAAAAAGGCATATCCAAAAGAGCTCCTGAACTCGTGCGTGTGATAGCTCCATAATAGAGTTTTTTTACCCCTGTTGCAATAATGGCATCTGCACCCATAGCATAGGCACTTCGTACTATGGCTCCTATATTACCAACATCTGTAAGACCATCAAGAATAATAATAAAATCACTCTTTTTTATCTGAGAAAGTGGTGTTTGTACAAACTCATCAATCTCAAGTAAAATACCTTGGTGATTCCCACCTTTACTCATAGACTGTGCCCACCGCTCTTCTAAAAATTTGATTTTAGGCTTATAGTTGTCAAAGAGTGGTTGAGAGAGTAAACCTTTTTTTGCTAAATATACAGTCTTAATGCTTGCTTCATGGTGCTTTAATGCATACAAGCAGACCTGTTTTCCATAAATAATCATAATTGAGATTTTACCTTTTTTTTGCTTTATTTTTTCATCAAATTAGCATAACACTCTTTAACAGGTTTCCCTGTTAATTTTGCTAAAAGTTTCGATTTTGGTTTGGGTGCTAAGTCTAATGCTAGAATATCTTCAAGATATAATGACGGTCTATCAACCTCTTTTGCACCCAAAATAACTACCCACTCACCACGAATAACTTTTGTAGAGAGTTCATGTTGTAGTTGTATAGCTGTACCACGATAATAGGTTTGGTATTTTTTACTTATCTCTTTTGCCAAAAATAATTCTCGTGAGGCATCAAGCTCTACAAGTTGCTCCAAGAGTTTCATAAGGCGATGTGGAGATTCATACAATATAGTATTATACCCACTATTGAGAGCTTTATTTAATGCTTTGCTTCTTTCTATTCCTTTATGAGGTAAAAAAGCGGAAAATAAAAAATCTCCTTCTTTAAAACCACTTGCTGCATAAGCAGTAACTACAGCACTAGCTCCTGGTAGAATATCATACGCTACATTATATTTTTGGCAATACTCTACCAAAAGTTGTCCAGGATCAGAGATAACAGGCATTCCTGCATCACTCACATATACTACCTCTTTTTCAATAAGTTTCTCTTGTAACTCTTCTAATCGTTGGCTACCATTATGTTCATTAAAAGAGATAAATTCTGCATCAGGCATAGTAAAATCAAACCTATCATCAAGTAGTCTTAGAAGCCTCTTACTCTCTCTTGTGTCTTCACATAAAAATAGCTCTGCTTGTTCAAAAACTCGCAATGCACGAATAGTAATATCTTGGGGGTTTCCAATAGGTGTAGGTATAAATGAAATCATTGTATTATAATCTTAAGAGAGTTAATGTAACTAAAAGGGGTGCAGTACCAAAGATACTGCATAAAAGCTGGGTTTTATTACTAAGAGAGTTTATATTTGCTTTTAAACTTCTCAACTCTACCTGCTGCATCAAGAATCTTCTCAGATCCTGTAAAGAATGGGTGACACTCATTACAAATATCAATTGACATTGTTTCTTTATTTGATTTAATTGTAAACTCATTATTACAAGCACAAGTAACTTTACACTCTACATAGTTTGGGTGAATCTCTTTTCTCATTTTGGAACCTTCTATAAAATAATTTTTAGTAATAGGTAACTAACCTATTTTAGTATTTGCATACTCTTCCTCTGCCATAGTAAAGGGTCATTGCAACCTTTCAGAGACAATAATTTAGAACGAGATTATATCTAAAAGAGTTTAAGTAATAATTAATCATATCTACTACCAACCCTTTTTATAATATCTATTCAAATCATACAAACCTGTATTTAGTGGGTCTGACTGCTCAAAATCTTTTTGGAACCAATCAAATGTCTCCCAAAATTTTGGATCTGAACGACTAATAAAATATTCTTTTATCTTTTTACGATACTGTTTACTTCCATCAAAATTAGTAATCAAATCAAAAAAATCTGGTAAATCTTTATAATCTACAATAGCAAATAGATTTGGATACGAGCCTACAGACCCTTCTATAATATCAATAGTATCTTTAGAAGAATCAAGCCTACTTTTTTCTTGGAAAAGCGAATTTACATTATCATGCCAACGATTGACTACCAAAGTACTAACATGGCTTGTTTTATTTGGCAATATCACTCTAAGATGCAGTAAATTTGCACCCCAATCAGTAATATGTTTTACAAATCCCATATTAGGTGCTGTTAAAGAGCGAACACCTTGAATAAAGTCTTTACGCCTAGAAAAGCTTTTTGGCATAGCTGGTGGTTTTTGATTATACTTGTAATAATTAATCAAATCAAATGAAATATTCGTTGATTTTAGAATATGTTTATTTACTACCATCTCTATAAATTCATTTTTATAATGAGATGTTTTATACTCTATTTTTGTAGCTCTTTTCATAAGACAGTAAAGCTGATTTTGAATTTTTGTATCAGCTATATACCAAGATTTAAAAATATCTAATCGACTCTCTTTTGGAAGATACGAAAGAAAGTTAGCTTCTCCCTCCATACGCAAAAAGTCCATATATCGACGAATATTTGTTTGATGAGATATATTTCCATATACATCATATCCAGCTACTAAAGAGTAATATATTCTTTCTAATTGAGGATAATCTATTACCCAAGCTGTACGAGGTAATTCTCCTACTACTCCACGGTGTACAGAAGCCGAATTAAAATGTCTATAAATGGTCAAAAGGGGTGCATCACTTGCCTTCTCTCCTCTCCATATTCCTTCAAGCCCAAGTCCTTGAGGATAAGCTTTATCATAAAGCGCTTGTTTTGCATAAAAATATTGCTTATATTTATCACGGTAAGAGTCACTAAAAGTTGAAAATATACTTAGCATACTAGACTCTATAGGCATAGAAAGATTCGTTGATTGCTCATGTAAAAAGTTTGGTGTTTGTACACTTAAATCATATTTAGGATCTTGAAACATAACCCAAAAGTGATCATGAATAACATTTAGTGCCATCTGCCCTCTACAAACTGGACCCCGTATAAAAGTCATAATAATATAATTGCTATGGTCTAATAAAAACTGATACCTAGACTGAGCAGGTATTTGAGCAAAAGAGAGAAATGGGTTTGCAGATATTTTACTCTCGTACCCAACAACATAAGGTTTTTCATTCCATTGAGGTTTGATAAATAACTCTTTTACTCTCTCTAATTCTTTATCAGTAAATTGCGTCACCATATGTGTTTTATGCACAATTGTTGCATGAATCTTTCTAAATCTATAATAAAATTTTGCTACCTTTGGGTCATCAAAAGGACGCAAAGTAGGAATAACTTTTATAGGCTGTGGTGCAGGTGTATAAGATCGAACAAGTTCATAAAACTCTTTTGTATTATTTGTAAAATTAATATGTGCTAAAAAGTAATGTTCATAAAGATAACGAGCAGTCATAATATGTTTACTACTCTGTTGATTTAAAAAATTCTCCCATTTTTTTATCTCTATTTTTGCTTCTTCACTAGGAGTTATTATCTGCTTTTGTTCTTTTTTGTTTGGTCCCTTTGCCCCTTGGTCTAACCAATTGCTAAGTCTGCTAAATTCCTCTTTTTTTAATGCAGGAAAACCATAAGGCATTCCATGATTTGGTTTCTTACTTAAGTATTTATCCATCTCTTTTTGATCTTTTGGACAGAGAAGTGTATCATATTCAGGTTCATATTCACCAATGACTTGAGGATTTTTTTCTTTATCACGAAGGAGTTGCATCATAATAGAATCATTTTGGTAGCTAGAAGTATCTAAATCATTAGTAAGACTATAAAAACCTTTTTCTCTCCACTCTTTAGTACTATTAGCATCTATAAAAAGTCGTGTAGCATCTGCTGCTAATAGCCGTGTAGCATCATAAACCAACTCTTTACTTCCTCCTCTATCAAGACCTTCAAAAGAGCTGTACTTTGATTGACAAGGAGAGTTATAGCATGAATGACAAGAGACACATCGTTTATCTAGTATAGGCTTAACCTCTTTGAGATAATCAACTTTAGACTGAGCTTTATATGGAGTATCTATTAGTTTAGATTCTATATGACTATTTGTGCTACATGCAACAAAAAATAGAGCAAATAAAAGTGCAATATATATTTTCATCTGTTATAACCTTTCAAGATAGATTAAGGAGTGAGAGAATCTATAATTGTCATAGACTCTTCTACACTCTCTGAACTGCTTGTAATACCACTAATTACAATTTTGGCATCTTCTGTATCGTTTAAACCTTTACTAGCAAAATACTCTCCTACTTTCTGCTTATTTCCTAATATAATACTATCATCATCTTTTGCTCCGTTAATTACAGCTAATATAAAAAGTGAACGAGATATTGAGCCACTATTTATAGCATCTACCCAATAAATCCATCCTTCAGTATCTGGTTCTCTATTAAAGAGATTAGAATAAACAGACTGCACAAACAATCCTACTTGGCTAGAAGCGGGATATAAGTCTTGCGTTTCCGTTTGATCAAAAAAACTCTTAGCTATCTCTTCTAGGCTTAATCCAGATTGAAGCCAATACTCAATACCACTTGCATCAGGAGCACGATTAAATGTTGCTACATAGAGTTTAGTAATATCCCCTGACTTACTACTTTCTACCACTATAGGCGTATCTATTGCCTCTTGAGTATTTGTAAAAATCCAATCATAATAATTTTCTATTTTCGTATAAATACCAGGATGAGCAAACTCTCCACACCCTCTTCCCCAACTAGTAATCCCTATCAAAGTTTCTTGTTCTACCTCATAACGCAATAGAGGTCCACCACTATCTCCTACACATGTATCAGCCCCACCCAAAAGATACCCTGCACATACCATATTATCAGTAAGGTCACCATCATAAGCAAAGTAACTATTACAAGTAGAGAAATTAAGTATAGGTACAGATACCTCTCTTAGTCGAGAAGCGAGAATATCTGAACCCAAAAAAAGTATACCCCAACCAGCTACCCAAGCCTCTTGTCCACTCTTTACAGTTATCTCTTTATTAATTACTGGAAAAGAGTCTAATGCTATACTCTGTGTAAGCTCTATAAGTGCAATATCATTATTATGTGTTGTTGCATTATATTGTGGATGCACAATTATACTTTCTACACTGTAGGATTTCATATTATAATTATAAAGTTGATAACTCCCATTTGCTATAGTCATTTTTGCTATAGGTACTAGAGTATTATTTGCAGTTAGTACACAATGTCCTGCCGTTATTACCCATGAAGGAGCAATAAGAGTGCCTCCACATATATGTGTAGTATTTACTCGCAAAGATACTATAGCATTCCAATGAGTATTTGAATCAGAAACTAAAGAGCCATCTACAATACGAGTACTACCCACAATAAAAGAACTTATAAGAGTTATAATAAGTATTATTTTAAATAATTTCATTATAAATTATAATCATTTGATAAATATTTGGCTACGGCATCTTCATTATTACTGTAGGGTAAAACTATATCTGCTTTAGATTTAAGTGCCTCTAAAGCATTAGAAACAGCTACTGATTTTCCTGCCTTTTCAAACATTCCAATATCATTAAGGCTATCTCCAAATACAGTCACATCTTTTATATCTTTTTGAAGATATTCACAAACACTCAAAAGTGCATGAGACTTATCTGCATCAGGATGTAAAATAGTCAAAAAGTATCCACTTGAATACTGTTCAGGAGATAATTTGTATTCTAAAGCATCTTTAAATATATTTTCCAAATGATCTCTAAGCGGACGAAGCTCTTTTTCTTCTCCAAAATAAACAATCTTTAGCGTCATCTCCATAGCCTTAAGAGTCGAATGATATTCTAATCTTGGATCTTGTTGATAATTTTGTAAAACACTCTTTTGTATAGGATTTAACATATCGGTATACCTAAAAGCTTCATTTAACTCTTTATCTTTAAGACCAATTACAAAAGGATAGATACCAAACTTTATTCCTTCAGCAATTACACCATTTCCTAAGTCTTGATTCATAACTTTAAGATTAATTAACTTTTTGCTTGGGCTTACGACCATAGCACCATCAAGTAATATTAAAGGTGCGTGTAACTCTAGTCCAAAAAGAAATTCTCTACTCTTACTAAAACTTCTTGCTGTGGCTATAGAGACAATAGAATTTTTGACCTTTTTATTCCAAATATCCTTAGTGTAATTGCTTATAGAGTGGTCACTACGAAGAAGTGTATGGTCAAGATCTGTTATATATATTGGTTGCATTTATTTATAGCCCTTAGTATCGTATACATGAAACATAGTTTGGATCATATTTTAATGTTTTATAGTTGACTATCTTCCCTGAATAATCAATTAGAGCTTTATCTCTAAATTTACCACATTTACCGAAGTTAGCAATATTATTAGTATAATCAATAATAATTTCATAGCCTTTTGCTGTTTTTTTATAATAATTTCCATTCTCTTTATTGTTCATCCATAAGACAAACTGTAATTCAGCAGGTGTATCTATTGTACCTAAAAAACCTACAACATCATTAATCTCATTCATATACCCCATACGCCCTTTATCGTTAATATAAAAACCATTGCCTATAGTAGTCTTACACTCTCCACTTGCACATATTGAAAGCTTTTTTATATTAGTTTTATTAGATATATTAGGAGGTATGCGTCTAAATTGTCTTGTAATTTTTGAATCTAGTTGCTTTAGTGGAGTTCGATAGATAGGAAATCGTACACGATACTTTTGTCTATTTATTTTATATTTTTTATCCGAATCATACTGTCTTACTTCAAGATATTCTATTCCTTTTTTCAAATTAAATTCTGTTGGTGTATAATTTCTAAGTGGTTTTAACTTTATCCATGCCTTGGATATAAGAGTTGTACTTATCAGTGAGAATAAAATCATAAAAATTTTCAAGACAACTCCAATCAAAAGTATAATTTAGCATTTTTTACTAGTAGTTATTATAACCAAATAGCGTTATATTGGGCTTTGATACAGTTATAATATTTTAATG
>JADGDQ010000009.1 GCA_016744805.1 Sulfurovaceae bacterium
ACTACATTTTTTTCAAATCTTACTACTAACCCCTTGCAAACCCCCTATTTTAGGGCTTTGGGTTTTTGAAATTCGCATTTGGTGATAAAGATGGGAAAAGAACTCAAAGAGACAAATGGGGAGCTTATCCCTAAAGCGTTACAAGATTATTTAAGTTAGATAAAAAGTGGTGATTCATTACTATCGTAGAGAAATAGAAGGGTACCCACAAGGGATACCCCTACAACTAACAGATATTGCGTAGGGTCGATTTATCGACCAATGTCTAATTTAAATATTTGTAATATCAGTTTATTAGACATCTCACAAAACTCGGAAGTGGTGCTTCAGATCCACCTTTTGAGAAGTTTTACAAGAAGTTATTGTTCAGCACCATACCAATTTGGTTCTGTGTTCCCTCCACCTGCATCTGTCATAAAGTCTGTATGATCTGTAACATTGGCTACATTCCAACCCCATAAATCTTGATTTGTAAATCCTGTTGCATCTTGAAACATTCCTCTATAGCTATTTGATGAATCTCTACCCATATGAGTAACACTCTCTACATTCCATCCACTAATATCTTGATTAAAAGTAGTAGCACCTGCAAACATTCCTTGCATATTTGTTACACTACTTACATCCCAATCATCCAAAGGTTTACTAAATGAAGTTGCATTTTCAAACATACTTTGCATAGTAGTTACATTAGAAACATCCCACTTACCATTATTTGTATTTAATGGTTGGGTAAATGCTGTTGCATTGTAAAACATCCCACTCATATCAGTTACATTAGAAGTATTCCAATTACTAATATTTTGGTTAAATACTATTGCATTGCAAAACATATAACTCATATCAGTTACTTTAGATACATCCCAATTATCAAGAGGCTGATTAAAAGCCATTGTACCAAAATTTGAACCAAAAGCACCGAACATTCCATTCATATCAGTTACATTAGAAACATCCCAGCTATTTACAGGTTGATTAAATAGAGATGCTTCATTAAACATAAAACTCATACTTGTTACATTTGATAAGTTGGGATTATCAAGTATTTCTCCATTTAAATTACTGCACATTGCAAAAGAGCTACTCATAGATTTCCAAGGTTGTGTACCCCATTGTTTTATAGATAATAATTTTGAGTTATCTGTATCAGATGCACCAAATGTAAAAGTCATCGAAAAATGTGGGAATACTCCTGTAATTTTTATAGTATATGTAGCGTTAGTATTATAAGTATGAGTAATATCTCCTGCAACACCATCATCACTCTCTCCATCACCCCAATCTACACTATAATCATAAGTATATAATCCAGAAGAATTTGTCCCTATTTTCACTTCAGTATCTTCACTAGCCCCATAATTATCCGTCTTCCAAGTAGTAATAAATGCCTTAACTGTATTGACCTCCTGAGTAGCTTGTGTGGCTACTAGATTGCCATTGTTTACTCCATCTACTGCTACACCTGAAGCTACATCTACGGTAATATCTGTAGTGGAGTGTGTAGGAGGGGTGACTTCTAAAGTATAAGTATCTCCACTCCCACTAAATGTTCCCTTAGTACCATTGGCTACAGTGATGTCATCAACTGTAAATCCTGTAACTGATTCAGAGAATGTAAAGGTAAAGGTTACACTATTGGCTACCCATAATCTATCTACTAGCGTAACACTTACTGGGTCTCTAGCATTATCTGTGATAGTAAGCGTAGGGGCTGTGGTGTCTGTTGGGGTAGTTGTACTCCCACCTGAAGAGCTACCACCACTAGAGCCACCACTTGTAGAGCCACCTGAAGTAGAGGTAGTTGTCTCTTCTTCCTCTTCTTCTGTCTCTTCTTCCTCTACAACTTCCTCTTCTTCGACTATAGGAGCTGTGTAGCATCCACTAAGAGTATGTTTACAAAGTGCAGGATTTACTGTAGTTGCATCCGCTGTAATTAGAAGCATTATCTCTTTTGCCTCCTCTACATCCTCTCTATCTGCTCGTACAAAGGCTAAACCAACAGTTAGCTTATTGGCTAATACATCTGCATCATCCCCTAATGCTCCATTGATAACAGCCAAGATAAAAACAGACCGTCCAACTTTTGCACCCTCTAACTCTCCATGCCAATACTCAAAGCCCTCACTATCTGCACCTCTTGTAAAGAGGTTTTTATAGATTTCTTCAATAAAATCAGCATGAGAAAAACCACTAGGGTATCTCTCTTGTGTTTCATCTTGGTCAAAGAAGCTTGTAGCAATACCCTCTAGGTCAAGCCCTGACTCATTGAGCCAATAAGTTAGCCCTGCACTATCAGGAGCTCTATCGAATGTGGCTATATAGAGCCGTGTAACCGTAGCCTCACTAGGAGGGGTGGCTTGGAGCAGTGTAGCGATAAAAAGTAGGGAGAGAAGAAACCTTTTAAACATATTAAATCCTTTTTTTCAATGCCTTATAAAGCATTTATTAAAAATTGTATCTTTTATAGACTTAGAAAAAAGATACCTATAGGACATATTTTGGATTTAAGTAGTTTTACAGAAGAGGAGTTGGAGGATTTTTATAAGAGAGTAGGAAAAAATGTAAAAAAGTATAGAAAAGAAAAAAATATGACCCAACTACAACTAGCATTAGATATTGACCATAACTCTGTAGGATATATAGCAAAAGCAGAACTCTATAAGTATAAAAAACACTTTAGCCTAGAGCAGATTTATAAAATTGCAAAGGTTTTAGATGTAAAGCCCTCGAAACTTATTGATGTTTAGGAATATAATAATAGTTGCTACAAATCAAGTATCATGCTATAATTATTGTCATAAATATATTATTTGGTGGGTCACATTATGAAAAAAGATTTACAAAATCAGTTGATTACTAATTTGGTCTACCTCACCCAGACAGATACAACTATTGGTTTTATCTCGCAATCTCCGCAGAGGCTTACCCAAATTAAACAACGCCCTCCCCATAAGCATTATATTATGGCTCTTCCCTCTTTGGAGCGACTCAACTCTTTTACACGAGTACCACAAAGGCATAAAAATAGAGTACGAAGGTCTCAAAAAACCTCTTTTATCTTTCCTAATATGCACTCGTATCGTGTTATCAAAAATTCACCTCATACACACTTATTGAGTAGATTAGGTTGGGCGTATACAACTTCTGCTAATTTGAGTGGGAGAGAGTATGATGGAGTATTTGCTACTCAAAAGGCTGATATTTTAGTTGGGTTTCCTCAAACAAAAAGTAGTGGTGCATCGAGTATATTTAAACTAGGGGTCAAAGGGATAAAAAGAGTCCGATAAGGCTATTTTAGGCTCTCTTTAATCTCTTCGGCTACCTCTTGGGCTTTGGTGCCTAGGACTATTTGGATAGTTTGGTTTGTGGGTCGAATTACTCCTAATGCACCTAGGGCTTTAAAGCTCTCTTCTTTGAGTTGTGAGCTATCTTTGAGTCTCATTCTAAGGCGAGTTATACAAGCATCTGTTTGTATAATATTCTCTTTGCCTCCAAGGGCTTGGATAAACGCTTTGGCTTGGTTAGTCTCTTCTGTTTTATCTTCTACTGTATCTTTATCAAAAAGATTAAGAGGCATAAATCCTAGAAGTATATAGGTTAATAGAAAATACAAAAAAGCCATAAATACCCCCAAAGGGAGTAGCAAGAGAGGGTTTGTTGCCAGTTTATAGTTGATAATATAATCAATAAATCCAGCAGAAAAACCAAAACCATGGTGTATATCCAAAAGCTGTGCTAAGGCTAAAGAGAGACCTGTAAGCAAAGCATGTATTAAAAAAAGCCAAGGAGCTATAAATAAAAACAAAAACTCAAAAGGCTCTGTAATTCCTGTGAGAAATGAGGTAAAGGCTACACCTGCTAGGATAAGTCCTGCTTTTTTGCGTTGTGATTTGGGAGTGCGAAGATAGAGTGCTATGCCCATAGCAGGCAAACCAAACATCATCACAGGATAAAAGCCAGACATATAAAACCCTGCACTCTTGTCTCCTGCAAAAAATCGCGATAAGTCTCCATGGGCTATAAGGGTTTTTCCTGCTTGTATATACTCATAATCACCTAATTGAAACCAAAAAATAGAGTTAAGAATATGGTGCAATCCTAGAGGAATGAGAAGACGGTTAAGCGTACCATAGATAAAAGTTCCTATCTCACCTAATCCGATAATAGCACTGCTAAAACTATTAATAGCATCTTGTGCAAAGTGCCAGAAGTATCCTGCAAGAACTCCTACTACTATGGCACTCAAAGCTGTGATTATAGGTACAAATCTCTTGCCTCCAAAAAATCCCAAAAATTCAGGAAGTTTGATAGTATGGAAACGATTATAGAGTAGTCCTGCAATTACTCCCATAATAATACCAATAAAAACTCCCATATTTACACTCTCGTCTATAGTTTGGTAGACATCTTTGGCTATTAATAATCCAATAGCTCCTGCAAGACCTGCTGAACCATCACTATTTTTTGCTAATCCATAGGCGATACCTACTGCAAAGAGCAGATCAAGATTAGAGAAGATAGCCTCCCCTGCACCTTTCATTATCATAGCTATTTGACCATCAAAAATATCTCCAAATCCAAGGCGAAGCAAAAGTGCAGCAATGGGAAGTACCGCTATTGGGGTCATAAGAGCTTTGCCTATCTTTTGTAAAAAACCAAACATTGTATCTACTCGCTTTTATGGAATGGGTATATTTTTGATGATTGTAGAGATTACCGCGTCACTTGTAACTCCTTTGGCTCTTGCCTCATAGCTTAGAACTATCCTATGACGCAATACATCATACACAACAGCCCCAATATCACTAGGAGTAACAAAACTATTATCTCTTAGAAGAGCTTTTGCTTTGGATGCTTTATAGAGGTCTATAGAGGCTCTAGGAGATGCACCAAATGCTATAACACTCTCTAAAGAGTCTATACCAAATTTAACAGGCTCTCGTGTAGCAGAGATAATCGTAATAATATACTTCTCTAATTGGGTATCTATATGTATTTTGGATAGCTCGTTTTTAAGATTTTCTATATCCTCAAGGCTTATAACCTCTCTAATCTCTTCAAAGCTACTCTTAGCAACCCTACGCATAATCTCTAACTCTTCATCTTGGCTATTATGTCCTACCACAAGTTTCATCATAAAGCGGTCAAGTTGTGCTTCGGGCAGTGTATAGACACCCTCTTGTTCTATAGGATTTTGTGTCGCCATAACCAAAAATGGTTTTTGGAGTGCAAAACTTTCATCACCTATGGTTACTTGTCGCTCTTGCATCGCTTCAAGAAGAGCTGATTGTACCTTGGAGGGAGCTCTATTGATTTCGTCTGCTAAAAGTAGATTGGTAAAGAGCGGTCCTTTTTTGATTTTGAAAGAGTTATTTTGTGGGTCATAAATCTCTGCACCTATAATATCACTAGGCAAAAGGTCAGGAGTAAACTGAATCCGTTTAAACTCTAATCCCAGAGCTTTAGAAAAAGCATTAATAGTCGTGGTCTTAGCTAGTCCAGGTACACCCTCTACCAAAATATGCCCACTAGAGAGAAGCCCTATAATAAGCCCATCTATCATCTGCTCTTGACCTATAATAACTTTACTTAGCTCTTTTTTAAGAGTTTGAATCTTTTGGTTCATTATCATTGCTCTTTTTTGTAGTTTGGTTAATTATATCCTAAATTTAACGAATTTCTACTAATAGTTTGCTATAGTAACAGATATTGATTCTAAGGTATTTATTTATGATAAAAAAGATATTTTTCCTACTTTTTACTCTAGTAGTAGGTGCAATGGGCAAAGAAGCTATTGTTTTACCTACAAGTTTTAAGGCAAATTTTAAACAAACCATTACCAGTGATAAAGGCAAAAAAATCCACTATAGTGGCTCTTTGCTCTTCTCTTCCCCTAATAGTTTTAAATGGAGCTATAACTCTCCTACCAAAAAAGAGGTCTGTACCAATGCCGTAGAACTTCTTGTAGTCGATCATGACTTAGAACAGGTTTCAAGCTATTTGATAGATACTGATTTTAATCTAGTAAAAATTCTTCAAAAAGCAAAACAGTATAAAAAGCTAATCTATATAGCCAAACATAAAAACAAAAACTATACTATAAGACTTGATAATAAAAACCAACTCCAAAGTGTAGTCTACAAAGATGATTTGGACAATACTGTAGTTATTATTTTTTCAAAAGTAGCTTATCAAAACAGCAAAATAAAAGCATCACAACTAAAATGTAATTTCCCTGCTCATTATGATGAGATCAGAGGATAAAAATGAATATATATAATATAAGTATAATTTTATTTATACTCTTTCTTATTATAGTTTTTTTGGCTTTCCAATACTTTTCACTTCAAGAGAAGTACCATCAACTCCAAACTACTAATGCTACCCTAGAGGTCAAGATAGAAGAGCAAAATAGATATAGCCAAGAGAAATCTCTTCTATTAGAATCACACAAAGCAGAACTTAAAGAAGAGTTTGAAAAGGTAGCAAATAGAGTATTACAAAATAACGCCCAAACATTTACATCACTTAGCACCCAAAACCTAGATAAACTTATTAATCCTCTGCATCAACAATTATATGAATTTAAGCAACAAGTTGCAGATGTATATACCAAAGAGAGCCAAGAGAGAGCCGTCCTTCAACATGAGATAGGCACACTCAAAACACTCAACCAACAGATAAGCCAAGATGCTATCAACCTTACCAAAGCACTAAAAGGTGAAAATAAAAAACAAGGAATATGGGGTGAGATGGTACTTACTCGCATACTAGAAAACTCTGGTCTTAGAGAAGGGAGTGAGTTTCAAAGAGAAGTAACTTGCTATACAGAAGAGAATAAAAGATTTCGTCCTGATGTTATAGTCAAACTCCCAAATGACAAAGATATTATTATAGATGCAAAAACATCTCTTGTAGCCTATGAGCGATATATCAATACCCAAGACTCCAAAGCCAAAGCACAGCACCTCAAAGCTCATATAGACTCTATCAAAAAACATATTAACTCTCTCTCAGAGAAAAATTATGAAAATCTCAAAGGACTCAATACTCTTGATTTTATATTTATGTTTATGCCAATAGAGGGAGCTTTAGCCACTGCCCTAGAGCATAATACAACACTCTATGATTATGCTCTTAACAAAAAAATAATCCTCGTCTCTCCCACAACCTTGCTAGTAGCTATGCGAACTATAGAGAATATATGGAGACAAGAAAAACAGAATAAAAATGCAAAAGATATAGCCAAAAGAGCAGGAGCTATGTATGATAAATTTGTAGGTTTTAGTGAAGATATGGCAAAAATTTCCAAACAACTCGATACAGTACAACAGAGTTTTCTTTCAGCAAAAACTAAATTAAGCCATGGTAGAGGTAACTTAGTAGACCAAGCTCAAAACCTTAAAGAGCTAGGTGCACAAAGCAGTAAAAAGCTCTCTAACACAATATGATGAATTATATATCATATTTTTAAAAACTTTATAGAAATATTCGTATATAATAAGAAATTCATTAAAAGGATTTATTATTATGATTAAAATAACAAAAAAGGGAAATAAAGCGTGGGTTACATTTACATTCTCTTCTACAGCTCCTATAGAGAGAGTATCTCTTTTAGGTGAATGGAATCAATGGAAAGAAGAACCAATGAAAAAAAAGAAAAATGGTGATTATTATATTACAAAAGTTCTTACCCTAGGGGATAGTTTTGAATTTGGATATAAAGTAAATGAGAATGACTGGCTAAGAGAAGAAGAGTGTAACAGTATACCTTCACCTTTTACTTCTCTCAACTCACTTCTTACCTTATAATCGTTTAAAAAGCTTCTGAGCATTATT
This sequence comes from Sulfurovaceae bacterium, assembly GCA_016744805.1. Taxonomy (GTDB): domain Bacteria; phylum Campylobacterota; class Campylobacteria; order Campylobacterales; family Sulfurovaceae; genus SZUA-451. Next base: position 7,840 of record JADGDQ010000009.1, read on the forward strand.
GCTAGTTAGTTCTGCCATCTCTTTGTAACTTATATCGCTTAAGGTACTCATCTTTTCTATTATATATGTTGTATAGAGTGGTTCGTTTCTCTCTCCTCTGTGAGGATGTGGAGTAAGATAAGGAGCATCAGTTTCTACTACTAATCTATCTTTTGGAATTTTGGGATAGCTATTTATAAGTTTTTTTGCATTCTTAAAAGTCACTACTCCACCAATACCAAAATAGAAATTTTTAGAAGCTAAGCTAAGCAGTGATTCATCTGCATTATAACAGTGTAATACCCCACCCTCTTCTCCTGCATACTCTTCTAACAGCTCTTTTGAGTCTTCGCTTGCATCACGGATATGTACTATAAGTGGTTTTTGTAACTCTTTTGCCCAAAGAATTTGCTCTATAAAGACCTCTTTTTGGAGTTTTTTTTCTTTTTCTATTGCTTCAGGTTCTTTGGGTAATCTATAGTAATCTAATCCACATTCACCTATAGCTACACACTTAGCATGTCCTACAAAAGGTTCTAAAAATTCTTTGTTATAATTAGAAGCATCATAAGGGTGCACACCTACAGCAAAATATATTGCATCAAATTTTTCAGATAAATCAACAGCTCTTTGTAATGTCTTGGGGTCTGCTGCTGGGATAATAAACTGCTCTACTCCCTTTGCCTTTGCTCGTGCTAATACTTCTTGAATATCTGCATCATAACGCATATCATCAAGATGGCAATGTGTATCAATAATCATAATTTTCCTTCAATAATTTTTGGGCAAAAGCTATGGCTTCTTGGTCTGGGTTTTTTCCTCCGATAATACGGGTAATTTCAGATATTCTCTCTTGTTTGTCTAGTACTCTAGCTTTACTAAACTCACCCTCTTTACTAATAAGTATATGTTGGTTGGCTTTGGCAGAAAGATGGGCTTGATGCGAAATAGCAAAAACTTGATAGACTGTGGAGAGTTTGGCTATCATAGACGCAATAGCTATAGACTCATCACCACTCACATTAGCATCTATCTCATCTAATACTATCACTCCTCCTTTTGCTTTTTTATTTTGCATAGAGACAACCAAAAGTGCTAATCGTAGACGATTAAACTCACCACCACTTAGTGTTAGAGTTGTGGAGTTTCCTAGCTTTAAATCAATAACATCTCTCCCTAGTTCAGAAAGTTCACAACTATCAAAAACAAAAGAGGCATAAGAGAGTTTTAGATCTTGTAAATATCCATCAAGCTCTTTTTCAAATTTATATGCCTCCTGTTCTCTTTGTTGTGATATCTCTCCTGCAAGTAAAGTTAACTCTTTGTATTCTGTCAACAAAAATGACTCTAATTCACTTTTATCACTCTGTATACTCTTATAGCTCTTAAGTTCTAACTCTTTCATCTTTTGATATTCAAGAGCTTCTTTGATAGATCCATATCTATTTTTAAGCGTAGATATTTGCTCTAGTCTATCCAAAATCTCTTCTACATTAATATCCAAAAGCTCTTCTGCTAACTGCTCTGTCTCTTCAAAATCTGCACGAAGATGATTCATAGCATCAGTAAAATAACTATCATCTTTTTCTAATAAACGAAATACCTCTTGCACGGATGATTCTAGCTGAAAAATACCATTTGCCTGTGCCAAAGAATCATTAATCTTATCTATTTTTGAGAGCTGTTGTTTAATCTTGATAAGCTCTTTATCTTCTCCCTCTTTGGGATTTATTGCTTTTATTTTTTCTATCTCATAAGTAGTAAACTCTACTAGCTCTAGTAACTTTTTTTCATCTTCAATCATTTTTATAAGCTGATTTGATTTACTTTTATAATGCGTATAACGACTCTTATAAGTATCAAGAAGTTTTTTATATAATATGTTACTTTGCATTATAGACTCATCAAGCAATTCTATAAGTATTTTGCTCTCAAATCCACTCTTATCTCGTACACTCAAATAATAAAGATATGAACTAAACAGATTCTTAAGTGATTTTTTGGAGATATTTTGATTGTTCAAATAAAATCTTGCACGATCTTTTTTAAGACTTTTCACAACTAATTCATTGTCTAATTCATACATATCAGAAGAGAGTAAAGGGGGCTTAGCCAAAGTCACCTCACACAGCCTTGCCTCGCCTCCTGCATACCCAAAACTAGAGAGAATACTCTGTATCAATACAGACTTCCCAGCTCCACTCGCCCCACTTAATACAACAAGCCTAGAATCAAAATCTAAAGTTACTTCATCAAAACTCAAAAGCTCTTTTAGATACAATCTCTCTATCATATTTTTTCACCCCACGAGAGTTTTTCTCTTAGTACAGAAAAATAATTTCTCTCTCTTTTATGCAATAGTCTTGCACCTCTAATAGCACCTTTTATAACCAATCTATCTCCTCTACTCATCTCATAATCATCTTGTCCATCAATCACTGCAATAATTGTATCATCTGTAGAATCAAGTTCTATAGTAAAATCAGCTGGCACTACAAGAGGTCTTTGAGTAAGAGAATGTGCACAAATAGGAGTCATAATAAAAGCCTGTGTCAAAGGATACATCACAGGTCCACCTGCTGCTAAATTATATGCAGTGGAGCCTGTGGGTGTAGAGATTATTAATCCATCACCTCTATAGGTATTAAACCATACATTATCAATATACGCACTAATCTTAACCATCTTAGAGACAGTAGGACGGGTAATTACCACATCATTAAAAGCAAAAAACTCTCTCTTCTCTCCATCTTTATTATGGATAAATCCCTCTATCATCATTCTATCATCTATGCGATAGTTACCCTCTAAAAGATTATCAAAAAATAACTCCACTTCATCAATACCAATATCTGCTAAAAATCCTAAATTTCCTGCATTGATACCTAGCACTGGTTTATTATATCCATAACTACGACGCACCAATGAAAGAAGTGTTCCATCTCCACCTAAAGAGATCAAAAAATCAACCTCTTTACACATATCATCAAAATCCATACCTTTTTTGCCTATCATATTAGCAGAATTTTTAGCTAAAAAGACATCAATCCCTCTTGCTTGAATTTGACCAGAAATCTTCTCATAAAGAGGCTTAATCTCTGGTGCATTTGGCTTTAGGATAAATCCCACTCTCTTAATTTGTTGTAACTTTGCTTCTGACATACACTAACCTTGTCACTATTTTCTATTATGGTAAGATTAACATAATATCACTTCAAAGCCTACTTACTCTTTGATTTTAGAACTATTTTTTAGAAGTCAAGAAAGAGAAATAGTTACAATTAAATACCCTAACAACAAAAGAAAAACTTATCTAAAACATAAACTACAATAAAATCAGTTACTTTCTGCTACAATCAAAATAAAAAATAAGCCCTATAAAAGGAAACCTATATTATGAAAACTTTACTCTTCATATTTGTATTAACAATAAGCACTTATGCCAACAATACAATGCACAATTTTGCCCCAAGCACAGACTGCAAAGAGTGCCATGCTACTATCTATAATGAGTTTTCAAACTCTGTGCATCACCACTCTACCCCTCAAAAAGACCCTATCCACAAAGCAGTTTGGGACAAACACCCACAAAAAAACAAAAAAGGGCAATATGTATGTGGTAAATGCCATACGCCTACAGCAGATAACCTCGATGCCATGCTAACCAAAGGGCAAAAAGCTCTCCCTGATGCCAATAATACAACACACCAAGCAGGTATTAGCTGTGCCTACTGCCACCGTATAGAGTCCATAGAGCTTCACAAAAAATCTAATACAAATATCATAGCCAAAGAGGAAAAAAACTACTTTGGCACGCTTACAGAGCATGTAGAATCACCCTACCACAAAATAAAAACCTCAGGCAATGAGCTTATGAAAAATGGAAATGTCTGCATAGGCTGTCACTCTCACAAGATGAACAAGTGGGGGCTTAATGTCTGCTCTACCAATATAGACAACGAGATGGATGGTACAAACTGTGTAAGTTGCCATATGCCAAAAGTCAAAGGGAGTGTATCAGAGTTTAAAGATACTAAAGTCCATGCATTCCATGGCTTTGCAGGAGTCCATAACCACTCAGAGATGTTAGCAAAATATATAAATATAAGTTTAGAAAAAAACAAAAATAGCTTTAGTATTACTATCCAAAACCACTCCTCTCATGCCCTCCTCCTCCACCCTCTACGCCTAGCAGTACTCAAAGTAGAGGTAGTAAGAGCCAACAAAAAGATACAACTCAAAGATACACTCTTTGCTCGTGTTATTGGCAAAGATGGCAAACCTGCAATGCCATGGGTAGCAGATACAACCATCAAAAATACAATGATACAAGGTGGAGAAAAAAGAGTTATAGAGTATACATTTACCTTAGAAAAAGATGATACAATAGATACAATCTTAGGCTACTACCTAGTCAACCCAAAAGTAGTACAATCTCTAAATCTTCAAGATGATAACAGCTCTACAAAGTTTTATGAGTTTAAGAAGAGTTCTTTTTAAAGTGGGTAGGGTCGGTTTACCGACCACAACTACTCAGCACTCCCACCCTACACCTACGACAGCTTCTGCTCTATAACTCTCAAACTATCTCTAGCCTTAATCAAATGAGGATGCTCAGGAGGTAAAACCTTCTCCAATATCTCTATAGCCCTCTTCATAGAGTTGTATGCTTTTTGATACTTCTCTGTATTGTAGTAAAGTATTGCTAAGTTGTTGTAGCTAGTAGCTGTATAAGGATGCTCCTCTCCTAGGAGTTTTTCTTGTATCTTAAGGGCTTTAAGGGAGAGGGGTTCTGCTTTTTCATACTCTCCCATTAACACATAGTGTCCTGCTAAGTCGTTGTAGCTAGTAGCTGTATCAGGATGCTCCTCTCCTAGGAGTTTTTCTTTTATCTTAAGGGCTTTGAGGTAGAGGGGTAATGCACTGCTATACTCACCACAAAGTTTATAGATACGAGCATAATCATTTGACATTTGAGCATCTTCGATCTTTTGAGCTGGGATATATTCTATCTCCTCTTTTGCTTCTGTGTATCGTATCTGCTCTAGGTAGCTGAGTGCTTTTTGGTAGTGGGCTTTGTATCTGTCCTCTTGTATATGCTGAGTTGACTTCAGATACCCATCTATTATCTCTCTGACTTGCTCAAACTGCAACTCTTGGAAGGCTTTATCTATCTGCTTTTGGGTAGCTTGGTTGAGGCTATAGGATGCTATCTTCTCCTCTAGGGATTTTTTCTCCTCTAGGAGTCTATCGAGTGAACTATCTGTAGTTTGTAGTTTGAGTTTCAGGTTATTGTAGGTCGCTTCATTTTGCAGTATCTTTTGATACTCTTTGCCAAAGTACGCACTCAGAAACTCCTCGGAGTCTCCTCCTAGTGCTTGGATGAGCTTGACTATTTTGTTTAGATTGATTTTGTCTCTATTTGGTTTTAGGGATTTGAGTTTGTTGATGAGAGGTTGCCCGTAGTCATCGAAGTAGATGGGGATGACTTTTTTATCTAGTGAGCTATGTAACTCTCTATCTTTGTGGAGTAAGATATAGTGTTCACTATGACTATCTCCAAAAGTATCACATACCTTTATCAGTTCATCTACAAAAAACCTATCATCCATACTATACCCAACAAACAAAAATGATTTTTGTGCTAGATAGCTTTGGAGTGTTCCTAGGGCTGTCTTGAACTCTGCATCAGCACTATTGCCATAGAGTCTGTTGTAGCCATCTGTTGTCAGGATAATCTTGTCTATATTATCAATATGCCCATGTATATGCCATACTGTATCTTTGGTGACTCCATCACGCAGAGATGAAACCTGCTCATATTTGGCTTGAATATCCCAATACTTAGTGTCAACTGGCTTGGGGGATGCCCAGTTGAGTACCTTGTCATAGTTAGTAGTGATGACAAGCCTTTGGTCTAGCTCCCAAACAGCTCTCGCCAATGCTAGAGAGTCATCTTGTATCTGCTCTCGCTCTATATCAAAAATATCTTTTAGTACATCATGATACAGTCTCTTTGAAGAAAAAAACTCTTTTATATCATCGGCTATAGAGAGATAATCTTTTTTTACTTTTAACGCTGACAATATATATTCCTCTTTATCATTGTCTAGCTTTTTAGCCAATATTTGTAATAGATTTGCCCAACTAGGAAAAATCTGTTTTCCATTATTATCTACAACACTCATAGAGACACCGGCCCCTACGAATGGTACTACTTTGTTCTCTTCTATAAGTCTTTTGAGTTCATTTTCGATGGTAGCATCCCCTTTGAGATATACTCTATTAGTCATCTTGTCAAAATGGTGGATTGCATCCACCCTACTAAGATACAATCACAATATTACAACCTACAAATCTAAGAGCATAGAGAAAAGAAACCTACAATGCATCAGATAGCTATACAATACTACAAAAGAGATGGAAATATACCCATCCAAAAGTTACCATTCGTTTACTTTTTGTTACCCAAAATTTATGCAGAGATAATATACTTTGATAGATTAGGAATTACAAGGAATGAAAGATGAAAAATTTGCAGATAACGATGAGTTTGGTAGTGGTTCTTGCTTTGGTTGGTTGTGGTAGTGACTCTTCTAGTAATGATACAGGAGATACTACAACAACAGCAGGAGTCTATAAGGTAGTAGATACAAATCAGATGAAATGTTTTGATAGTGTAGGAGATGAACTCTCTTGTATTGGTTCAGGACAGGATGCAGAGTATCTTATGGCTACTGCTAGTTATACAAACAATTCTGATGGTACTGTGACTGATAACAACACAGGACTCATGTGGGAACAGACAGCAGACAAAGATGGTGATGGAGTTATCTTGGCTGTGGATAAACTCTCACAAGATGAAGCTATCTCTTATTGTGAAAATCTTACATTGGCATCATATTCAGACTGGAGACTTCCTGATATAAAAACTATATACTCCTTAATGGATTTTACAGGGCGTGACCCAAGTGGGAATGATGTGTTGATACCATTTATCAATGATGATCTCTTTGGCTTTGGATATGGAGATACTGATGCTGGAGAGAGGATTATTGATGCTCAATGGGCTACTACTTCCAACTATGTAGCAGATGCTACTATGATGTTTGGTCTCAACTTTGCAGATGGAAGAATCAAAGGGTATGAACTAAACTTTAGGGGTGGTGATAAAACTTTTTATGTTCAGTGTGTGAGGGATAACGAAGCGTATGCTACAAATAATTATGTAGATAATAGTGACGAAACCATCACAGATGAAGCAACAAATTTGATGTGGCATAAAAGTGACAACATCAATGAAACCAATTGGGATGAAGCGATCTCGTACTGTGAAACATCAACATTAGCTGGGTATACAGATTGGAAGTTGCCTGATGCCAAAGAGTTGCATAGCATTGTTGATTATTCGAGATCTCCTGATACGACAAATTCCCCTGCTATTAATGCTATATTTAACTCTACACAAATTATAAATGAAGCAGGAGAGAGTGATTATGGTTTTTATTGGAGTAGTACTACTCATATCGCATCCGATGAAACTGGAACAGCAGGTGCTTATGTAAGTTTTGGTAGAGCGTTAGGATACACAACTACAGAGGGATGGTATGATGCACATGGAGCTGGTTGCCAAAGAAGCGACCCCAAAGATATATCACAAATAGATACTACCAATCTAATAGATACTGATGATTTGGCTGTAGATGCTGATGATGACACATATAGCCTACACAATGGTGCTATTATTCATGGTCCCCAAGGTGATGTTTTGAGAGGCTCTAACTTTGCTCGTTGTGTTAGGGAGGTGGATTAAACCTGCATTATGGAGTTTCATAAAAGGAACTCTTTTGTAAAAAATAGATCGTTTGAGAAGCTACCTCATCATCGTAACGCATCATAGAGTGATTGGTCTTGATCTTTATAAAATCACTCATTCCTTCTATTTTGGTTGATTCGACTGAAACCATACCGTCATGCTCTCCATCAAAAGCCTCCTCTATCATATCCATCTGAGTTGTGACGACTCCAGCGATGACACCCACTGGATAGTAGGGTTTTTTGAGTGATTTTGGAAAGCTATTTTTATCAGTACCAAGTACTTTGGCTGTAGGACCAGCATAGTCAAACCACCACTCTTTTTTGTAGCTATCAACAAGCTCTGTACCACCATTTGGACTTCCTATCAATACAACATTTCCAAGGTTTTGGACTCTGTATCTATCCAAATAAGCACGGCACAAGAGACCACCTAGAGAGTGACCTACAAAGTGTATCTTCTCATACTTATGAAAAGCAATAGTATTGATTTGTGCAAAGACCGTTGCTTTGATCTCATCAATGCTTTTGGTAAATGAGCTGTAGCCAATACTCTCTATATCGTATCCTGCCATACAGAGCTCTATATAGAGTTGCCACATTGCTACTTTGCTTCGTCCAAACCCATGGATCAGCACTACTTTCTCTTTTTTGACTTTTGTCTCTGATGCAAGAAGTTCTACTTGCATAAAAAAGATACTTAGCATAAGTGTTGATATCACTATTATAGTTTTCATTAGATGCCTTTGCCTCTATCTATCGATCTTGACACATCTCACTGAAAACATATACTCTTTTGATAAGTTACTACGGTATATCTCACTCTTGTGCCAGTTCCACCATGAGTGTGCAAATGTTCTGTTGTAGGCTTTCTCTTTGGTCGCTTCACTCCCTGTCCAAAACTCTGCATACATACCTCGGACAAAATACCAATCTCTCCACTTTATCCCAGCAGGCTTGACAGAGAATTTATGTCTGTTTACCTCTGATGGCTCAAATTTGCTCAATAGTGTATCGGATTGAGAGGCTTTGAGTGTGATGGCTATATCTCCTCTCCACCCCTCTTTGTCTGCATCCTCTTGGGAGATACCCAGTGTTGTTTCTAAAGTCTTCCAATCATCATCAGTGGCTACTCTCCAGCCAATAGGGCAAATATTTCGCTTATCTGCTACATCTTCCCAGCTATAGAGTCTACCATATTTTAAGAGCTTCTCCTTATCATCATCGGGGATAAAGGCTGTGTTTATCTTAGAGCCATCTTGAAACTTTGTACTTCTTAGATTTTGTGCCAACCACTCTTGCTGTCCAATTTTTACTGTTTGGTATACATTACCCTCATTATCTTTGACTTGACCCAACTCTTTTGCACATATTGAAGAGACTAACATAAAAACTCCTATTGTTAAAACTTTTTTTTTCATTTTTGAGTGTTTGCCTTTATAATTTCACTTAATTTAATATGACTGTTTCTAAATCTATTTTCATTGACTTCACCTTTGATATGAATGGCATTTGAAGGACAGTGATGCACACAAGCAAAACAGGTAAAACAGCGATTATCTAAAGATATTTTTCCATTTTCATTATCCATCCTAATATTAGCTACAGGACATACATTGGCACAAGTACCACATTGCGTACAGTGGTCATTTACAGTGATATAGTTCTCAATCCCCTCTCCATAAACATGAACCTTTAATCTTTTTTTACTAAAAGGCTTACCTTCTCTACGAATCATATACGCAGTTGCCATTTTGTCTAAAAAAGTCTCTTTCAACATACCTTGCTTATATGTGGTGATATCCGACTTGATAACTTCTAAATGTTGTTCAATCTTTTTTTTAGGCTCTTTTTTAATCTCCTTTTTCATATCAAAAGTGGGTATATAGTTATCTACCATTCTAATCCTATTGATGTAAGAAAACTTAAAGCCAGCTTCCTTGCCAATATCTGATAAATGTTTGCCCACCGCAGCAGAGTAGATGCCATAAGTGACAATAGCAAAAAGATAATCACAATTAAATGTAGCTCTTTTTAAAAAGTCTACAACAAAGGGTGGTACTGCCCATGCATGGAGGGGAAATACTATACCGATTTTTTCATCGCTAAACTCATAAATTCCCTCTTTAACCATTTGTGGGATGGAGTATAACTCTCCACCAATTGATTTGGCAATATAGAGACTATTGCCCGTTGCTGTAAAGTATAATATCTTCACTCTCTTCTCCTCCTTTTGAGTTCCTCTAAATTTTTATGGTTAAATTCTAACAAGTAATGCGATTTATAGATATACCATTTGTCTCAAATATTTGCACAAAAATATCAAACTGGTCATTTTTATCTAAAAAAAGTACATTTTATGGATATAATTATCTCACAAGGAGTAAATATGCTAAAAGAGAAGATAGAAGCACTGGCAGTAGATGAGGGGCTAAACACAACAGAGATAGAAGGTCTTGAGGTGTTTAAAATCTCTGCACCTTTTTCAAGAATCAATGCCGTGTTACCTGCATCTATCTGTATCATCGTCCAAGGAAGCAAAAACCTCTATCTAGGTGATGAGAGATACACCTACAATGAAAACTCCTATCTTATAGGTACAGTAAAGGTTCCTGTAGAGTCAGAGCTTTTGTATAGCTCTCCGCAAAATCCCTGCCTAGGGGTGATCATCAATCTTGATGCCAATATCATAGGAGAGCTTCTCAAAAACTTCGATGAGCTTACAGCGTGGCAGTGCGAAAAAAGAACCGAAGAGATAATCACCATCTCACCGATGAATACAACGATAGAAAACTCTCTAGAGAGGCTACTAGATATTGTAAAGAGTCCTATGGATATAGAGGTGTTGAGTAGATCATTTATGAGAGAAGTCTTCTATGAGATACTCAAAACCCCTCAGGGGCATATATTGAGAAATAGTGTGGGACACCATACAAAAGTACATGAGATGGTACCTACCATAAAATATCTTGAAGAGAATTTCAAACAGGATATGAGTATAGATGAGATAGCGAAGTTCGCAAGTATGAGCGTAGCCACACTACACAAAAACTTCAAAAAAGCGACCTCCCTATCACCCATACAGTTTATCAAACAACTCAGACTCCACAACGCACACTCTCTGCTGCTCTCAGGCTACAATGCAAGCAGTGCAGCCTTTGAGTCAGGATATAGCAACTCAGCCCAATTTAGCAGAGAGTTCAAGAGACTCTTTGGGTATTCGCCTAGGGAGATAAAGGTGGGTTAGCTATAAATCTCCTCTTAGTTAAACCACTGCGTTACATCTTCGATAGGTAATCTGGTTTTGCCTCTCGGCTCCTCTTTGCGATACCCAAAGGCGACCATCACTGAAGCCCCAAACTCATCAGTATCAATCCCAAGCTCTTCTGTTAAGAATTTTTCTGTTAGAGCCATATCAAAGCCCTCAATCGGACAAGAGTCTATGCCCATAGTCGCTGAGCCACTCATCATATTAGCTAGAGCGATATAAGTCTGTTTGGATGCCCAGTCATTGAGCGTGCGATCACTCTCTAATAATTTAAAATCCTCTTTTTGAAACTTTTCATAAAACTGCCCATAGAGAGCTTTGACATCTTCTGGAAGCTCCTTGTAGTCTAGCATCCCATTGATATACTCAGAACCGTGTATCATACTTGGCTTTTTGCGTGAGAGGATGATCACAAAGTGACTCGCAGTCGGTAACTGCCCCTGTGCACCCCAAGTAAAGGCTTTGAGCTTCTCTCTGAGAGCTTCGTTTTGAATGACTACAAATTTCCATGGCTCAAAACCAAACGAACTAGGACTAAGTCTTCCCATCTCTAAAATCGTATCAAAATCAACATCACTGATCTTTTTGTTGCTATCAAACTCTTTGCAGGCGTGTCGAAACATCATCGCTTCCATAAATTTATTTTCCATCTTTTCCCCTTTTTTCTGTTACTGTAATTTAGGTAAGTATTGAAATGGTAGCAGTTAATACCTTAAATAACTCTTACAGTAGTTTAGGTAAGTAATAGAAATTAATATTTTTTGGGTAGAATGACAGATAGATAAGGAAAAAAATGTATAAAGTAAATGATAAAGAGTATGAGTGTTCCATAGCCGTAACATTGGATATTTTTAATGATAAATGGAAACTTTTTATAATATGGCATCTTCTTAGTGGAGACAAACGCTTTAAAGAGCTCGATAAGATACTTGCAGGTGGTATTTCTCAAAAGACCCTCACGGTCAAACTCAAAGAGCTAGAAGCCAAACAGATTGTCAATAGAGAGGTTTTTGCTCAAGTCCCACCCAAGGTTGTCTACTCACTGACCCCAGCAGGGAAAAGACTCAAGACCTTGCTATTAGAAATGTTTGATTGGGGAATTGGATATGTTGAAGAGCATGGAGAGATCAGTGATGAGCATATATGCTGTGAGGTAGATAAGGCTACACCACAGAGAGGGTAATATTTGATTTTATAAGTCAGGTAACACCCTACTCCTGATGAGTAACTTTTAGAACTTTTGGATAGAATAATCAAAAAATTAAGGAGCGTTCATGTCTATTAAGTGTGCATTTTTATTTGCAGGTCAAGGGTCTCAAGCTGTGGGGATGGGGAGAGATTTTTTTGATAATACTCAGGTAGCTAAAGATATGATAGGTGACGCGAGTCAAAGAACAGGTATTGATTTTGAGAAACTTCTTTTTGAAGAGAATAGTGACTTGGAAAAAACAGAATTTACACAACCTGCTATTTTGCTAGTGAGTGCTATAGCCCATAGACTCTTCCAAGAGGCTATACCCACAACTCCTCACTATGCTCTTGGTCACTCTTTGGGTGAGTTTTCTGCACTTGTGAGTGTGGGGGCATTAGATGCCATTGACGCAGTAGAGCTTGTGCATTTGCGTGGGAAGCTTATGGCTAAGGCATGTGAGGGTCAAGCTGTAGGTATGATGGTCTCTTTGGGGCTTGATGATGCTGTGGTAGAGGAGATTTGTGCAACACAAAGAGAGCAAGGACTTAGCGTATGGGCAGTCAATTATAATGCTGTAGGGCAGATAGTTATTGCAGGGATTAAGTCTGATTTGGAGATACTCGCACCTCTCCTCAAAGAGGCAAAGGCCAAAAGAGCTATGCTACTGAATATGTCTGTAGCTAGTCACTGCCCACTGCTTCAAAGTGCCACAGCTCCACTAAGCCAAAAGCTTCAAGAGATGCTTCAAGATGCCTTTAGTGCACCTGTAGTATCTAATGTAACAGCCCAAAAATATAGTACAAAAGCCCAAGCACTAGAGCTACTTCCAGAGCAACTTATCTCGCCTGTAAAGTACAAACAATCTATAGCAAACTTTGATGAAGAGGTTGATTGTTATATAGAGTTTGGTCATGGAGGGGTGCTTAAAGGTCTCAACCGTAGAGCCACCAAAAAACCACACTTTGTTGTCTCTGATATGGCTTCTCTCCAAGTAGCTATTGAGGAGGTTGGTAGACTCTCCAACGGATAATAGTATGAAAAAAGTAGCCTATATTAGTGATATTTTGTATCAAAACCACCATACAGGGGTCTCTCATCCTGAGTCTTCTCAACGGCTAAGAGCCATAGAGGAGGCTATAGAACCTCTGAAAAAACAACTTACTCTTCCCTCTCCTAGAGCCGTCTCACAAGAGATGCTCCAACTTGTACATACACAAGAGCATATTGAGCGTGTCTATGAGGCGAGTGCAAAAGAGGAGGCTATAGATAGTGATACACTCTGCTCTAAAGACTCCTACCAAGTAGCCACCATGGCAGTAGGAGCAGGAGTTGTAGCTATAGATGGCATAAAACATAGAGAGTTTGAGAGAGCTTTTTGTGCTGTTCGTCCCCCTGGTCACCATGCCACATCTAGCCAACCTATGGGGTTTTGTCTCTTTAATACTATCGCTATTACTGCACGGTACGCCCAAGCCAAGGGCTATAAAAAGGTGATGATTATTGATTTTGATGTACACCATGGAAATGGCACACAGGATACATTTTGGGAAGATGATAGCGTCTTCTACTTTAGCTCTCACCAATCATTTAGCTACCCAGGGACAGGAGCAGAGGCTCATATAGGTGAAAAAGAGGGCAGAGGCTTTACCTCTAACCATCTCTTGATGCCAAATAGTAGTGATAAGGAACTTTTGGAGATCTACACCCAAGAGCTACCCAAAGCTTATGAGTTTTTTCAGCCTGATATTCTTCTGGTCTCTGCTGGGTATGACCTTCATGAGAGTGACCCATTAGCGTCACTAGATGTCACCACTGATGGTATTAGACAAATGGTACGGACTATCCTTGATTTGGGTTCTTTGCCATCTCTGTTTTTCTTAGAGGGTGGGTATGATGTAGAGGCTCTAGGAGAGAATGTCAAAGTGACACTAGAGGAGATGCTGAATAAAAATAGTACATATACAAAAAAATAAAAATTTTATCTAGGTTATTACTGATGATATAAGTGATTGTTTTTTATGCTTGTCTACTTATCAAAAGTTATTGTATACCCCTCTGAAATGCCTATTTCTAACCGCCCCCTAAAAAATTTTTTTAATTACTCATCTGTATCTTTAGATCTCTTTTAGCATTTACCTCTGCTCTTATTTGATCTCTAATTCTTTGTAGTTTTAACTCTTCTTTTCTCTCTGCTTCTTTCTCTTTAGCTGTTCTTATTCTCTCTTTTCTCTCTTGAGCTTCTCTATACTCTTTATCAATATTAAATTGAGCTACTTTCATATTATTTATATTATCTATCATTTTCATATTTTTTTGATTTATTTGTTTGATTACTTGTTTATTCTCTTTATTTATATCACCTACAACTGAACCAAGTATAGCTATTCCAATAAGACTTAATATGAAATTAATTATAAATAGTATTATAAATATAAGAACTACTATTTTTACAATCTTCCAAACAAGATTCTTAGTTTTAGTATCTCCACATTGAGGACAGCTTGTAGCTTTAACAGCTATCTTTTCTCCACATACATCACAAGCCATCATAAATTTTTTCTTTTTTCTTTTATTGACTATCTCGTTATATGTTTTATCTTTACTTTCTTTAATTTCAAAATTACAAAAATCACACTCATATTCATTGTAAGTTTTTTTATCACAACTTGGACAAAATACTGCCATTTTTCACTCCTATCTATTTTTTATCAGATAACTCAATTTTAAACTTGCTGATAGCTTTCTCTTTCATCAACTCTTTACTGAACTTTTGTAGCTCTTCTTCAAATTTAGGATTTGTTTTTCTAACTATTTTTATTAGTTCTCTATTCTTCTTCTCTAGGTTTTTCATATAGTATTTTTGGTCTTCTAATTTTTTTTCTAGTTTTCTTATTTTACTTGTTAGAGTTATTACCCTATAGTTAATACAACCATTTGAGCAATTATCAAAATGTGACCAGCTATATTGACTAATCAATATAAATACTAAAGAAAATTTCATTTAAATTGAAACTTCCCACTACTAGACTTTTCTTCAAGTTCTTCAAGCTTTTCTAAGAGTTTTTTTGTCTCTTCAAGTGTTTTATCAGTTTGAAGACCTAGATTGATAAATCTCACTAAATCAGGTTTATCTTTTTCCCAATTTTTAAGAGTTTTAATGTCTACTTTTAATAGAGATGCTAATTCTGTTCTGTTCATAATAGAAATAATTCCTTTTATTTTGTAAAAATAGTAATTATTACCAATGGTTAGAGATAAATACTCCACTTTTAAGTAAGAGAACTATCAAGCCCACCAATTCATTTTATAACAACTATATCGCTCCAACATTTGGAAATAGAGAAATAAACTCTATTAAGTACATAGAATACCAAAATTTCACTAACAAACTTTTGACCGTTGGGTTAAATGGTGGTAGACCTCTAAAGCCTAAATCGGTTAAGAATATAATCATATTGTGTTAAAAAGGATGTACCTGCTCAACATACATTATTTTAAAAAGGAGATAGAATGAGACGACATAAATGTGCTTATTGTTATAGAAAGAGAAATGATATTGTCGACTTGAGTAGACATATTGCTAGTAAATATTAAGAATAAAATATGCTTGGTTGCGGAAGGAGGATTTGAACCAACGACCTTCGGGTTATGAGTCTTAATGTTTTCTACAAAAATACTCTATTTTTCCCTCTTACCCCCCTGCCCTTGCCCTTTTGGGACGATTTTTTGCAAAAAAATGTTCACACAACCGATTAGGGCGTGAGGGTGTCTTACTATATTTTTCCTTTTACCATGTATTTTCGTTTGTGATGTTGGGGCGCGCGTGCAGGGCTACGCTGTAGGAGGACACGCACGCACACGCCCCCTTGTCTACTTATCAAAAGTTATTGTATACTCCTCTGAAGTACTCAAACATAAACGCCCCCTATCTATTTTTCATGCACTCTTCATACTTTTGTTTGTAATCTATCTTTGCACCTTTTTTATCACTAAGTATAATTATTGGATTTTTCTTTAACTCTTCTGATTTGTCTCTATGTGTAAACTCTGGAGTAAATATCTCTATTTTTTTACAAGAGCTACTTGGATTAACAGTTATATAGTATTTTCCTTTTGCTACTCTTTCGTTAAATTCTCCTGACATGTTTCCTGTCTTTCCTATTTGTCTTCCATTTTGTGATAGTATTGATGCTCTGCATGTTTGATATTTAATTTTCACTGTTAGATAATTTTCTTCTTTTAGATCTAGAGAGAATTTATTTAACTCTTTTTGGTTAAGTGTAAATATTCTATTTGAATCTATATGTATTATCTCTACTCCAGATACTAAGCTACTAATAGCTACCAAAATACCTATTATTTTTGTCTTCACTCTTCGCTCCTATTTATTTTTTATCTTTAATGCCCCATTTCTGCTAATTCTGCCATCATAAGGTGATAAAATTTCTTAGTTTTTACTTCAGGAAGCTTATCAATAGCTCTCATCATTTCCTTTTTTAAATATTCTACATTATTTAAATTAGGTATTTCTCCATTACCAAAGTACTCAATTACTATCTTATGAAGCTCTGGTCTACTTTTTTCCCAATTCTTAAGTGTTCCGCTATCTATATTTAATTTTTCACATATTTCTTTTTTTGTCACGAAATACTCCTATTTTACAAAATTTTTAGCGAAATAACCATATTTTTATTTAAAATAAAGGTTTATTCCTATATATTTCTAATTATATGATTATTTCATATACAGAATATGAATAATTCACATTTAAAAAGGAGCGAAAGATGAAAATAGAAACAATATTTGAAGAGTATATATCTCTAAAGAGACCGCTAATCTCTTTACAAACATATAGAACAAATGTTGGATATTATAAAAATCATATAGCTCCTAGGTTTGGTGACCGTGAAATCAACACAATCCATTACATAGATTACCAAAAATTTAGTAATGATATGTTGATAGACCATAAGCCAAAAACCGTAAAGAATATATTAGTAGTACTCTCAACCCTCTACAAATATGCCAAAAAGATGAACTACTACAATGGTGACAATATAGTAACCTATGTAGAGCTTCCTAGATTTGATAATAAAATCTACTTTACTCTCTCACCTGATTTACAAAAGAGATATATCAAAGCAATACTAGGATTTCAAGAGCCAGTATATAAAGATATATTTCTTTTCTTACTTCAGGGTAGAAGAGTCAAAGAGGTACTAGACCTCAAATGGGAACAGATAGATTTAATCAATTCTATTTTATATCTACCAGCAACTCATAATAAATCAAAGAAAAATCTATCATTTGAACTAACTGATCAAATAGTAAATATGCTTTCTGAATATTATGATATAGCTGTGCAGATGCAAAACAGTGTATACCCCACTGGTCATATCTTCCTCAACCCTAGAACACAAAAAAAATATAGTGGTATCCGAAAACCGTGGTTAAGACTACTCAAAAGAGCAGGATTACCAAAGATGAGAATCCACGATATTAGACACCTAGTAGCTACCTACTGTATAAATGAGCTTGGTATAAGCATAGAGAAAGTATCACATACTCTAGGACATACCAATATCACAACAACACAACGCTATCTAAACTCAAAACCACAAAATGCAAAAATAGTTATAGATACTATGATGGATTCCCTCAAACCTAAAAAGGATACATACATTGAGAGACTTGAGAACGATTTCAAGATTGCTGAGTCTGTTAAGACAACTGCAATGGCTATACAAAATGGTATTAAGCTGGATAAAGAGCTAACTTAATAACTGGGCTGTTGGGTGGTTCGCTTCGCCTCTCAGCCTAGACCCAAAGAGGTCACAGTAGGAGCGAAATAACCAATATTAATCATTCAGGAGCGAAACAATGGAAGAAACAACAAACTTAGGATTTACCGTAGCGTATAAAGTAGACCAAATCACAGCAATTAAACCAACAGAGAGTGGAGAGTATCAAGGGAGAGCCTATGATGCAAGTATGAAGTTTAGATCTACAAACCTAGTAACCAAAGATGACCCAGATTTAGGCTTGATAGATGTAGAGACCCATATTGAGTTTAGTATCCCTTGCAATGATAGAGACCTTAAAAAATTAAATCAGTATCTCCGTAACCTTATGAAGACTAAAAAGAGTATTACCATCTATGGCGGTATAGCTAGTAGAAACGATAATAAGTCTATCTACTCCGTAAAGTCACTAATGACTGGTCAAGAGATAATGAGTACTACAGAAGAGTCAAAAACAATAAAAAACTAAATTCATTGGAGCTATCAACCCCCTGATAGTTCTGATGAGCTTAGGCTCTAAATTTAATTTAAAAGGATTTTTTATGACTGCTTCTGTTAAGAAGGGATTATTATTAGTTGGTATTTTAACGCTTGGTTCTAGTGTTGCTTTTGGTGCTGAGTTAACTTTACCTAGCCTTGATAGTGCTATGGCTAAAGTGACTGAATGGTTTGGGGTTATACTGGTTGGTCTTGCAATTATGTGGGGATATAGAAAAATTACATCAACTACAAACAAAACCTAATACATGTTGCCTACACTAGATATATTGATATCTAATGTTACGCATTGGTTTATAGGAATACTTGCAGGTTTAGCTATCATCTCTGGTTATAGATGGATTACAAAGATTACAAATCACACATAGGAGAAAAATATGTTAGAGTTTACATTTAATTATGCTTTAGTATCTACAGCTTCGCTTAATGCTCTTATCTTTTTTTCGATGATGTGGGGTTATTCCCATATAGCAAGAAATACAAGGACATCTTAAAATGAAGTCCTTTCTCTTCTACCTCCTCCTTACCTTATCATTAACAGCAGATTCCCTGCACAAAAATACTCTTATATGTGTACACAGTATAACAATAGAAGAGTATGAGGGTAAGGGTGTCTACTGTTATACAAAAAGTAGTGGTGGTAGCGAGTGTGATTTGAACGCTACCTATGATAGTTTTGTAACAGGATATACCTATACAGATGGAAAATGCACAATAAAAAATGACTTAAAAATAACTGGGTTAACACAAGAGCAATGGAGCTTTAGTATGGCTTTGTTGGCTCACTTTTTGGGTTTCACCCAGTTATTTTTAATTAATTTTTTAGTCATATTAGTAGCAAGGAGATAGAAAGATGGAAATAATAGAGTTTACTAACGATAACGCTTTTAATGCAATATATACTATCTATATACATGCTACAGTAATCACAGCCCCCTTATTTGCTATGTTAGCACTTACTAGGAATTAGAATGAAATGGTTATTATTTTTAGTTTTTCTTTTTTCTAGTTTTGCAAGTGCTGAATGTTCATGTGACGGTGTTCTTTCTATTTCTTCTACATCCGAGGGTCGAGTTTTTTCTTCTTCAACTTCAAATACAGAACTTATTTTGAGCGATACATATTGGGGTTGCAACTCTCCTGTTAGTTATGCTTCCTATCGAAAAGTTGGTCAGGATACTGAAAAAGAGAATTTTTCGCTTTTTCAATATGTTGTCTCGTACTATGAGTGTGTGACGGAATGTACACTTCCACAGGTAGAAGAAAACGGCATCTGTGTAGAGCCAGATACAGACCCAGATACAGATGATGATAACGGTACTGAACCTACAGACCCTGATACTGACCCTGATGATAACGGTACTGAACCTACTGACCCTGAGCCTGACCCTGATGATAACGGTACTGAACCTACAGACCCTGATACTGACCCTGATGACAACGGTACTGAACCTACTGACCCTGAGCCTGACCCTGATGACAACGGTACTGAACCTACAGACCCTGATACTGACCCTGATGGAGATGGTGGCGGTGGCTGTCCTGATCCTGCATCTACAAAAGATGGTTTTCCATTCGTGGGAACTTCTAGTAGTCTTTCTGCTTGTAACACTTCTATAGCAGATTTTGGTGGCGGTAATGGTGCTGTTGATGTATTAGAAGCTGATGGTAAAAAGTGTATTTATTGCTACTATACAAAGCAAGAAGACGGTTGTGAAGAGGGTTTTCACTATAAGAATCCTCCCGATGATTTTACCTGTATACCTGATGATGAAGAGTCTGAATGCCCAACGCCTCCTAATACTCATGATGGTTTCAAATATCAAGGAATTGTGTCTACAAAATCTACTTGTAATCAAGCTATACAAGAGTTTGGTGGTGGGGCAGGTACTACAATAGATATAGATTATAACGGCATTGAATGCCCTATATATTGTTACTATAATGATGAAGAAGACCCTGAAGAAGAAGAGCCTGATAATCCTTGTGGAGACCATGGCACTCAAACAGATTTTGGCTGTGAGTGTGATGATGGCTAT
The DNA here is from genome assembly GCA_016744805.1 of Sulfurovaceae bacterium. Lineage (GTDB taxonomy): Bacteria > Campylobacterota > Campylobacteria > Campylobacterales > Sulfurovaceae > SZUA-451. The sequence goes on from JADGDQ010000009.1 coordinate 28,432, forward strand.
GAACCTGGACTAACTCAACCATGTATCCCAAAATTTGATAATGAAGATGATAATGATACAGAGAATGAAGATGAGGAGGAAGATGATGAGAATGATAGTGGTGGTGAAGATAATAATAAAACAGAGAATGAAGATGAGGAGGAAGATGAGTTAAAAGATGATAATAAAACTGATCTAGAGGAAGAAGATATGCTTCTGATTAATCCTGATCTTATCGAATCTTTAGGTGAAGATATTAAGGATGCATCAGCTTCTATGGAAGAAGCTACAAGATTAATGGAAAATGTTATATCCGAATTTGCTACTTTTAGAGAGAATATTTCGGCTCAGGTTGCTACTGTTCAATCTCGGTATGAAGTTGTTACAACTATGTTTAAAGATAAACCAGAAGTTAAAATCCCTCAAGGTGGTTCTTGTAATTTAACTTTTGATTGTTGTGGAAAAATGATTGATTTATTTCAATACTTATGTGTACCTCTTCAGAAGGTTTCACCAATAATTATTTTTATCTTCTCTCTTTTATCTCAATTTACTTTGATTATGATAGCTATATTTCTTTATAAAAGGAGCTAAGATGTTTGATTTCTTGAAAGAAGCTTGGAATAGTTCGGTAGGATTTTTCGATATAGTATTAATGTTCTTTTCTTTAATTGTTGGATATTTTATTTTTAAGTTCCTTTCAAAGTTGACTATTCCTGGTATTTTACTTGGACACATTGGATCTTTAACTTTGTATCTTACTCTTCTTATTAATCTTGTTTTATTTTTTTTTGGTGCTATGGTTTTTCTATATAATAAGATAATTACTTTATCTGATTTTCTTGGCTCAATGCCTGGTGTCTCTTGTTTAGGTGCAGTATTGGGTTGTGCAGGCATAGCTGATCTTTTAAGTTTCTTCTATACAGAATTATTCTTTATTCTGATAACCGTTTTAGGCTTTAGAGTAAGTTTTCTATTCCTTTCTCTTCTTGATAAAGTCTCTGAAAAAATTTGGCGTATTGGTATGCTAATGGGTCAAATATAATGGCAGTAACTGTCGTAGATGGTTTACCCGGTGGTGGTAAAAGTTATAATGGAGCTTTTAGAATTAAGAATGATTATAAGAAATATTATAAGATTTATACTAATATTAATGGTTTTAAAATTAATACAGTCTCTTATAAATTTGGTCTTATGTCTTGGTCAGTCATTGAGACTGCATCTCTTATTAATAGGCTCTCTCCATATACTGTTTTTTTAAAACATAATGTTCTCTCCCCAGCAAATGTCAAAACACTGAATTGGCTACATATTAGGGGTATAGTTGCAGAGTGTAGAGGGATATATGATGAGCAATTATCTCTACTTGGTGAGGATCTTCCTGATAATGAAATAGATAAACCTATTTTAGAATTTCTTTTATCTGAGGGAATAGTAAAGCGTAATCCTGCTTATGCTGTCTATTTGTCAAAAATACGAGAAAGAGATGAATTACCATTTTTAAAAAGGTTTTTTCTTGATATGTTTAGGTCTATATCTCAACCCTCTGAGTATCTGCCTACTTTGCTTGTTATTGATGAGGCACAAACTTTTTTTGGTGATAAAAATACTTTGCTCTCTTGGTTTTTGTCTTATCATAGGCATCTATTTTTTGATATTATCTTCATTACTCAATCTTATAATCTTATCCATTACACATATCATAAAATGATTGAGGAGTTTCATCATGCAATTCCTGCTTCTAGAACTTTGGGTGGTAGTTTTCAATTCAAATATCAAAAACATATGTCAGTTCCTTTTAATGCATTCACAGGGCATGGCAATATTTTTCTACAACATGATAAGAAAGTTTTTAAACTTTATAAGTCTGGTGATAGGGTAAGAACCTCTTCTATTGTCGGAAAGTATATTTTATATGTTATCGGTTTTGCTATTGTTGGGTTACTCTTGGTTGGTCACTTTTTTAGTACTACTATGTCTACAGAGAATACTACTACAGATGAAGAAGAGTCTTCCCCCCTACCGCTAGCAATAAATAGAAAAGAGACTAAGGGAATTATTAGCAAAACAGTAGCAGTAGTTGATTCTTCTTACTCTAAAAATGCAAAATACATAAAGCTATCTTGCATTAATAAAACCTGCACCAACCCAAAAGCCCAGATAAGTATAAATCTACAAGACCTTAAGGAGGTTGTAAAAGCCACAAATTCAAAGCACTTACGCACAGAACATATTAACAAAGATTTTGCAAACATTTACATGATTGCTACACCCTCTTTTCTACAATTATTTTTAGGAGCGAAAAATGAAAAGAAAGATATTAATATTATTGGTGGTTTTGGCAAATAGCTTTGCAGATACTACTATAAGTTTTAACCAGCTGGTTGCATTGGCTGCCAAGGATAGCCATAAAAACATCTATCTCGATAAGAGTATAAAAGATTACGAGATAACTCTTAATCTCTCGAACCACCAAAAAAAAGGAGAGATTTTTGAATTATTCAAAGATGTACTAGCCGATAACCTTTTTGAGTTGAAATATAATCAAGCAAAAGATTATTATACTGTAGTAGAGGGTGTAGGTTTTAATGCACAAAAATTTGAGAGTGTAGATCCTGCTGTTGTTATACATTTTTATTCTTATAGGGTTAGGAATTTAACTGCTAAAGATATCTCTTCTGCTCTGTCTATATTCCCTAATATAACTTATAAATATCTGCCCTCTAGTAACTTAATTGCTTATAGTGCAACACTACAACAGCACAAAGATATTAAGAAAATTATTCATCAGTTTGATAATAATATAAAGAGTAAAGATATTAGAATCACAATATTTCTATCTAGCTCTAACTTTGACTACTCTCAAGGGACTGATATATCTAAATTTGGTATAGAGATAGACAGCTCTAACACTTTTCAAATCCGTGATGCTCTTCAGTTCTCTGCATATATATCAAGTATGGCAGAGAAAGGAGATGTAAAGATAGTGCAGTCACCTAGATTTCACCTCCTCAACGGTGTAGAAACTGCTTTTAAGAGCGTAAAGACTATCCCATATATCAATACCACCGCTACAGTAGAAGATGCCAAACAATCCACTACCGAAGAGGTAGAATATAGAGATGTAGGACTCCAGCTAAGACTATTCCCTACTATCAAAAAAGATTTTGTCTACTTGGATATAAATCTTACTTCTGAAGAGGTCCTGGACTTAAATAATGATAAGCCAATCACACAAAAGATTGAATATATGAGTAGCGTAAGAGTATTAGAAGATAAATCTATACTCCTTACAGGACTCAATAAGAGTAATACCTCTACAGTCGTTAACTCTGTGCCTCTATTCAATTCTATACCGATTGTAGGCGGTCTATTTAGTTTAAACAGCAAAGATAATACCTACATGCACCTCAATATCCTTATAGAGAGCATAGGTATCAATGCTATAGATTTTAGTATGTTTTAGGAGCAAACAATGACAATATACATAATAGATGTGGATTTAGGATTAATAATGGAACAAAGCTACGATGTATCTGATATGGAACAATTCAGAAAAGATATGAATGATAGTTGTCCAGGTGAATGGTTTGAAGATATAGAAGATGCTATGGAAGCTTTAGCAGACTAAAAAAGGAGCGAAAATGACAATATATATAATAGATAAAATACAACATTCGGTTAGAGATTCAGATTTTGATGTAAAGGACCTGGAACAATTCAAAAAAGATATGAATCTAGTTTTTAATGATTGCTGGTTCTTTGATTATGAAGATGCTTATCATGCATTAGCTAATACTGGTTCTTTAGTTTTTGATAAAGATGAAATACCGTTTTAGGAGCGAAAGATGAAACATATTGTAACACTCTCTGGGGGACAAGATAGCACCTCGATGTTAATAAGAATGTTAGAACTAGGTATGCAAGTAGATTATATTCTTTTCTGTGATACCTCTGTGGAGTTTGATGTGATGTATTGCTATATAGACTATATAGATGAATATATCCAAAAAAATTATAACAAAAAAATAACTAGATTGAAGTCTAAATATAATTTTGAGGATCTAGTTAAAAGACCTCTTGGAGATAGGGCAAAAGCTGAAAGAATAGGAAAACCAAAGGGTATCCCTAGAGTTATCGGCATGGATATATGCACTAGAGAATTAAAGGTTAATCAGATTAAAAAATTTGTTAATGATTTAGAAGAAGATGTGCTTTATTATAATGGATACACTTATAATGAGGTTCTTAAGAATAGAGGTAGTGCTAAAGAGCGTTTAAAAGAAAACTATAGATACCCCCTTTATGATTGGAAATGGAATGAATTACAAATAGCAGAATATCTTAAGAGCAAAAAACTGTTTAATCCTCTGTACCAACATTACACTAGAACTGGGTGCTATCTGTGTCCAAAGCAGTCTTTGAAATCTTGGTTTAATCTCTGGAAGCATTATAATCATCATTTTGAGTATGCTAAGAAATTAGAGGAGTGGTGCATTAATAATGATGCAGTTTCAAATCATTTTGTATATAGACGAGTTTCTAAAGATGCTTATGAGTGGGTTTCTCTTTGCACATTAGAAGAGGAATTTAAGATAAAAGATAAACAAAAAACTTTTGATTTTGATTTAGATGAAAATGAAATTTCGTGTTTATGTAAATAAATGCTAAGTAGTTGCTCTTGCTCTTTCTCTTTCTCTTCCTTGTCTTTAGACCAAAAAAGAAAAAAAGAAAATAACTGAAACTGTTCGACAAACTATGTGAGCTTTAAGTTAAGTTTAAAAAAGGCTCTTTTTTTTTAAAATTAGCTTAATGGTCATATAGGGTTAGTTGTCTACCACCTACAACCGCGTTCGCTCTTGCTCTTGCTCTTAGCCCAGTGCAACGCTTACCAGAGAATATTAAGAAGGAAAAAAATGTCATATCCTATAAATTATGGACTAACTAAAACTGACTTAGAAGTAGTAAAGACCAAAATAAAAAGACAAAAGAACTACTTAGAGTCTAATAAGTTTTTTAGCCCTACTACTGGTCAGGAGCTTAGTCTCTTAGATGTTAGTTACAGTGCTAATCATTCCACTAGATACTATGCTAGAGTTCTTAATAAGGTAGATACCTTTGTATCTTACAACCTTAGTTTAGATTATGTCCCCCTATTTCTCACATGTACACTAGATGGATTCTTTAGAGATTTTCTTAAAGGAGACTACTCTAGATATACTAAAAAGGTAGAAGAGTCTTATACTAAGCATATACCTAATAACTCTCAAAATGGTAAAATATTAGATGCTATAGACGCTAAAGAGGTCTTAACTAACAAAGACCTATACAAAGTACTCTCTCATCAGTTTAACCGTTTTACACAGTCCTATGCCCTCCGAAAAATAAAAAAAGATGGTCATACCTATAGCTATATTAAAGTAACAGAACCCCATAAAAACGGAGTTCCACACTTTCACATACTTATGTATATACCAAAAGAATATCTTGGGCAAGTCTATACCCATTTTCATAACTGTTTCCCAGCTCCTAGAAATGCTCAAGTACTGAATTTTAGAGATAATGGAAGATTCTCAAATATAGTAATAGGAGATAAAAAAGAAACTCAAGGGTTTCAAACATCTATAGAAACCTCTGCAGGGTATATACTCAAATATATACTCAAGAGTTTTGTAGATGTCAAAAAAGGTAAAGAAGTTGATTACCTTCAAGCTTGGTATACTCATAACCGTATACCAAGACTTATAACGAGTCAAACGCTTATACCACAAGATATATATCATAAAGTATCATTGCTTGAGAGTGATTGGCACTACCTAACAGATGTAAAGCATACAGGTATATATAAAAGAGATATAGATAAAGATACTTTTATGCTAGAAGATAGTTTCTCTAGGCAGATAATAGGAGATAGTGGGCTATACCTTATTTTTAACAATGGTAGATTAGTAAAAAAGATGGGTAGTAAAGTCTATAGAGTCCCTACTATACGCCTAAAATCTCTCACCTGGTCAACTACTAGACCTTTTACTTTTTCTGCGTTACATACCTACCAAATTTATAAAGGTATAAAATATAACTATGTCCGCCAATCTAATACTACTACTTATGTTAAAGTGTCTACAACACTACAAAAGGTAGTACCAGTAGTTAGAATGACTGACCAATCTCTGTTTACTCTCTATCACAATTTTGATTTTGATGTTATGAACTCTGCTAAATTCTGTCTAGTAAGAAATGAGATGATCTATAGAGGATTCTTACAGGAGAGATTAGGAGATATTAACGATTATAATACAAACTTTGATTTAGAGATCTATCATGCTAACTAAACAAATGATAGATGATTATAGGAACTCTAGAGAGTATAAAAGAGTTTCTATTGATAGTTCTGTTTTATTTGATGTAATGATAACCAAGCCACATAATACTAGAACAGCTTGGAAACACGCACAGATACATAAAGAAGAAAAATTTGATGTAACTTCTTGTATAGATAGACTCAATACAAGAATAAAAACATCTAAAAAAAAGGTTGAAAAGGGTATCAAAATAGATGCACCTGGTCAATCTACATTATTTTAAAGGAGATAAAATGAAAAATATATATGTATTAGAGAGTATTTATATTGATATTGTTCCATATAAGTACTTTAGAGAAAGTGAAAATGCACAGTTTAAAAATTGGTTTGTAGAAGAACAAGAAGCAAAGGATAATCAGGTATATGCAAATATTTCTGCTCTATATGAATATATACAGTTACAAGGTATAGAAGAAGAATTTAATGATTACTTAGGTTTTATTTTTAAGATTATGAATGGAAAGCCTATGACTAAGAGTGCAGGTGGTAACTATTTCGTTCCATCTTTAAATCTTATTCAGCTTAAACTTTATAAATTTATAGGTAAAAACTGGTCAAATCTACATTATTTTAAAAAGGATAAAAAATGACTATTTCTGTGATTTACGAGGGTAAAAATATAATACTTACTAACAAAAAAGAAGATGTAAAAAAACTTTCTAGGGATTTTAAATTTAAGATTTCTGAATATATAACTAGAAAATACAAAGTTTATCATTTATCTCCTAGATATTCTTCTGATACTATATATTATTTATCTTGCAAGTTTAAGGAGATAGAATGAATGATATTAGTTTTTTAAACTTGGGCGAGAATTCTGGTTTTGGTTGCGGAAGGAGGATTTGAACCAACGACCTTTGGGTTATGAGCCCAACGAGCTACCAGACTGCTCTATTCCGCGACAATTAAAATCAATTTGAGTGATTGAAGTTTATAAAATTTGTATCTTGGTTGCGGAAGGAGGATTTGAACCAACGACCTTCGGGTTATGAGCCCGACGAGCTACCAGACTGCTCTATTCCGCGACAATTAAAATGTGTGGATGGGGTAGAGGGATTCGAACCCCCGAATGTCAGTACCAAAAACTGATGCCTTACCGCTTGGCCATACCCCATCACTCATAAGTCATTTACTTATGTGGACGGCATTATACCTCAAATCAATATTGTTGTCAAGGGTTTTTGTGAAATTATGTAAATTATTTTAAATTATCCTCTAACCGCTAAGTAGTTGGTGGTATAATAGCTACAAAATAACAGTTATAGTTTAATAATAACATGGAGAAATAGAGATGTCAACAGAAGCAATACTTAGGGTAGAAAAAGCTATTCAAGAAATTAAACAGGGTAAAATGGTCATTATGATGGATGATGAAGATCGTGAAAATGAAGGTGATTTAGTCTATGCAGGTACATTTTCTACTCCTGCTATGGTAAATTTTATGGCAAAAGAGGCACGAGGACTTATATGTACACCTATTAGCAAGAAGATGGCTATAAATTTGGATTTGATACCTATGGTTAGCAATAATGTATCTAACCATGAGACGGCCTTTACTGTCTCTATTGATTCTACAAGTGCCTCCACAGGTATTTCAGCAGGAGAGCGAGATGACTGTATCTCAAAATTAGCAAATCCTCTTACTAATAGTAGTGATTTTGTGCGTCCTGGTCATATCTTTCCTCTTATTGCCAAAGATGGCGGAGTATTGGTGCGTACAGGGCATACTGAGGGGTCTGTAGACCTCTGTCGCTTGGCTGGGTTAGCACCTGTAGGGGTTATTTGTGAGATTATCAAAGATGATGGTGAGATGGCACGAAAAGATGATTTGGAAATTTTTGCAAAAAAGCATGATATGATGATAGTGTATATTTCTGATATTGTTGAGTACCGTTTGGCAAATGAACAACTTGTACAAAGAATCAAAGAAGAAGAGATAGAGCTTATGGGTATGAAAGTAAATCAGATTACTTATGAAGATCATATTGGTCGTATACACAAGGCTGTGCAGTTTTATAAAGTACACCAAACATCACCTGTAAAGTTTCATAATATTGGTTTAGATATTGACCTTATATTAGATCAAAAAAGATTTGAATCTCTTACTGCTTCTTTAGAATATCTTAAACAAAATGGTGGTGTTTTAATATTTTTAGATACAAAAACTATTTCCAAAGAACAGGCCAAAGAGTTTGGTGTTGGCGCACAAATACTCAAAGATTTAGGTATAGAAAATATTAAACTTCTTACAACAAATAAAGAGACAGAATTTATTGGACTTAGTGGTTTTGGGCTTAATGTAGTAGAAAAAGTAGAGATATAATGCAATTAAAATTTGTAGGTTCACGCCCTGTAGTAAATAAAGGTGGTGTAAGTTTTGATGAATCTAAACCAGATAAATATACGCTTTTTATCCCTTCTCTTGATTTGTTAGAGGCATTAGAATTAGAAGAAAAAAAACAAGATACTATTAATCTAACAACAATGACTTTGCATACATATAAAAAAGAAAAACTCTCTGAAGCTATCAAAAAACAGTGTTATAGACTAGAAGAGATAGAACAAAATCGAGAACATCAAGCCAATCAAAGAATAGATAAATTTATAGCAAATATTAAAGAGAGTAAAATATATACCAAAGATGATGAAGAGGCATTTATAGCAAATATTGCTTTTATGCGTGATTATTATTTGCATTATGTTACGAATGAGAGTGTATATAATACTTTGATTCAGTTACTATCAAAGAAAATTCATACACTAGAATGTAATAAAATTCTTTTTCCTGTAGGTATGAATCATGGGCTAGTACTGAGCCATCTTATTCCTATTCTTGCAGAAAATAATCCTCCCTATGATGCAACAATTACTGTAGACAACATAAATGGAGAATATGTAGGTACTTTAAACCTAAACAAAGAGAAGCCTCTAGGTGTGAGATAATCACACTTCTTTTTAGGCTTCAAGAGCCTTTCTAAGATCTTCTATCAAGTCATTAGTATCTTCGATTCCTACACTTAATCGTACTAATCCTTCAGGGACACCAGCTTCTATTAGCTCTTGTTTACTGAGTTGCTGATGTGTTGTACTTGCAGGATGCGTAATAATAGATTTACTATCACCAATATTTACCACAAGTTTAAATATTTCTGTTTTATCTGCTATTGCTTTTGCTGTGAGCATATCTTCTACTTCAAAGCTTAATAATCCACTTTGTCCTTTTGGTAAATACTTTTGAGCAAGCGTATAGTTTTTATTACTCTCTAAACCTGGATAATTTACTTTTTTTACTTTTGGATGATTCTCTAAAAAAGTTGCTATAGCCAAAGCAGAATCAGAATGCTGTCTCATGCGTAGAGCTAAAGTTTCTAAACCTTGAATATATAACCAAGAGTTAAAAGGACTAGGAGCAGCACCCAAATCACGCAAAAGTGCTAACCGTACACGGAGAGTAAAAAGTGGTAAAGGTAAATCAGAATAGACCAAACCATGATAACTCTCGTCAGGCTCATTAAAATGTGAATAACGACTATTATCTTTGATTTTTTCTACTAAATTTTCTCGTTCCAAAAGAATACCACCAATAGCAAGTCCTTGACCTGTGGTATATTTACTTGCACTATGCACAACAATATCACATCCTAATGCAATAGGTTTACAAAAGATTGGTGTAGCTACAGTATTATCAACACAAGTTAGAATATTATGTTTATTAGCTATAGCAACAATAGCTTCAAAATCAGGTACATCTACGCTAGGGTTTGTAATACTTTCAAAAAGTATAAGTTTACTTTTTTCATCAATAAGAGCTTCTATCTCAGAAGGATTATTTACATCAAAATAACGCGTCTCTATCCCAAATCTTTTGATTGTATGCCCTGTAAGTGTTGTTGTACCACCATAAACTTGTTTTGCAACCAAAATATTATCCCCTGCCTCAGCAACATTGGCAATAGCATAAAATATAGCTGACATACCACTAGCAGTTCCAATACCAGCTACCGCACCCTCAAGAGAAGCAAATCTCTTTTCAAATACATCTGTTGTGGGGTTCATCAATCTAGTATATATATTTCCTAGTTCTTTAAGAGAAAAAAGATTAGCTGCATGTTCAGTGTCTCTAAATTCGTATGCTGTACTTTGGTAAATAGGTACTGCCATTGTTCCTTGAGCATCTTTTTCATATCCTGCATGGATAGCGAGTGTTTGATCTTGCATATTTTATCCTTATAATTAGTAATTAAAATATAGAATAGCTAAACTTTTGTTAAAAAAAGAAACTTTTACTTCTCTTCTGTATACTTCAGCACTCTATAAAATATCTACCCCAAGTAAACAAGTCTCTTCAAAATACACCCCTTGACTATCTTGATACTCCTCACCAAAAACATTTATACAGACTTTTTGCTTCTCTTCTGAGATACAAGTTATAATCCTAAGCAGAGTAAACTCATCTTCTATAATATCTTCAGAACACTCATCAATCCCATAAGTAGCACAAGTAACTGGATGATCAACAATACTTACCTCTGGATTAGATCCATTGAATTCAAGAATAATATCATTAAAATCGGATGTAAGTTTATCTGCAAAACAGTGTTCTTTAGGTACTGAGGGGAAGATATATATGAAATCTTTTTCAAGCATCTCTTGGGGTGTTGTAACATTAGCTATTCTTTGGTTATCACAAGCAACAAATAGTAATGATAAAAGAAATAATAGATATTTCACAACACCCTCCTTTAATTTATGAATGGTAGTTTGGTGACTCTTTGGTAATTGTTACATCATGCACATGACTCTCTTTAAGTCCAGCAGAAGTGATTTCAACAAATTCTGCTTTTTCCCAAAAGACCTTAATAGACTCTGATCCACAATACCCCATAGAGCTTCGTAGTCCACCTATCATCTGATGGACAACATCTGCTATCTTACCGCGATAAGGTACACGCCCCTCAATACCTTCTGGTACAAGCTTATCTGCTGCTGTACCCTCTTGGAAGTATCTATCTGTACTCCCTTTACTCATAGCCCCAATACTCCCCATACCACGATACTCTTTGAACTGTCGTCCATTATAAATAATCATCTCACCAGGAGCTTCATAAGTACCTGCAAGAGCAGAACCAAGCATTACAGAACTTGCACCAACAGCCAAAGCTTTGGCTACATCACCAGAGTATTTAATACCACCATCAGCCACTACAGGGACACCCTGAGCATTTGCTACTAATGCTACTTCATCAATTGCAGAAATTTGTGGTACACCCACACCTGCAACAATACGAGTAGTACAGATAGATCCTGGTCCTATACCTACTTTTACCGCATCAACACCAGCATCAATAAGTGCTTGTGCTGCTGCACCTGTGGCAATATTACCTGCAATTACATCTACATCTAACTCTTTTTTAATAACTCTAACTGTTTCTATAATGCCTGCTGAATGTCCATGTGCAGAGTCTAATACAATCACATCTACACCAGCATCTACTAGTGCTTTGGCTCGGTCTAATTGTCCCACACCAATGGCAGCAGCTACACGCAACCTACCAAACTTATCTTTATTAGCATTTGGAAACTGTATCTTTTTTTCTATATCTTTGATTGTAATAAGACCTTTTAGAATATTATTCTCATCAACTATAGGAAGCTTCTCTATTTTGTGCTTTTGTAAGATTTTTCCTGCTTCTTCAAGTGTTGTACCTTTAGAGGCTGTAACAAGTGGCATAGCTGTCATAACACTCTGTACACTTACGCTCATATCTAAAATAAAACGCATATCTCTATTAGTAATAATACCAATAAGTTTTCCATCTTCTTCTACTACTGGTACACCCGAGATACTATATTCACCCATCAAAGCATCTGCTTGAGCAACTGTAGCTGTAGGTGCTATAAAGATAGGGTCAATAATAATACCACTCTCTGATTTTTTCACTTTTTTTACTTGCAGTGCTTGAGTATCTTCATCCATATTCTTGTGAATTACTCCAATACCACCTAGTCTAGCCATAGCAATAGCAGCTTTGTACTCTGTTACTGTATCCATAGCTGCAGATACTATAGGCATATTTAATGAGACTCGCTTGGTAAGTTGTGTCTTGATGCAAACCTCTTTTGGTAATACAGTCGAGTGCTGTGGTACGAGTAGTACATCTTCAAAGGTTAAAGCTCTTTTCTTTATTCTCATCTATTATATCCTTTACTTTATATAATTTATTGCTTGTTCAAGACTCAAAGAGCCATCAAATAGAGTCTGTTCATCAAATGCTTTTCCAATAAGCTGAAGACCTATAGGCATGCCTTCATCATCTTTGGCTACTGGTAAACTCAACGCTGGTAGACCTGCTAAATTAATAGCTATTGTATACATATCACTTTTATACATCTCTAATGGGTCGTGAATACTTCCTATTTTTGGAGCAACACTTGGTGCTACAGGAGATAATATCAAATCAACCTCATCAAATATTGCGGTAAACTCATCACGAATTAAATGTCTTACTTTTTGTGCTTTCAAATAATATGCATCATAATACCCTGAAGAGAGGACAAAATTACCTAAAAGAATTCTTCTTTTTACCTCATCACCAAAACCTTCACTTCGAGAGTTAAAGTAGAGTTCCTGAAGATTTTTACCTTCTGCTCTGCGTCCATAACGGATACCATCAAATCGTGCTAGATTAGTAGCTGCTTCAGCTGTAGCAACAATATAATAAGTAGCAATATCATATTTGGTATTTTGCATATTTTTATGAACAATAGTATGTCCAGCATCTTCAAGTGCTTTTACTGTGTTGGCATAGGCTTTTTGAATAGACTCACTAGCCTCTGAAATATAGTTATCTATCACTGCAATAGTAAGCTTTCTATTGGCATTAAGATTTTGGGCAATACTTACACACTCTGATTGTGAACTCGTGGAATCTTTTGGGTCATGTCCTGCAATAGCATCATACAAAATAGCTGCATCTTCAACATTTTGCGTAATAGGTCCTATTTGGTCTAGTGATGAAGCATACGCACCAAGACCAAAACGACTTACTCTTCCATAAGTAGGTTTAAATCCCACACAACCACAATATGCAGCAGGCTGACGAATAGAACCACCTGTATCTGAACCTAATGCTGCTATTGCTATACCAGAAGCTACTGCAGCAGCTGAGCCACCCGATGATCCACCTGGTACTCTATCTGTTCCATAAGGATTTTTTGTTACACCATAATATGAACTTTCTGTAGTAGAACCCATAGCAAACTCATCCATATTAGAACGACCATAAGCCATCATTCCATTTGCTTTTAGATTTGTTATAGCTGTAGCTTCATAAGGGGCTATATAGCCTTGAAGTATTTTTGAGCCACTCGTAACAGACCAGCCCTCTACTTGGATATTATCTTTGATAAGAATAGGGACACCCTCACCTGAGGACTCAAAACCAATATAGGCATTAAGCCCACTTTCTTTGGCTTTTGCCTCTAGCTCCACCCTAAGTGTTGCTATCTCCTCTTTACTTTTTGTTAATGCTTCTTTTAATGTTATCACTTATTCTATCCTCTTGCATATTTTTCAAGTTAAATGCTGTGATTATATCTAAAAGTAGGTTTGGGGAGTATTATTAATTTAAATTACTAGAGATTGTAAGAGCTTAAATGCTCTTACGATTATCTTCATGCTGATGATCCCATTTTAGTTTTCCACCACCTAATAAATGAAAATGTAAATGATGGATCTCTTGGGCCCCATCTTCGCCATTGTTAGTAATAAGTCTATATCCGCTCTTATCTACACCCATGATTCTTGCAACTTCTTGTGTAAAGGAAGTAAGTCCACCCATCATATCAGCAGATACATTTTGAAAACAATCTACATGATTTTTTGGAATAATAAGAATATGAATAGGAGCTTTAGGATAAAGATCATGAAATGCTAAAAAGTTTTCATTCTCAGCAATAGTGTTACAAGGGAGTTCTCCATTGACTATTTTACAAAATATACACATAGTTTAATCCTTTTAGTTTTTATTATAAAGAGTGGATTATATCATAACTAAAAGTCTATTAAATCACACTATTATCATTATTTGGATAAAATCCTCTATTAAACAAGTAAAACGAAGAGGTTGTTTTGAAAATATTAAAGAAAATACAAGAAGCTAGTTCGCTAGAGGAACTTGAGGGTATAAGAATAAAGCTCTTTGGTAAAAAAGGTGCATTAGCAGGAGAGTTTGCAAAACTCAAAGATATTCCTGGACCTGAAAAGAAAGCTTTTGCTGAAGGACTCAACAAGAAAAAAGCTATGCTACAAAATGCTGTAGATGAAAAATATGAGTTTTTAAAAAGCCAAGAGATAGAAGCTATGCTTAAAAAAGAAGCTATTGATGTCTCTTTATATAGTTCTTTAGGAAAAAAAGGTGCCTTGCATCCAGTGATGGAAACTATGGATAAGATTATAGACTATTTTGTAGCTATGAACTTTGCAGTAAAAGATGGTCCTATGGTCGAAGATGATTTTCATAATTTTGAAGCGCTTAACCTTCCTAAGTCTCATCCTGCTAGAGATATGCAAGATACCTTCTATTTCAATGATGGTGGATTACTCAGAACACACACATCTCCTGTACAAATTCGTACAATGCTCAAAACCAAACCACCTATACGAATTATATCTCCAGGATCTGTATTTAGACGAGATTATGATTTAACACATACTCCTATGTTTCATCAAGTAGAAGGATTAGTAGTAGATGAGAGTGGCACAGTAAGTTTTGCTAACCTTAAATCTATACTTACTGATTTTTTACATTATATGTTTGGAGATGTTGAAGTACGATTTAGACCTAGTTTTTTCCCATTCACCGAACCATCTGCCGAGGTTGATATATCTTGTATTTTCTGTGCAGGTGATGGATGTAGAGTCTGTTCTCATACAGGTTGGTTAGAAGTATTAGGATGTGGTATTGTCGATCCTAATGTATTTAAAGCAGTTGGATATGACGATGTTAGTGGGTATGCCTTTGGCTTAGGTGTAGAGCGTTTTGCAATGCTTATGCACAAAGTTCCTGATTTGAGATCACTCTTTGAAGGAGATATTCGTCTGTTGGAGCAGTTTAGATGATAGTAACTAAAAATTGGTTAAATGAGTTTGTAAATCTTGAAGGTATTTCTAATGAAACACTCTATGAGACTTTTAACTCTATTGGGTTAGAAGTTGATAGTATTGAGCGTTATACAATACCAAAAAAAGTTGTTGTAGGAAAAATACTCTCTTGCGAAAAACATCCAGATGCAGATAAACTTAATGTTTGTCAAATAGATGTAGGAGATAAAACTCTACAAATTGTTTGTGGTGCGGCCAATGTAGTAGATGCCAAGTTTGTGGCTGTTGCTACTGTGGGTGCAGTGCTTCCTGATAATTTTATAATTAAAGATGCAAAACTTCGTGGTGTAGAGAGTGCAGGTATGGTATGTGCCTCTTCAGAGCTTGGTTTACCTGATACAGGAAAAGGCATTATGATACTTGATGAGAGTATTGGTACACTAGAGGTAGGTTGTGAGCTAGGAAGCTATGACACTATTACAGATACTGTTATTGAACTTGAACTTACCGCAAATAGAGGTGATTGTTTGAGTATTCATGGAGTAGCAAGAGATTTGAGTGTAGCATTAGAACGAGAGATGAAACCATTTGTTTATGAAAGTACACACAAAGAAAAATTAGGTGTAGCACGCGTAGCGGACATTCAGGCTAATGGTATTATTGAGGCTGATTTAAGTTATGTTCTTACACACATAGAATCACTTCATACACCTCTGTTACTTACTCTTCGTCTTGCTATGGTAAATATTGCTCTTGGTGATAAACTTGAAAATATACTTAGCTATGCAACGCATACTACAGGTGTTATACTTCGAGCATATAGTGCCACTTCCTTAAAAGATGATGATGAGAGAATTCGTCTTCAGGTAAATGCTCAGGAAAGAGGTATTATTACTATCAGTTCTCAAGAGAAAGAAATTTCTCTACTAGGAGTTAACCAAAATCAAGAGAAACAGGCAAAAGACAAAGACTCTCTTTTACTTTTGGAAGCTAGTTATATTCATCCTGATATACTTGTAAATGCTGTTTTTGATGGAAGCTATAATAAAGATGAACTCTATTATAAAACTTCTAGAGGAAGTGAACCAAATATAGCATTTGGTCTTGAATTTAGCACACTCCTATTAGAAAAATATGCCAAAGGAAAATGCTATGAGGGTTATCTTACTGTAGAAAATGAGTGGGAAGAGCTTCGTTTAGGTATTGATACTGATGAGATAAGTGCAATTATTGGAAAAGAGATTAGTAAAAGTACAATTATTACTATATTAACTGCTCTAGGCTTTGGAGTTACAAATGCTGGAGGAAGTAAAATAGTAGTAATAATTCCTCGTTTTAGACATGATATTACTCATATCCAAGATATTACCGAAGAGATAGTGCGTATAGTAGGTATTAATAATATTGAGTCAAAACCATTAGCATTTATAGAGTCTAATAAACTCAATCAGACAACATCACAGTATCAATTTAAAAAATCACTTCGTCAAAGTGCTTGTGCTACAGGATTTTATGAAAATGTTAGTTATATATTTTGTGAACGAAGTAAATTGGAAAAATATGGATTTAGTACAGTAAATGAAAAGCTAGATCTAACTAACCCTATTGCTGAGGACTTAAATACACTAAGAAGTACTATTGTTTTGAACCTTTTGGATGCGATAAAAAGAAATGTAAGCTATACACAAAAATCTATAGCTCTATTTGAAATTGGAGCAGTTTTTAATAGTTTCCGAGTCCAAACAGAAAAATTTGCTATGGTTTTCTCTGGACAAAATGAATTAGAGAGTATTTCTAATAGTGGAAAACCAAACAAAATAGACTTTGCTTCATTTACCAAAAGAGTCTCTATGGTTATTGGTGAGTTTGAACTTGTTGCCTGCCGTGAAGTAAATGATTTTATTCATCCGTATCAATCAGCAGATATTATATTTAATGGAAAACGATGTGGATATATAAGTAAACTACATCCAACCATTCAAGAACAGTATAATATACCTGATACATTCTTTACAGAGATAGATTTTGATGCTCTTTTACCTAAACATATCAATGCTACACCTATCTCTAAATTCCAAGGAGTCTACAAAGACTTAAGCCTTGTTATAGATGAATCTACACCTTATAGTGCTATTAGTGATGCTATCTCTTCTCTTGATATAGAATTACTTAGCTCTTATTACCCTGTAGACATATATCAAGATACACAACTTGGCACACAAAAAAGTCTTACTATTAGACTCTTTATCCAATCTATAAGTAAAACACTTGAAGAGAATGATATAGAGAGCGTAACCTCTTTGGTACTAGACAAACTTAATAAGACTTCTGGAGCAACTTTACGATGAAAAATATTACTATCTTAAAAAATAACCAAGCATTTGACTTGGTCTGTACTGATATTGCTCCTGATAAATCTATCTCTCATAGATGTGCAATGTTTTCCCTTTTAAGTGACAAACCATCAAAAATAAGCAACTTTTTATTGGGTGAAGATACACTTAACTCATTAAATATTGCTAAGCAACTAGGTGCAACAATTAAAAGAGAGGGCGGTGAAGTAGAGATTACACCTCCTAGTAAATTTGGTGAACCTGATGATATACTAGATTGTGGTAATGCAGGTACAGGAATGCGTCTTTATGCTGGTTTACTAGCAGGAACTTCTGGTTCTTTTGTTTTGACAGGTGATAAATATTTGCGTCATCGTCCAATGAAGCGTGTGGTACAACCTTTACGAAGTATTGGAGCAGAAATTGATGGGAGAGAAGAGGGAAACTTAGCACCGTTATGTATTCGTGGAAGTAGATTAGTCCCTTTTCGATATAAATCTCCTATAGATTCAGCACAGATAAAATCAGCACTTATCTTAGCTGGTCTACATGCTACAGGCACAAGTTACTACAAAGAGACCTCTTTAAGTCGTGACCATACAGAGAGAATGCTTAGTGGCATGGGTGCTAATGTCAAAAAAATAGATGATCTTCATAGTGGAAAATTTGGCTGGATAGAGATAGAACCTCTTAGCAAACCTCTTGATCCTTTAGAGATGCGAGTACCCGCAGATCCATCAAGTGGATTTTTCTTTGCAGTAGGAGCGGCCATTACTCCTAATGCAAAAGTAGTTATCAAAAATGTTACACTCAACCCCACGCGTATTGGAGCATATAAAGCCCTAGAGAGTATGGGTGCAAAAATAGAGTATATTCAAAAAGAAAATCTTTATGAACCAATAGGTGATATTTCTGTTGCTTATAATGGAAAACTTAATGCTATTACTGTAGAGTCTAATATTGCGTGGCTTATTGATGAACTTCCTGCTCTTTCTATAGCTATGGCTGTAGCTGAAGGTACAAGTGAAATTAAAAATGCTAAAGAGCTTCGAGTCAAAGAGAGTGACCGTATTGCTACAGTAGTCAATGGACTTAATGCTTGTGGTGTAGAAACACTAGAAGTAGAAGATGGATACTCTGTAATAGGTGGAGAGATTAAATCAGCTACTATTAATAGCCATGGTGACCATAGAATAGCTATGAGTTTTGCAATTGCTGGTCTTTTAGATGGTATGATAATAGAAGATGTTGCATGTATTGATACCTCTTTTCCAAATTTCTTTGATATTCTTTCTCAAATTACAGAGATAAAAAAATGAAAATTGTTCTAGCTTCAACTTATGGATTTTGCTTTGGTGTTAAACGGGCTATCAAAATAGCCGAAGAGAATCCAGGAAGCAAGACTTATGGTCCATTAATCCATAATAAAGATGAGATTAATAGACTACAAGAGGGCTTTAATATTGGTCTTGCAAATGGGTTAGATGATGTAAAAGATAATGACTCTGTAGTTATTCGTACTCACGGTATTCCAAAAAAAGAGTTAGAAGCACTCAAAAGTCAAGAGACTACAATAATTGATGCCACCTGCCCTTATGTTACTACTCCTCAAAAAATAGTACAACACATGAGTGAAAAGGGATACAGCATAGTGATATTTGGAGATAAAAATCACCCTGAGATAAAAGGAGTGGTAAGCTATGCCAAAAATTTAAAAGATGCTTTTATTGTACTTGACGAACAAGAGTTAGAAGCATTACCACTTAAATCCAAAGTAGCTGTAGTAGCACAAACAACAAGAAAACCTGAAGATTTTCTCAAAATAACTTCTGCATTAATACTCAAACATAAAGAGGTTAGAATTTTTAATACTATTTGTAATGCAACTTTTGAAAACCAAGATGCCGCATCAGACTTGGCTCAAAAGGCTGATGTAATGATTGTTATTGGTGGCAAACACTCTTCTAATACCAAGCAACTTCACTCTATTTGTAAACATAAATGTAATGATAGCTACCTAATAGAAAATGAGCAAGAACTTAGCCAAGAGTGGTTTAATAATAAAGCATTATGTGGAATCTCGGCAGGAGCATCAACTCCTGATTGGATTGTACAAAATGTAATTGATAAGATTAGGACACTTACACAACTTTAAATTTAAAAAGGTATAATGACGACCAAAATAGGTTTAATATAAGGATGTGGCAGTATGAAGTTCGAAGATATCGAAATAGAAGATGTAGATTTTGAAGCGATGCTTGAGGAATCGTTTAAAAAATCAGATTCAAAGAGTGACTTGGTAGAGGGTGTTATTGTTAAGATTGTTGAAGAAGAAGAGCAAGCAATCATTGATATTGGTAGAAAAAATGAAGCATTCCTTCCTATCGACCAACTTAAAGATGAAGATGGTGTAATGATCTTCAAAGAGGGTGACACTATTGATGTAGTTGTTACAGGTAATAGAGGTGAGAGACCAATGGTATCTCACGATATGGCCAAAAAGAGAGCTGCACTTAATGAGTTTATCACAGAATATGATGATGAACAAGAGTATATTATCGAAGGTGTTGTAACCAAGAAAAATAAAGGTGGCTATGTTGTAGACTGTGAAGGTCTTGAATTCTTTATGCCACGAACACTTTCTTACTTAAGTTCAAAAATTGATGCTATAGGTAAAAAAGTAAAAGCTGTTATCGTAAAAGTTGATAAAGATAAGAGTTCTGTAGTAATTTCTCGTAAAGAGCTTATCGAAAGAGATAAAGCTAGAGTTCAAGAAATTGTTGACAAACTCCTTGAAAACAAAGATATTGTTGAAGGTGTTATCAAAAAGATTACAAGTTATGGTATGTTTGTTGATGTTGGTGGTATGGACGGATTGGTTCATTACTCACAAATTTCACACAAAGGTCCAGTAAACCCTTCTAAATATTTTGAAGAGGGTGATATTATTAATGTTATTGCTCTTGATTATGATAAAAAGAAAAGACACTTATCTCTATCAGTAAAAGATGCTAATCCTGATCCTTGGAGAGATATTGATAGTATTATCGGTGTTGGTGATACTGTTACTGCTACTATTAGTAATATTGAACCGTATGGTGTATTTGTAGACCTTGGTGAAGATCTTGAAGCATTTTTACATGTATCTGAAGTATCTTGGGATAAAAATGTAAAACATCCAAAAGATTACCTAACTATTAATGAAGAGATTAATGTTGAAGTAATCGAAATTGATAAAGAAGGAAGAAGATTAAGAGTAAGTCTTAAAACTCTCCTTCCTAAACCAATGGATGCATTTAGCCAAAACTATAAAGTTGGTGATGTAGTAACGGGTGTAGTATCATCATTAACTGACTTTGGTGCATTTATCAAAATTGATAGCGTAGAAGGACTTTTACATAATCAAGAGATCTCTTGGGATAAGTCACAAAATGCTAAAGATATTTTAAAGTCTGGTGATGAAGTTGAAGTAAAAATTATCAAAATTGATAAAGATGCAGGAAAAATTTCTCTAAGCAAAAAAGCACTAGAAGATTCTCCTGTAAAAGCATTTACAGATACACATAAAGTTGGAGACATTATCACAGGTACAGTTAAAGACCAAAAAGACTTTGGTGTATTTATCTCTCTTGTTCCTAATGTTGATGCACTTATTCGTACAGAAGATCTTCATCCTATCAAAGCCGATGAGATTGAAAAAGGTCAAGAGATTAGAGCAGTAATTAGTTTTATTGATGCAAACAATGACCGTATTAGAGTCTCTGTAAAAAGACTTGAAAGACAAGAAGAGAGAGAAGCAATGAATCAACTCAACATGGATCAAGATGATAGCATGACATTGGGTGACGCATTGCAAGGAAAATTTAAATAATTAAATAAAATTAGTGAAAGAAGAGGCTGTTTAATGTCAAAGATTACAGTTGTAGTATGTGACCATATACACCAAACAGGCTTAGATCTCTTAGCCTCAGATGCACAGATCGAAATGATCAATGCATCTGATGAGCCAAAAGACAAGCTTATAGAAGAAATTATCCCAAAAGCCGATATTGCTATTACTCGAAGCTCAACAGATGTTGATGATAAGTTCCTTCAGTATGCACATAATGTTAAAGCCGTAGTTCGTGCTGGTGTTGGTGTGGATAATGTTGATATTGATGGTTGTAGTAAAAAAGGTATTGTAGTGATGAATGTCCCTACAGCTAATACAATCGCTGCTGTTGAGCTTACTATGACACATATGCTTTCATGTGTTAGAAAATTCCCTTATGCACATAATAATCTTAAGATTGACCGTGTATGGAGAAGACAAGATTGGTATGGAACAGAACTAAAAGATAAAAAATTAGGTATTATTGGTTTTGGTAATATTGGTTCTCGTGTAGGTATTCGTAGCAAAGCTTTTGAGATGGATGTTTTGGTCTATGACCCTTATGTAGATGCAGGTAAAGCTATGAATCTTGATATGGGCTATACTCAAAACTTTGAAGACATCTTAGCCTGTGATATTATTACTATCCATACACCAAAAAATAGTGAAACTATTGGAATGATTGGCAAAGAAGAGATTGCCAAAATGAAAGATGGTGTTATCCTTATAAACTGTGCTAGAGGTGGTTTATATGATGAGGAGGCTCTTGTTGAAGGTCTTAAAAGTGGTAAAATTGCTATGGGTGGTATTGATGTATTCAACAAAGAACCAGCCACAGACCACCCACTTTTGGACTTAGACAATGTTACGCTTACACCACATTTAGGTGCAAACACAAAAGAGTCTCAAAAAAATATTGCACTTCAAGCAGCACAACAAGCTATTGATGCAGCAAAAGGAATTTCATATCCTAATGCTCTGAACCTTCCAATAAAAGAGAATGAGTTACCAGAATATGTAAAACCATTTTTAGAATTAATCCAAAAAATGGGTCACCTAAGTGCACAAGTCACTAAAAGTGCTATAAAATCTATCAAAGTCACTGCCAAAGGTGATATAGGTGAATATATAGAGTCTATGGGTACTTATGCTACTGTAGGTGTACTTAGAGAATCTATTGGAGATCAAATAAACTATGTAAATGCAGAGTTTGTTGCCAAAGATAGAGACATAGAAATGACCAAAGAGGTTGTTGCTAATACTAGTGGTTTTAATAATAAAATCAAAATAAAACTTACTACACAGAGTGGTACTATTACTCTTGCGGGTACAGTGTTTGATGAAAATGTACAAAGAATAATCGAAATTGATGAGTATGATATGGATGTTGAACCTAAAGGAAATATGATTTTCTTTAGAAATACAGATACTCCAGGTGTTATTGGTGATGTAGGTCATTTATTAGCTAGTCATAAACTAAATATCTCTGACTTTAGACTAGGGAGAGATAAAAAAGGTCAAGCCCTTGCGGTAGTTCGTGTAGATGGAACTATTGGTAAAGATGTAATTGATGCATTAGCAAAGCTTGATGCATGTATTAGTGTAAGCTACGCTAACCTCTAAATATTTATTATATCTTTAAGTTAAATCTTAGAGATATAATAAAAACTACCTATTTTTCTTGACACAATCTATTTTTCCTGCTAGAATCCCACTAGCTTCATAAATATGGGGGTGACTTGGTTTCGACTGGAGTAGTCGGGGCTATGTGCATGTCGGACTGGGCAATTCCGTTACGCGGCCCAAAACGCATAACTGCAAACAATACAGATTACCGTCCAGCTTACGCAGTAGCGTAAGTCATTAACCCCGCTCACGCGGAGGACTGCCTCGCCGAAGAGTTCCATCTTACTCGGACTTTGAGGTATCATATCTGATGGATATGCCTTTTGGAAGCTATGCCAAGAGGTGAGAATCTTAGCTCGTCTAGTAAAGTTTTGAGTGTTGTACAAAACTAGATTAAACTTAACAATACTGACTAAACATGTAGAGTCATAGTTCTATCTATTTTAGGACAGGGGTTCGATTCCCCTCGCCTCCACCAAACTACTATATTTATCAATCTAAGAATACCCCAATAGCCACCTCATCAGTACTTAACTCATATAAGTTATAGAGTTTCAAAGAGTACTTTCCAATCATTTTTCAATATTCTCTCTTCTAATTTATCTTTGAACTTATACCATAAAGTGGAAATCTATAAGTTGTTTCTTTTAGAGTATAAAAAATTTTGCTATAATCATCAGATGAAAAAAGATACCATAAGCAAAGAGATACTCAAACATATAGCGAGAGATGTCTCCAAACATATTCTGCATATCGACATCAAAGACAACATGGAGCTAATAGAAAAAGAGTTTACGCGAGTTGAGAGTAGAAACTCTGACCTGATATTCAAAAATGGTGATGAGATAGTCCATATAGAGATACAAAACAACAATCACGCCGAGATGCATCTCAGGATGCATAGATATCTCAGTGATATTCTCTTTGACTACAAAGAGCTAGAGATCAAGCAGTATCTACTCTATATAGGTGAGTCAAAATGCTCTATGCTAAACGGTATCAAAAGATACAAACTCGACTATAGTTATGATATAATAGATATGAAAGATATACCGTGCGAAGCACTACTCAATAGTGATGACCCATCGGCTATCGTCCTCTCTATACTCTGTGACTTTGAAGATAGAGACAAGCAGATAGTAGTCAACACGATATTGAAACGACTCAAAGAGTTGAGCGATGATAGGGAGTATGAAAACTATCTAAAGATGGTCAATGTACTCTCAACCAATAGAAACCTAGAAGATGAAGTAGAGAAAGGAGCCAAGATGTTAAGTGTAGATGCAGAGAAGACACCATTTTATAAAATGGGTGAAAAGAGAGGCGAAAAAAAAGGTCTCTATGATAGTGCTATTGTTATGATAGAGGATTTCCAATTAGCCATAGATGATGTAGTAAAAAAACTAAATATCAAAAAAGAGGAACTTTTGGAGTATATGAAAGAGAAAGAGGAGCAAAGATAAGTGCCTAATTGCCTTGGGGTTATCCAAGTCATTTTTTTCTGAAGTTATAAATTTTTTCATTATATTCTTTTCCTTACTATTGTTTCATTGAATTACATGGATTAGATCCAAATAAAACCTCTGTATCTTTATTCTCTACTCTCCATTTCTTATGATCTAGTTTTTTTAATGTGATTCCAACATATAGAGAAGTTTTATGATAGTGTCTACTAATCCGAAGCCTATGAATATTTAAACTAGTTGTTTCATATAGTTCAACTCCATAGGATATATTTTGCGTATTATTTTTTTTATAGAAACATATTTCACCATTAGGATTAGATTTTCTGCATATTATAAATTTATAAGGTAAATTTGAAATGCTTCTCATGGAGTTTGGTATACCATTTTTAATAATATAATTTGAAATAGCTTCTGCCATAGGTGTCATGATAGTGAGATCCTCTTTATTAGGTGAACAATCTCTATGATTGGTATATACACCAATAAATATGATAATAATATATAAAACTAATACAATACCCAATCTTTTAAAAAGTGCTTTAAATATCTCTTTCCATGCTCTTTTGTGAGAAGCACCTCTCTCTAATGTAAATGACATCACAAAAATAAAAACAAGAGCCATAATAGCATTAAAACCCCAAAAAATATAAAATCCCATTACCTTCTCCTAATCTGTAATTCTAAATAGTTTTGGATTGCAAATGGCACGAGTAGAATAGTGATAAACATTAGCATTTGGGTAATGCTCATATAGCCATTTTTTTATCTTTTTATCATAATATATTTGATACATATATTCTGTTTTATTTTGTTTTATATTTATATATATATGTCTATACCTGCCATAATTGTTCGTACTATGAGAATGTTCTACTCTTAGTTTATATTTTTTATCTTTTGTTATAAAGTAGCATTTTTCTCTATCTTCAATAGAAATATAATCTCGCATACTCTCTTCATGTCTTGTTATATTACAATCTTTTAGCTGATATGGTATCTCTTGAACTTCTTGTAAGCTTTTTGGTACACCATTTTTTTCAATATACTTAATAATGACTGTTGCCAAAGGTAAAGCAACCTCTTTTACTTTTTCATCAGGTGAACATCGTATTGTTTTTAATATATTAAACATCAATACAATGACAACTACTATACCTATTATGACTAAAACTATTTTTTGTCCCCATGTTGCTTCATTCATCTTATTCTCCCTATTTTGTTACCTAACACCCCTACCGTGAATGGCACTAATTTAAGCCAAATATGGCAGATGTGTTTTTTTGATTGAATGTGATAAGAGTCAAAGGAGACTCCAACCTACGCGTTACTTAAATTTAAATTTATCTCTTTTTTAACAAAAAATAACAATTAAAAGGATAAAATATTATAAAATAAGTACCGTGTAATGAATAGCCACTTATTATAATATTTAAAAATAAAACAATTATACTATAATAAATGCTATTAAAATATCTAAATAGTGTTAGACACAAGAAAAGTGTAAATTCAATAGTCGAGTAGCCCCAAAGAATCACACTCTAAGGCTCTCACAGAACCGTGCTTGATAGTCTCCTATCACACGGCTCTTATTGC
>JADGDQ010000092.1 GCA_016744805.1 Sulfurovaceae bacterium
TAGGTATAATTATATATCAAAATCTAATAGGAGGTACAACAGTATGAAAAAAATTGTTATTACAGGAGCGAGTGGATTTGTTGGGTCGATGCTAAAAAAAGAGTTTCAAGAGAGTGGCTACGAAGTTATTGGGGTAAAAAGAGCTGATTTAGATGATAGAGAAAAATTAATGCCTTTATTAGATGGTTCTTTTGTGGTGATAAATTTAGCAGGTGCTACTATTATTAATAGATGGAGTGATGCGTATAAGCATATTTTGTATACTAGTCGTATAGATACCACTAAGGCATTAGTAGAAGCTATGAAGGAGTGCAAAGTAAAGCCTAAAAGTTTTATCTCTACAAGTGCTGTAGGAATTTATAAAAATGATAGAAATTATAATGAAGAGACTTTAGAACTAGCAGATGATTTTTTGGCAAATTTGTGTAAAGATTGGGAAGAAGAGGCACTCAAAGCAAATAGCCTAGAGATACGAACAGCTATTTTTAGATTTGGTATCGTTATGGGGCAGGGGGGAGCGTTGGCAAAAATGATAACTCCTTTTAGATTGGGTATTGGTGGCACTATTGGAGATGGTTCACAAGCTTTTTCTTTTATCCATATAGAAGATTTACTTAAAGCATATAAATTTGTAATAGACGATGAAAGTTTACATGGAATATTTAATCTCACAGCCCCAACACCTACTACAAATTATGGACTTACAAAAGCTCTTGGCAAAAGTTTGCATCGACCAACTATTTTGCCTATTCCTCAATTTGTATTAAATATTATATTAAGTGAGGGTGCAAAAGTACTGACTGATGGACAAAGTGTAGTTCCTAAGCATTTATTAGAAAAAGGATTTAAGTTTAAATTTGAAAATATTGAAGAGACTATTGAGAATTTAGTATAAAATACTAAGCGTATTATTAAGTAGATTTAAGATATGATAACTAAAATCATTAGAGGTATTATAATATGAGATCAATAATAATAGGCTTATCAGCCCTTTTGTTACTTATTGGCTGTGGAAAAGATCAGCCTAAACCAAATCTACAAGTAGTAGATGTAAATAAGAGTGTTGATAAAAATGTAACTCTTGCACCTAAGAAAGTTACTAGAAAGATTGTCAAAGCACCAAAGAAAAATGTCAAAGTACCTCCATTACCTACACCTGAAGTAGAGATAGATATGGATAGTATTGTTGAACAAGCTACTTCTGAGGTTATTAGCTAAAGGTATATTTATACCATTAGCTCTTGTTTTAGTTTTTCTTGATTGAGTTTTTTTGTTAGTTTTATATATAATTTATCATAACTCTCTTTATCAAGATTCAACTTTGTTATAGTTTCTGCTTCACTCTTTTCTAAAACTATAAAATTTAATAATTTATACTCTTTTTTTGTTAATCTTTTTCTGAGTACTTCTATAAGTTCTTCTTCTGCTCTAAGAGGTTTGATAAGCTTTCTTATCTGTTTTTCTAGTTCATTTATTAGTGTAGACATTATATAATTTCCTTTATTTTGCTAGTTGTAAGATACTAAGGTATCCTATACTTACCATTAAAATTGTTCCAAATAGACTGAGTGCCATATTTGAAAAAGCATGTAAATATTCCCCTGATTCTATCAAAAAAAAGCTCTCAATAGCAAAAGTTGAATATGTAGTTAATGCACCCAAAAATCCTGTAACAACAAAACTTTTTATATGTGGTGAAATTGTGGTATTAAGATGTAATAATGCAAATACAATACCTATAATCAGGCTACCAAGTAGATTAACTCCTAGTGTACCAAATGGAAAAACATGAGGTATGTTACGGTTTATAAATCCATTTAAGAACATACGAGAAAGCGCACCTAATGCTCCTCCACTAGCGACTGCGATTATGGTTAGATAGTTCGTCATCTATACTCTCTTGCATTTTCTCTTTTAATACTTCAAACCAATCATCAGAGGCTTCTGAGACATTAAATGGTTCAAGATATATATATTTTACTGTAGCATTATGCCCAGTTTTATTATGTTCATTAAGTAGGAGTTTACTTCCTGTTACAATAATAGGTTGTACTCTCATAGTAAGCTTTTTGGCAATAAACTTTGTACCTGCTTTAAAAGGCAGAAGTTTTTGATTTTTAGCACGCGTTCCTTCAGGAAATATAGCTACAGCTCTTTGTTTTACTTCTATAGACTCTTTTACATCTTTAATGAGTTTAATTAAGCCCGTTTTGTTATCTCTATCAATAGAAATCATATCACCTTTTCTTAAAAGATTACCAAACCATAGTGCATCAAATAGCTCTTTTTTGGCAACCCAACGAAGATGATTATTTTGTAGTGCTTCCATTCCTACAATATCAATAATACCTTGATGATTCATAACAATTAGGTTAGCATCTTTATCAAGTTCACCTACTTGTTCTACTTTTCCACCCATCAAAAAAATAATTAATTGATTGAGTTTATGCATAATAGTTCCCTTATATTTAGGAAAAAGCATAATTAGAGGAATCATAATTACCGCTACAATAAAAGAGATAGTAAAGGCTCCCCAATAAAATCTAATCTTTGCAAATATTTTCATCTTTAATCCATCCTATTATTTGGTTAGAATACTCTATTTTATTAAAATTTGCTCGTTTTCCAAGCAAATCTGTTGTTAGCTTTTGATCTGTGACAGTACAGATA
>JADGDQ010000010.1 GCA_016744805.1 Sulfurovaceae bacterium
GGTGGAGTATAAATATGACATACTCAAACTCATTGAAGAACTCAATAAAGAAGAAGAGAACAAAGAAGAAAAAATAGAAGCCTTTGAAGCGAAGATAGAACGCTTTTTTAATTATGTCAAAGAGCATAAAGATTTTGCCAAACTCAAAGCCAAAATTGAAGATAGCCATTTTGTAGAAGATGAAATTTATAATGATTTTACAAAGATATACAATCACTTTAAAAGAAGAAACAGAGAAGATATTTTTGTTCAATATACACAAAACCTTGTAGAGAAACTTTGTGATGATTTTAAGAGAGTTATAGAATAAGAGTCCCTCTAACTAGAAAAAACTCTTCTAGTTAGAGATATAAAAATTAGTAACCGCTTGCACTTACCATATAGAAGATATATGAGATAAGAGGTTGCATAAAGAATACAGAACCAACGGTTGCTGCAACTGCTATACCAATAATTGTCATTAGTGGTCTAGATGCATTATAGTAGACTGTATTATCATTTTGAACAGGGTCATATAAGAACATATAAACAATTAGTTTCAAGTAATAAAATGCTGCTATGGCTGAGTTTAGACCCATAACAATAGCCAGCCAGATATACCCAGCATCAACTGCTGCACTCATAATATAGATTTTACCCCAAAAGATAGAAAATGGTGGAACACCTGCGAGTGAAAGCATAAAGAGTCCCATTACAACTGCACCCATTGGCATGATTTTGACTAATCCTGCAAACTTCTCGTAAGGGTGATCATATCTCTCGTGGAAAATTCTGTTTTTATGACGGCTAATCCATAACATTGCAAAAGCACCAAGGTTTGTGAACATAAAGAGTCCATAATAGAGGAATATACCTGTATTTCCTTTGGTTGTATCAAGAGCCAACGCTGCCATTACAAAACCTGCATGTGAAATAGAACTATATGCTAACATTCTTTTGACATCTTGCTGTACTAATGCCATCATATTTGAGAGCGTCATAGTAAGTACTGCGAGTATTAAAATCAAAATTCTAACCCACTCAACACCCAAATCAATATACATACCAAAGATACGCATAGCAACTACAAATACTGCTATCTTAGGTACTATAGACATATAACCTGCAAGAGGAGCAGATGCACCCTCGTAAACATCAGGAGTCCAAGTATGGAAAGGGAACAAAGAGAGTTTAAATGCAAATGCAGCTAATAAAAAGATTGAGCCACCCAAAATTGTACCCATAACAGCTGGTTCATTAATTCTATCTTGAAGAACATCTGCAACTTGATACAACTCAATACTTCCTGTAAGTGCATAAATAATAGCAGAACCCATCACAAAGAAGCCTGCTGCTAATGCACCCATTGTAAAGTACTTAACTGCTGCTTCATAAGAGTTATTTCTATTATGAAGTGCAATAAGCGTATACAGAGCCAAAGAGGCTGTCTCTATACCAACAAAAATCAAGATAAGATTATCACTTGCTACCATAAACTGGAATCCTGCAATCATAAACAAAAAGAGTGCAAAAAATTCAGGATATGAATACTCATGGAATCTCTTGGATGTTAATGCTAGAGGAATAAAGAGTATAGATGCTGCTAAGATAAGAAGCTGTGAAATAATAGCCACACCATCAATAAGCATTACATCAAAGAAGCCCCGTTCATTGACATTGAGTCCCATTACAGAACCAAAGTCAACAAAGAGTACCAATATAGTCATCATAACATAAAGAGACTTATGCAAGCCATCTTTGAATAGATCGATAATTAAAATAATCAATCCACCTGATATAGCAATCAGCATTGGTGCTAAAGTCACCAAGTTTAGGGAAGCCAAACTTACACTAATAGGTTCTAACATTATTCTGCCTCCTTTGTTTGTTTTGTGAGAATTATTGTCTCTTTAGCTTCAGGTGTCTGAGCCTTCTCTTCCATAAAGCTTAGGAGTGCTTTGACACTTGTATCAATTGGTTCTAAAACTGGTTTAGGATAAACACCCAACCATACAACAATAAGTACAAGAGGTACTAATGCACTCATCTCTTTTGTATCTAAATCTGGAAGATTTCTATTGGCTTCATTTGTTATAGGACCAAAGAAGGTTCTCTTAAAGAGAGTAAGCATATAGATAGCCCCAATAATAATTGTTGTTCCAGCAAGAATAGTTGCTATTGGAGATACTTTATAGAATCCTAAAAGTACCAAAAACTCTCCAACAAATCCAATAGTAAGTGGTAAACCAACAGATGCCATTAACATAATTCCAAATATAACAGCATATTTTGGCATCACCGCAGCCAAACCACCAAATTCACTCATCATCTTGGTATGTCGTCTATCATAGATAACTCCAACCAACATAAACAGCGCCCCAGAGACAATACCATGTGAGAGCATCAAAAAGATAGACCCACTAATACCCTCTGCATTCATAGCAAATGTACCCAAAACAATAACACCCATATGAGATACAGAAGAGTATGCAATAACTTGCTTCATATCCTCTTGAGCATAGGCTACCATAGCTGTATAGATAATCATAATTACAGCTAAGACCGTAATAAGTGGTATCATCATAACCGATGCATCAGGAAATAATGGTAATGAGAATCTTACAAAACCATAAGTACCCATTTTAAGGAGTACAGCTGCAAGAATTACAGAACCTATTGTTGGTGCTTGACCGTGAGCATACGGCAACCAAGTATGGAATGGAAACATTGGAACTTTGATAGCAAAACCAGCAAAGAAAGCCATAAAGAGCCAAACTTGATAATTAACAGGTAACACAAGAGCATACCAATCAGTAATAGAGAAACTCCATACACCAGAGACACTATAGTAGAGATATGCCATAAAGAGCATACCTACAAGCATAATTAGTGAGCCTGTAAATGTATATAAGAAAAATTTAATTGACGCATAAATTCTTCTAGGTCCACCCCAAGCACCAATAATATAGAGCATTGGAACTAAAGATAACTCCCAAAAGACATAAAATACAATAGCATCAAGAGCAACAAAAACACCTATCATCGTCATCTCTAAAAAGAGAAGAGAGATAATCATGTTTTTAATATCTTTTTCTATACTCATACCAATCATACCAAGTAGTGTCATCAAGGCAGCCATAATCACAATAAAGAGACTAATACCATCAACACCAACATAATAGTTGATACCAAAATCAGGAACCAAAGGAATTAGTTCAACAAACTGCATCCCTGCATTAGTCCCATCAAAACTCATCCAGAGCCAAATAGCTAGTAGTAACTCCACTGTAGCTACACTAATACCATAAACCCTAGCACTACTTTTATCAACCACAAATCCTAGCAATCCTGCGACTGCGGGGAAGAATATTAATACACTTAAAATATTATCCATTTATACTTCTCCTTAAGCTATTAACGCAGTAACTGCTGCGACGAGTAGCATCAACACTAAACCTACTGCCATCCAATTAAGATAGTTAGAGAGGTTACCTGTTTGCATCTTTCTTGTTTGATCTCCACCTTTAAAGAAGAGATATGCAATTGAATCAACCGTAGCATCAACTATTTTCATATCTACAGATTTCCACATAATTTGCGATAATAAGTAATATGGTTTAGAGATAAACTCCGCATAAAATTTTGGAATATAGTATTGATTTTTCAAGAGTTGAAAGATAAAGCTATTTTCACATTTTTCATCTCTTTTAAGTCCATTACCATATTTTTTCCAAGCAAGCACAATTCCACCAACTGCAAAGATAAGAACCAATATACCCAAATAGATTGCTAAATGGTGTGTGTGTTCACTCATTACATAATCAGGCATAAGAGGTGAACTTGTAACAAATTTTTGGAATGCCCCTTGGAAGAATCCAGCAATAATAGCAAGAAGTGCCAAAGGACTCATAGCAACCAATACAAATTTGTACATCTCGTGTGGATGAATATCAAACTCTTTATATCTCTCATCACCATCAAATGTTAAGAAGACTTGTCTAAAGCTATAGAATGCTGTCATACCCGCAGTAACTACAAGCATAGCCCATAAAAAGAGTGTACCTTCGTTGAACGCTGTCTCAATAATTGCATCCTTAGAGAAGAAACCTGCAAGTGGTGGAATACCTGCTAAAGCTATTGAAGCAATACCCATATAAAGATATGTACCTCGCATCACTTTTTTGAGTCCACCCATTTTGAAGATATCAAGCTCATCATGCATAGCATGCATTACATTACCTGCACCCAAGAATAAGAGTGCTTTAAAGAATGCGTGTGCTGCAAGGTGGAAAAGTGCTATCCAGTAAGCACCAAGTCCAGCTGCTGCAAACATATATCCTAACTGTGAAAGTGTAGAATATGCAATAATTCTCTTAAGGTCTCTCTCTACTAATGCCATAGAGGCTGCAAAGAATGCAACAAATGTACCAAGAGCTGCAATAAAGAAACTTACTTCAGAAACTTCAGGCATAGAGTAGAGAGGATTTGCACGAATAACAAGGAAAACCCCCGCTGTTACCATAGTAGCTGCGTGAATCAATGCAGATACTGGTGTAGGACCTTCCATTGCATCTGTAAGCCAAGTGTGCAGTGGAAACTGTGCAGACTTACCCATAGCACCAATAAAGAGTGCAATGGCTGCAAGTGTCAATATAGACTCATCTAAATATGGCAGTGCTGCAAATACAACATCATACTGAAGCGACCCTGTATTCCAATAAAGAACAAAAATACCAACAAGCATTGCAAGGTCAGCGATACGGTTTACAATAAATGCTTCGTTTGCTGCCCAAGATGGAGAGATAGATGGGTTGACTTCAGGAGACTGATCTGCTTTGTGATACCAAAAACCAATAAGTAACCAAGAACAGACACCAACGCCTTCCCAACCAATAAAGAGACCAGCAAAGTTATCACTCATTACAAGTACCAACATAGAGAAAACAAATGCTGATAGGTAAGAGAAGAATCTATTAAAACTCTTGTCGTGATCCATATATCCTATAGAATAAATATGAACAACTGTTGATACCAAAGTAACAACAACCATCATAGTTACACTTACATGGTCAACCACAAATCCAAATGGAATAGCTAAATCACCTGCAGAAATCCAATCCATCATGGTTACATGAATACCATGCCCAGTTTGGACAACATAGGCTGCTAAAATAGCTGAAGCAACAAAAGAGGTTGCTAAAAGTAAAGAGGCAATAACTCCAACAAAGGTCTTTTTAGGACTCATCCCAAAAAGAGCAGCAAAAAGAGAACTCACTAACGGTGCAAAAAGTGCAATATATACAAACTTTTCCATTACTACCCTTTCATTGAAGCTAAATCATCAAGATCAAGCGTTCCAAATTTTTTGTAAAGAACTATAAGTAGTCCTAATCCAACCGCAACTTCACTTGCAGCAACTGCAATAATAAAGAATGCAAACATCTGTCCTGTTAAATCATTATAATAATATGATGCAGCAGCAAACGCTATATTTGCTGCATTTAACATAATTTCTGTAGCAAAGAAGAGCATCAAAAGATTTCTTCTTCTAATAACCCCTACAAGACCAATTGCAAAAAGCAAACCTGAGAGTATCAGGTAATGACTCAAACCTATCATTTTGTATCCTCCTGTGAGATGACTTTATCATCATTTGTAGTTAAACTATGATCCATCTTTTTACCTGCAAGAATAATACCTGCAATCATAGCAACCAAAAGCATCAAGGCAGCTACTTCAAAAGGAACAAGGTATTTAGTAAAGAGTACCATACCTACTGCCTGTGCATTTCCTACTCCCTCAACAGAAGGATACATTGCTTGAATATTTTCAGAAAATACTGGTGCTAAAAAGATAAGTACAAGTACAAGTGCTACCATACCACCTAAGAAAAAGACTAAAGCATCATTCGTTGTTTTTTCTTTGATATCTCTAGTTGCATCAAAAAACATCATAGCAAATGCATATAGAGCCATCACAGCCCCTACATAAACAATAAGTTGTACAACACCTAAAAAATCTGCTTCCAAAAGGAAGAAGAAACCTGAAATTAAAACCATTCCTGCTGCTAATGATGTCATTGCATACAGTATATTTTTACTTAAAACCGTCACTAAAAAGAGTCCTATAGTTAGGACTGAAAATAGATAAAAGGCTATTTGCTCATACATTCTTTCTCCTTTTTAGTATGCAAGTGGTGTTTGCTTGATATTATCATCAGCATTTGGGCTAACAGCACCAAATCCATCATACTCTTTTTGTTGTTTAAGTGCATCAATAGGTGTTAACATATCTTCAAACAAAGAGAAACTCGCTCTCTGTTCTGAAGCTGTCTCATACCGTCCACCATGCACAATTGCAAGCTCTGGACACACTTCTGCACAGTATCCACAAAAGATACAGCGACCAAAGTTAATAGTATATTCACTTACCTCTTTTCTTTGGTTCTCATCATATCTTGTATCCATTTTAATACAATCAGAGATACAAATCTTTTCACAAAGACCACAGCCAATACATCGGTAATGACCACTCTCTAGGAGTCGTAACATATCATGTATTGCACGGTATCTAGGAGAGATAGGTAACTTCTCTAAAGGATACTTAATAGTATGCATATTATCTTTAAAAAGGGCATTTCCCATCTCTCTTAGAGTAACCCATAAACCTACAAACAGTTCCCCTTTTACAGTTCTCTCGACAACCTGACCAAACTTTCCCATACTACTTTTAGGAGTATGTTTAAGGTCAAGCATTTTATAAGACTGCTCTCCTACATTTCTATTTTTAAATTCTTCTAAACTCATTTTAACTCCTTATATCATTACTACGATAGCAGTAATAAGAATATTTATCATCGCTAAAGGCATAAGAACTTTCCAACATAACCACATCAACTGATCAGGTCTAATATGTGGCCAAGAAGCTCTAACCCATAACATCAAGAAGAAGAAGAATGCAATTTTACCAATGATAATAAACCAACCAGCTATAAAACCTAAATCATTATATCCACCAAGGAACATTACAGATGCCAAGATAGCTACAGTAATCATATTGGCATACTCACCAATAAAGAACATACCCCATCTCATACCTGAATACTCTGTTGCATATCCAGAAATAACCTCTGCTTCATGTTCAAGAAGGTCAAATGGCGTTCTATTTGTTTCTGCAAAACCTGCAATCAAAAAGAGTACAAATGCTACTGGCTGTTGCCAAATTAACCAAGAGCCAATGCCACCAGCTTGATACTCGTTAAAATCAACTAATGAGAGAGAACCAACCAACATAATAGGAGCAAGAATAGATAAACCTGTTACAACCTCATAACTCAAAAACTGTATAGCTGTTCTAGCACTTCCTATAATACCCCATTTATTTGCTTGTGCCATACCAGCAAGTAGTGGACCATAAAGCCCTGATGCCATCATACCAAGAATAAAAAGAATACCTACATTAATATCTGCTGCTATTGATGGTACAAATGTACCACCCAAAAGAGGTATAAATTCAGGAATTGTAAAATCAGGAAAGACAGGAACAGCAGCCAAAGCAATAAATGCTGTGGCTGCGGTAATCGCTGGTGCAATCTGAAAAATAAACTTATTTGCATTTTGTGGGATAATATCCTCTTGTGTAAAGAGTTTGATACCATCTGCTGCAATTTGCAAAAGTCCAAAAGGACCAACATGCATAGGACCTAATCTTCTTTGCATAAATGCTAATATCTTACGCTCTATATAAGTACCAAATCCAGCAACGGCTGAGATTATTGCGAGAATAATAATCGCTTTGATAATCACACCAAGACTGGTTACTTCAGGTAATACTGTTGCTTCCATATTTATACCTTCCTTATTGTTACGATTTTATATCTATCACTACCAAAGAGTGTATAAATATCATGTGCACTTTTGAAATCAGGGATAGAGACAATATCACCCTCCATTCTCTCATCTGCAACTACATCAAATAGCAGTGTAGTTTTGCCAAAGTCTACTTCTACTTTCTCACCCAATGCTTCTGCTTTTGTACTACTTGCATAAATAGAGAATGTCTCAAAAATTTGATGTGCTTTATCAGAGAAATCATTAAACTGTCTCTGAGGATTACATCTATATGCTAGTTCACCTTCAACAATAGAACTTTCAGCAAATGGTTTTGGCTCATTTTTACCTGATCTTCGTCCAAGGTTTTTAAGTAAATATCCACGATTTTCTTGACCTTCATTTGTATAACCATTAGGAAGATCATCAAAATTAAGTGCTTGGAAACCTCTTTTAGATGCAAGTTTAGGAGTCCAATCAATAGTCAATAGTTCTCCACACTCTAAAGCATTCATAAGGTCATTTAACTCATACCCCTCATACTCTAATGCTACATTTGTTGGAGTGACTCTTTTGTGCATATTCGTAAGCGTTCCCTCTTGTTGGTTCATAGCTGGCATATCTAAATCACCATCACCCAATGCAGAGAGTCTAAAGTCACCATTTTCATTATAACCTACAGTATAACCTACTGCTTTTTCATCAAGCTCACACAAGAGTGCAACACCCAATGAATTAGTTTTAGGTGGAATCATAGCTACTTTCATATCACAACTTTTTTCTATCAAAGCAACAAGGTGTGCCAAGTTTTCGGCTTTTGGATGATAATAAAGGTCTTCTCCAACGATAAGAGAGAATGACTCTTTTTTCTTCATCATTTTTTCAAATGTTTCAGCAAATTTATCATTACCACCAAGAAGTGTTACTAAAGAGTTTCTCTCTACCTCTACCTCTTTTTCTAGCATCTTAGGAACTTTTTTACTTACTTCTTTGCTCTCGCCAGTTGCTTCATCTACAACAGTTTCAGTAACTGTTTCCATCACTCTCTCTTTGATAGTAATAGTCTCTGTAAAATGGAAAGAGTCAAGATAGCTTTTTGTACTCTCTTCTAACTTCTCTTTATCTGCAAATAGATCAAGAATCAAATAGAGTACTGCCTCTTCTAATCCTACTTTATGCGTAAAAGATAGTACATTTTTACCCATATCTGCAATAAGACTATCAGCAATAGGATGAAAATAAAGACCTGCACCTTTATTCATTTTTTGGATATTATTAAAGGCATATCTTGCATTTGGATTATCGTTTCGCAATGATGCCCCAACAGAAATAACAAAATCTGTTGTCATAATCTCTTTAAAGTCACTTCCATAAAGAAGTTGTCCTGCTGGTTTGCCATAGTATCTCAAAAATTTCTGAAAGGCATGCGCATCAGAATTTACTAACTTTTTGCCATACTTCTCTTTGAGCGTCTGAAGCATAAGTGCCTCTTCATTGCTAATAAGAGAATTAAATCGTATAGTATCTGCTTTTGTAAGGGCATCTACTGCATTATTAAAGGCTATTTCATCTTTGCCATTTATACGATTTTCAAAGTCATATCCAAATCGTCCTGCACCACATAATGATACATAATTCCACTCATTTGTTACACGGAATATTTTTTCTGTATTATCTTCTATAGAAGCTGGTTTGGTCTCATAATAGATTTGACATCCACTACTACAGTGTGCACAAGTAGCAGGGATTCGTTTGAGATCCCATGCATTTGTAGTATAAACAAAGTCTCTACTTACTAATGCACCCACAGGACATACAGCAATACACTCACCACAATCACTACAGTTTGTCTGATCAGTTCCATTGCTAGGAACAATCACAGATTTTTGAAGCTTATTCCACATAGCATAGGCATCTTTAGGCATAGAGTCTTTCAACTCTTTTCCTAGCTTCTCTCCACCTCTTGGACCTGTTTTGATAGATGCATCACCCATCATATCTTTACAAACAGTTACACATCGCTCACACACAATACAAAGACCTGCATCATAATGAAGAATACTACTCCAGTCTACAGATTCTCTTTTGGTATCAGGAATCATATAACTTTGAGAATCTACAGCTAATTCAAGTGTGTAGTTTTGTAACTCACACTCACCACTTTGGTCACAAACACCACACTGAAGAGGATGGTTCACATCATAGACTTCCATAATGGCTCTACGCTCTTCAAGTATCTCCTCTGTAGTCGTTGTAACTTCCATTCCATCTTTTGCTTTTGCGTTACATGCATAGACTCTTTTTCCATCAGCTTCTACAAGACAGATACGACAAGCAAGTGTTGGCGAACATCGTGTCAAGTAGCAAATAGCAGGGACAAAGACATCATTAGCACGAGCAGCATTTAAAATATATTCACCCTCTTGGGTTTTATACTCAACACCGTCAATCTTAATCGTTATTTCATTACTCATCTTAACTATCCATTGTTTCTAATTTGGGTTGACTAAATCTATAAGAGGATACCGTAGAGCTACTTAAGCCCATATCGAAGCTAGGGTTAATAGCTACAGTTCCCTTCATTGATGTATCAATCATAAACACTCTTTCATATAGCACACCATCTAGTTCAAATTTAATTTTTGCACCATCTTGGAGTTTTGTAATACTTGCAAATTGTGCAGATCCTCTCAAAAGAGCCTCTGTTTGTAACTGTTCACAACTATTAGTAAAGGTCGAAAACTGATTATTTGTGTTACAGTGATACACAACACTACCATCATAAGTAGGAAGTGTGCTTACTTCATCCAATTTACCATCTTTTTTGTAACGAGACTGCTTCAATAGATACCCACGATGTTCTTCTCCTATACTATTATAGTAATCAGGCAAGTCATCAAATTCTATTGATTGATACCCTTTTTCTATAGGAAGTTTTACTGTGTAATCTATTGTATTTATAGTATGAATACCTAAAGCATTGGCTATATCATTAAGTATATATCCACCATAAGAGAGTCCTGCATTGGTAGGAACTACTCTTTTATCCAAAGAAGTAAATGAGCCTTCTTGTTGATTAAGTGCTGGCATATCCAAATCACCATCACCCAAGGCACTTAAGACAAAATTAGCCTTTGCATTGTATCCTACACTATATCCTTGAGCATCATCATCCAAATCACAGAGGAGTGCAACACCTAAGGCATTTGTTGCAGGTGGTACAAGAAGTACTTCAAAGTCACTATATGCTTCAATAAGACCTAAAAGCTTTGCAATATTTTCAGCTTTAGGATGTGTATAAATATCTGCACCCACGACTAAAGTAAAGCCTCTTTTTTTATCAAAAGAGTGAAGAAGAGCATCAAGCTCTTCTTCTCCAATATTACTCTCAGCACTTAAATTACCAATATCTAAATCATCTAAATATGCCTGTACTGCTTTTGTTGGTTTTTGACTATCAAGCAGTGTATGAGCAAGCAGTGCAGCTACACCCTCTTCACTTCCAACTTCATACTTGATAAATTGTGTAACAATAGACTGAATAGATGCATCTTCTATTGGATGCATATAGGCAACTCTTGCTCTTTCTCGTCTACTTGCCATCGTAATATGATATTTAACCATAGGATTATCATCATTAATACGCGTACCAAAAACAATAATACCTCTTGATGTTGAAAGATTTTTAAGGTTTCCGCTATAGAGTGATTTACCTGTCATACTACAAAATGCTTCTAAAAACTTTTGATAGCCTCTTGCTTCATTACAAATAAGCTTTGTTTGATACTTCTGCTTAATACTCTGAAGTATCATCGCCTCTTCGTTAGTAATTGTAGCTGTAAAGTTAATACTCTCTGCTTTTTTTACTGCTTCTACTGCTCTTGTAAATGCTTCACTATCTTTGCCTACAGATTCATTAGCATAATCAAATCCAAATCGTCCAGCTCCACACAAAGAAGAGAACTCATAATTATTTGTTACTCTATATATTTTCTTTTGTCTGTTTCCAATAGCTGTATCTTTTATCTCGTAACTCATTTGACATGTAGCACTACAATGAGAACAACTTGCAGGAATTTTTTCAAGCTCCCATGCATTTGAAGAGTATTTAAAGTCTGTACTCACTAATGCTCCTACAGGGCATACAGACATACATTCACCACAATTACTACACTGTTCATCTTGTTTGGTATTAATAATAGTAGAGTTATATCCCCCAGCTGAGATAGCTAAAACATCATCCCCTACAATTTGCGTACATACATGCACACATTTCTCACACATAATACATAAAGCAGGGTCATACGAAATAAAGCCCCAATTTTGTACTGGTCTATGCTGGTCTCTTGTAGTAAATGACTGCTGATCTACATCAAATTCCATAGTTTTATTTTGTAAGTCGCACTCACCACTCTTATCACAAACACCACATTCAAGTGGATGGTTTACATCATAGAGTTTCATAATACTTTGTCTTTGTTTGTCGATTGCATCATTACTAGTTGTAACAACAGCACCATCAACAGCTTTCTCTTGGCAAGAGAGTATCATACCATCAACACCCTCTACATTTACCACACACATTCTACATGATGCTATTGGCTCTACTTTGGTAAGGTAACACATAGTTGGTATATAAATGTC
Source organism: Sulfurovaceae bacterium (assembly GCA_016744805.1). Taxonomy (GTDB): domain Bacteria; phylum Campylobacterota; class Campylobacteria; order Campylobacterales; family Sulfurovaceae; genus SZUA-451. The sequence continues at coordinate 12,453 of JADGDQ010000010.1, forward strand.
ATTAGCTCTAGCGATAGTAAGTATCGTATCACCTTTGCTACCTTGACAATTTTTTCCGTCTATTGTAAGTGTAATATTATTGGTATCTATTTTTTTTGCTGTCATATTACACCGCCACCATTGAAATATAGTAACAACGCATACATCGTTCAGACTCTGCAAGTGCTTCTTCACCTGTAAAACCTAGATTGACCTCTTTGTTATTATCTTTTCGCTCATCTACCCCAAGTTTTTCACTCTCTGCTCGTGGTAAACCTGGCATCCAGCCTGTAACTTTCTCTTTTTTATCATAGACTCTCAACTTATTAAGGTGATCTTCCATAATCTCATCATCAGTAAGTGATATTTTGCCATCATAAATATAACGGCTTATTACTGAAGCTGCTCTTTTGGCTTGTCCTACTGCATTTACAATAGTCATAGGACCATATTCGCAATCTCCTGAGGCAAAAAGTCCTTCTCTACTTGTCATATAATCTTTACCATTAGTAAGAATAGTATTCCAAGAAGTTAGTTTAACTTCCCACTCATCAGGTAAAAGTTGTAAATCAGCAGCTTGTGAAACAGCAGGAATAAGATAATCTGCTTCTATCTCAAAGTCACCATCTTCAATCTTTAATAATTGTGCTCTTCCACCATTTGGATCAGGAACGAGTTCAAATTTATTGATAAGGAGTTTTGTAAGTTGATTATCTTCATCATATATCTTCTCTACAGCCGAATGGAATACAAACTCTACACCCTCTTCTACTGCTTCGTGATACTCCTCATAGGTTGTATTACGGATAATAGTCTTCTCATCACGACGATAAATCATCACAACTCGTTTAGCCCCTTCACGGATAGAACATCGTACAACATCCATAGAGGTAAATCCACCACCAACACAGACTACAGTTTTATCTTTGAGTTCATTTGATGCGGAGGAACCAATGCCATATTTACTCCATAAATTTACCTTGTCGAGCATATCTATAGCACCCCAGTACCCATCCATATCTGGTCGTTCATTTTCTGCACGAACTTTCTTGGAAAGACGAGTACCAAAAGCCAACATTGTTGCATCATACTCTGCGTCAATCTCTTTGAGTCTAGTAGCATCAACACGATGGTTGGAATAAACAGTAACTGCTTCCATAGAAGTTACAAGTTCAATATCTTTGTTATATTTGTCTATAGGCATACGATACTCAGGTACACCTACAGCAACTTCACCACCAAGTACTGGTAACTCTTCAAAAATATCAACCTTGATACCTTCTAAAGCCAAATAATAAGCTGTAGTCAAACCAGCAGGACCAGCACCAATAATGGCTACTTTCTTACCATCATTTTTCAAAGGTTTTGGCTCGTAAGGGTGCATCCAACCCAAGCCATGATCAGTCTCGTAATCAGCACCTAATCTTTTGAGTTCCATAATAGCTATAGGCTCATCAAGATTTGTTCTTCTACACGCATCTTCACATGGATGTGGGCAGACGCGTCCACAGGTGTGTGCTAGAGGCATAGTCTGCCGTGTAGCAGAGAGAGATTCAGAAAAAACCATATCTCTTACACCCTCAATATAGGCAGGAATATCCACATGTGCAGGACACATATCTGTACACGGTGCAGTAACTTTGGCTATATAGTTAACATCTGCATTATAATGTTTAGAAGGTGTTTGATTATCTATAACATAATCAAACTGATCTTTATAATGCTCCATCAAATCTAATATTGGCTTTGGTACAGTTCGTCCTATCTCGCATTTAGAAGTGAGCATCATCGTCTCACTTACCTCTTTAAGGTGTTCTATATCAGCTGTAGTACCCTCACCTCTTGCTATTTTATCAAGAAGGTCAAAAAGTATCCGTCCACCCCATCGTCCAGGTGCACATCTACCACAGGCTTCTGAATACACTTGATACTGAGCTGCATACTCTGTTGCAAGTCTTATAGCATCTATATCCTCTTGGAATATTGCTACACCGTCCCATCCGATAAAAGCTTTGGAGCTTCTATCGGCAGTGTAATCCGCAGGAAGTTTAAATGCTGATGTACCCCACTCTTCAGATGATTTACCACGATTGTCGATAAACTCATCTTGCCAAGTGGAGAAAACAACTTGTGACATTACTCAGCCTTCTCTTCATCAGTCGGGGAAGACTCTTCATTTTTTAAAGATTTTAATCTCTCTTGACGAATATTTTCATCAACTTTTTTAACGACAATAGTCCAGTCAACTTCATTAAATTTTAGTGAATTCATAAGGTCATGTCCTGATGCTTTGATAACATCTGCACTCTTTTGAATAGAAGAAAAATCACCAACTTCAAAAAGGAAAATACCAACTTCACCAGTTTTTAACTCTTTGTCAATCAATTCGCTCATTCTATCATAGAATTCATTTTTCAAATGTCTTAAATCATATCTTTGCATTGTGCCTCCTTAGCGGTCAACTTCACCAAATACAATATTGGTACTACCAATAATCGTAACAACATCTGCGATATAGGTTCCTACCAAAATCTCTTGTAACAATCCTGTATGGAAGAAACTAGGAGCTCTACATTTCAATCTATATGCATACGGTTCACCCTCTGACTTAATATAGAATCCAAGTTCACCTTTTGGTGACTCTGTAGGAGCATATACCTCACCTACTGGTGGTCTCATACCTTGAGTAACTAGCACAAAATGTTGCATCAAAGCATAATTTTGTGTCATAATCTCCTCTTTTGGTGCAGAGATATATTGTGGTGCATGTGCCATGAGTTTTGGCTCAGTTTTATCATACATTGGAATAAGTTGTTTTAATATTCTTACAGACTGTCTCATCTCTTCCATATAAAGAGCATAGCGTCCATAACTATCACGCTTATCAGAAATAGGAACATCAAAATCAAGTTCTCCATAAAGCTCATACGGCTCTTCTTTACGAATATCATATTTGATTCCAGAACCTCTAATCATAACACCTGTACAGCCCCAAGAGAGAGCATCTTCAGGAGTAAGCACACCTACATCTTCAAGACGCATTTTCCAGATTCTATTCTCTGTCAAAAGTGCTTCATAAGTGTGTTCTAGTTCATAGTTTACTTTTGTACAAAACTTAGATAGGTCTGTGAGCCAGTTCTTTGGAAGATCTAGTGGCACACCACCAATACGCACAGCAGAGTGAGTCAATCTTGCACCACAGTAGTCTTCCATTAAATCCATAGCAAACTCTCTCTCACGGAATGCATATAAGAATACAGACATAGCCCCAACATCAAGTGCATGTGTTGCAACAAAAAAGAGGTGAGAGATAATACGGTTAAGTTCAAGAAGCATAGTACGAATTACCTGTGCTCTTCTAGGAACTTCCAAACCTATTAATCGTTCTACACTCAGTGCATACGCGTAATTATTTGATGTAGAAGCAATATAGTCTAGTCTATCTGTTGTTGGCAAAAACTCATTATAAGTCATATTCTCTGCCATCTTTTCAATACCACGGTGAAGATACCCAATATCTGGATATGCTTTTGTGACAAGCTCACCATCTAGTTCTAGCACTAATCGTAACTGACCGTGTGCAGATGGGTGTTGTGGACCAAAGTTGATCACCATTGTATTGTCATCTCGTTCAAAATTGAGGTTTTCAAAGAATGGGGTTAATTTATTGGTTACTTGCATGCTCTCTCCCTACTTTCTTTTCTTCAGCGTTGTTGTACCTGTAGTATAGTCAACCATAAATGTTTCACTATAGGCTATTGGATTCTCTTCTTCTTTTCCTTCTTCAATTTCAGCACCAAATGGAACTTCATATCCAACTCTTGAGAATCTTTGAGAATCATAACGCTCTACACTAGCAGGGTCTCTATTTTCTGGACCAACTACATCACGATACTCTTTACCAAAGATTTTATCAACCTCATACCAAGAAGCAAACTCATCTCCATGGAGTGGATAGGTCTTGAGTAGTGGATACCCTTCCCAGTCATCAGGCATAAGTATTCTTTTCATAAATGGATGGTTGTTTGCTTTGATACCAAACATATCAAACATCTCTCGTTCTGCAAAGTTTGCACTCTTAAACAGAGGAACAACACTCTCTACCGCTTCATCTTTTTTGATACGACATACAACTCGTACTCGTTTTGCTTCTGTGAGATTGAGCATTTGATAAAATACTTCAAACTCACCATCTTGTGCCAAATAATCTACAGCACTTAGCTCTGAACACATAGCATATCCACATGCATCACGAAGTGTTTGAAGTGTTTTGAAATTATCTGTAGCATTAATAACAATACGAAGCTGACCTATCTGAACTCCAACATCTTTGATAGTAACTACATTAGAAATAGTCTTAACAACACTCTCAAAATGAGAGCCTGCTTCTACTTCTGAAGTAGGTACTCGTGGAGCAACCCAAAATCTATCAGTATAATATGATTTTTTTTGTACATTATCTTTTGGTGTATATTTTCTCATCTTATACTATCCTCTGCTTCACATTTTTTTTCATATCCGCAGACTCTCTTCGGATTTTTTTCTGAAGCATCATCATAGCATATTGCAATGTTTCAGGTCGTGGAGCACAGCCTGGAAGATAAATATCTACAGGAACTATTCTATCCACACCTTGCACTGTTGCATAGGTATTAAACATACCACCTGTATTTGCACAAGACCCCATAGAAATAACCCATTTTGGCTCAGACATTTGGTCATATAGTCTGCGTGCAAACTCTGCGTGTTTTTTAGAGAGTGTTCCTGCAAGTATCATAACATCTGCTTGTCTTGGTGACGCTCTAAAAATCGTACCCATTCTATCAAAGTCATAACGACTCGCGCCAGATGCCATCATCTCAATAGCACAACAAGCCAAACCATAAGTGAGTGGCCAGAGGGAATTAGATCGTCCCCAGTTTACTAATTTATCTACTGATGTTAGTGCTATTGGTAGACCTGCTGATGAGGCATAATTTACTTGATGCTGTGCCATTCAAGTGCTCCTTTTTTCCATGCATAGACGAATCCAATCGTCAAAAGTAATATAAACAGAATCATCTCTGCAAAACCAAACCATCCAAGCAATTTAAAGTCAATCGCCCATGGAAACATAAATATAATCTCTACATCAAAAAGAATAAAGAGTAGTGCAATCAGATAAAATTGTACTGATATTGTGTTCGGTTGCTTTGTTACTTCTGGTCCACATTCATATATCGATAATTTTAATTTTTGCGTATCAAGTTTTGCAAGCTTCCGACTAACAAATCTAGCAGCTGCTAGAGTTGCAGGGAAGGCAATAGCCGTCAATGCAAACAGAAAAAAGATACCGAAGTACGGGTGTTCTGTTACCACATGAGTCATTATAACCCCTTTCCTATAACGAGAATAATCTCAGAGAATTTGAACTAATCATAACAAAAAAGAGGTTAAAGGGGTTTTAGTAAATTATTATCAAATCATTACTTTTTTGAATGTAACTATGTGAAACAAGCTTTTAAAAGAAAAAGGCGTTACAATACGAAAAAACTAAGGTTTATAAAATTATGAAAGATAAACAGATAAATATTCTCTACTGGATTGCCATGGCTCTCTTGCTTGGATACTTTGCATACATTAGAGGATGGATTCTTACAGACTTTAAATCTTTAACTCCCAAAGAGATAGCTACCCTAATCCAAAAAGAAGAGCATAATATTTCGCTATTAGATGTTAGGACGCTTTTGGAATTTGATCGAGAACATATTGAAAATGCAGAAGTTATTCCACTTAATTTACTCTTAGACTCTCTCAACAAACTAGAGAATATCAAAAATAAAAAGATTATTGTCTACTGTCATAGTGGAAGCAGAAGTATAAAAGCATCTCGCATTCTAAAATCCCAAGGCTTCACACCTATAAATATGCAAGGTGGATTGATAGAGTACAAAAAAGCAGGGTTTGAGGTAATTAGAGTAGTTAAGTAACATATTTTTAATAGATTTTTGGTAATATTACCACATATTATAATGATTAGTAACAAAGGATACATATTGTCAATTGATTATAGAGCAGAAATAGAACGAATGAAACAAGAGCATAATATTACAGTCGTCGCTCATTTCTATCAAAGAGATGAAGTGTTTGAGGTAGGAGATATTACAGGTGATAGCCTAGAACTTGCACGAAGATGTCAAGCTGATGAGAACCCTTGGGTAGTCTTTTGTGGAGTTGGATTTATGGGGCAGAGTGTGAAAGTAATTGCACCACACAAACGCGTTTTAATGCCCAAAATTGCTTGCTGTGCAATGGCTAGAATGATTGATGGAAGCTATTTTGATGAGAGTGTAGAGTATATGGTACAAAGAGGTATTCCCAAAGAAAATATCCTTCCTATAACTTACATTAATTCAGATGCCACTGTTAAGTCAAAAGTGGGAGAGATGGGTGGACTTGTCTGTACAAGCTCAAATGCCTTTAAGATTATCGAAAAAGGGCTAGAGAGTGGCAAAAAAATACTCTTTGTTCCTGATAGATGCTTAGGACAAAATTTTGCAAACTCTATGGGGCTAAAATCTTGTGTGATTGGTGTGGAAGAGGATGGTAAAGAGTGTGACCCAAAAGAGGCAGATGTAATCTGTTTTAATGGTTTTTGTTCTGTACATCAACTCTTTACACTTGATGATATTAATTTTTATCGTGAAAAATATCCTGATATTCTTATAGCTGTACACCCAGAGTGTGACCCTGCTATTGTCCAAGCATCAGACTTTTCGGGTTCTACCTCTCAGCTTATTAAATATGTCAATGAGCTTGATATAGACCAAAAAGTAGCCGTAGGTACAGAGTATAACTTGGTAAATAGAATGAGAGAAAAAAATACTTTTGTACTCTCTTCTACAAAACCAGAGTGTCCAACAATGAATGAAACTACCTTAGAAGATGTATATCTTACTCTTAAATCTATAGAAGATGGAAAACCTATCAATGAGATTGTAGTAGATGAACACACAGCAAAGTGGGCAAATATCGCCCTAGAGCGGATGTTAGCAATTAAGTAGGGAGAGACTCCCTACACTGTCTTAGAAAAACTCTTCTTATTCCCACCATATTTGCTCATATAGGCATCAAAAGGCATGGCTATGTTTCGAATAAGAAGTGTGCCTGTATCAGATACAGAGATTTTGTCTTCTGTAATAGTTACTAAGTCACCCTCTACAAACTCTAGCAAAGCCTCCATAGCATCTGCAAAATATTCTCTAAAAATTATATTTCGTTCTGCCTCTACTCGTTTAATATCTATAGAGAAATTTGCCATAAGTTCCATAATAACAGCTTGACGAATCATATCATCATCATTTAGGTTTATCCCTCTCTCAAATGGGAGTTTTTCTGCATCTAATGCCTTTTCGTATTGGCTCATATCTTTTGTATTTTGAGCATAATATCCAATACCCTCACCAATACTTGTAAGACCTATACCCACAAGATTAGCACCACCTTTGGTTGTATAGCCTTGAAAGTTACGGTGAAGCTCACCCTTTTCTATAGCTGTAAATAGCTCATCTTCTGGTTTGGCAAAGTGATCCATTCCTACCATTTTGTAGCCATGACTTTCAAAAAACTCTATAGTATGGCTAAAGATAGCTAACTTAATATCAGGACTAGGCAAAGTAGTCTCATCAAATTTTCTCATAGTTTTTTTAAGCCATGGGACATGCGCGTAGTTAAAGACTGCCAAACGGTCAGGGTCTAATTGATATGCCATCTCTAAAGTCTTTTTAAAGCTCTCAAATGTCTGGTAAGGGAGTCCATAGATTAAATCTACATTAATACTCTCTATCCCATATCTTCTTGCCAAATCAACAGCCTCTTTTGTAAGGTCAAAAGGCTGAATACGGTGTATCTCTTGTTGAACTTTTGGGTCAAAATCTTGTACACCAAAACTAATACGGTTAAAGCCATGTTTTTGAAATACTTTCATCTGCTCTTCATTAAAAAAACGCGGGTCTATCTCGCAACTAATCTCTGCCTCTTGACTCCAGTTTGGAAACTTTGACTTCACATAGCTTACAATCTCATCAAGCTCAAACGCTTTATAAAAAGTAGGTGTTCCCCCACCAAAATGAAACTGTATCACCTCTCTAGTGGTATCAAGATGCGTTGCTAAAATATCTATCTCTTTTTTAAGATACTCTATATAGGAGCTAAGCTTCTCTTCTTTGGAAGTAAAAACCACATTACAGCCACAAAAATAACATGCAGAGCGACAAAATGGTAGATGTATATAGAGTGAAATTTGGTTGGTACTTGTATCTAAATATCCTAAATACTCATCATAAGTAAACGCTTCACTAAACTCCAAAGCAGTAGGGTAGCTTGTATATCTAGGTCCTGGTTTGGAGTATTTACTATATTTATCTAAGTCAATTCTACTCATATTTATCTCTCTTTTCTATGTTGGTCTAACCACACCATAACCCCTTTTTGGGCATGGAGGCGATTTTCTGCTTGTGTGAAAACCTCTTCAGCATGTTTTTCAAAAATCTCTTCACTCACTTCATACTCACGATATGCTGGTAAACAGTGCAAAAAGATAGCATCACTATCAGCTAAGCTCATTAATGCTTTATCCACCATATAACCTTTAAAATCTTTAAGTCGTGTGGCTTTTTCTTCTTCTTGTCCCATAGAGACCCAAGTATCTGTGGTAATCACACTTGCCCCCCTAACTGCTTCTTTAGGGTCATCACTAATTGTAATTACCGCCCCACTCTCTTTGGCAAAGGCAAGTGCATCAGCCACAATCGAAGCATCACACTCATACCCTTTAGGTGTAGCGATGCGTAATTCAAAGCCCAATTTACTCGCAAGCATAAGCCACGAATGAGCCATATTATTTCCATCACCAATATATGCACAGATAGGATTTATATCTTTGCCAAACTCTAGCATTGTAAGATAGTCTGCCATCAATTGCACAGGATGATACTCATCTGTAAGTCCATTAATAACAGGTACTTTTGAGTATTGGGCAAACTCTAAAAGTTTCTCTTGGGAAAAGGTACGAATCATAACCATATCAACCATGCGTGATATAACTCGTGCTGTATCCTTCATAGGTTCTCCACGCCCTAACTGTATATCATTAGAAGAGAGAAAAAGCCCAATACCGCCAAGCTGATAAATTCCCGTCTCAAAGCTTACACGCGTTCGTGTTGAACTTTTTTCAAATATCATACCTAAGGTCTGATGTTCTAGATAAGGTACATACTGTTTTTTACTCGTTTGTTGTTTGATCTTATGTGCAAGTGCTATCATCTCCAAGATTTCATCTTTTGTGAAATCTTTGAGTGTTAAAAAATGTCTCATCTGAGTTGTCCTCATGTGGCGTTGTGCATACTGCCAAAATTAAAAAGAGAATAGTGTACCATTAAAAGGGTTTTAAAAAAGAGTTTTTCATCATTTTTCAGATAAAAACTTCTCTTATGACTCTTTATCACTTATAAACTCAATTGCTCTACTTATTCTATTTACAGTCTCATCTACACCAATAATAGCCATAATTTCATCGAGTCCAGAGCCTGTCATACTCCCTAAAAGAGCCACTCGGAGTGGTTGCCCTATCTTACCAAACCCTATCTCTTTGGTCTGTACAAATTTATCAAGCACTGCATGGTACTCACTTGGTATATGCAGAGGCTTCTCCCACTCTTTGAGCATCACAGCGAAACCTTGGATAATCTCTACCACATCACCCTTAAATGCTTTTTTGGCATTTTTGGGATTATACTCGGTTGGAGCATTCAAAATAATAGTAATCTGCTCTGCTAACTCTACCATAGTCTTGCCTCGCTCTCGTGTAGCATCCAAAAGAATCTCTAATCTATCATGTCCTTCTATCTCAATACCATAGTCTGTAAGGAGTTTGGCTAGTTGGGTATGGGGCATATTTTTGATATAGTGGGCATTGAGCCATAGGAGTTTATCTAGGTTATAACTAGAAGCACTCTTATTAATATTTTTGGGTTCAAAAAGCTCTATCATCTCAGAGAGAGAGAATATCTCTTGGTCTCCATGACTCCAGCCTAAACGCACCAAAAAGTTCAAAAGTGCTTCAGGTAAAAAGCCTAATTTTTGGTACTCCATCACATCTGTTGCACCATCTCTTTTGGAGAGTTTTTTGCCCTGTTCATTATTAATCATAGCCACATGGTAAAACTCTGGCAGAGCAAAACCAAGAGCATTATAGACTACAATCTGCTTGGGAGTATTGTACAAATGGTCATCTCCACGAATCACCTGCGTTAGCCCCATAAGAGCATCATCAATAGCCACAACAAAGTTATAAGTAGGTGTTCCATCTGCTCTAGCTATCACAAAATCATCCACCTCACTACTAGCTATACAAATCTCTCCTTTGACCCCATCAGTAAAGAGTATATTCCCCTCTAAAGGAGCTTTAATACGAATTACAGGCTCTACACCCTCTGGCGGAGTTCCATCAAAATCGCGGTATCTTCCATCATATCTAGCTCTCTCTTTGTTTGCCATCTGCTCTTCTCGCAGAGCTGAAAGCTCCTCTTTGGACATATAACACTTATAGGCTTTGCCCTCATCAAGTAACTGATTGATATACTTTGTATAGAGTTCAAACCGTTGCGATTGATAGACAACCTCCCCATCATAACCAAGCCCAACCCAATCAAAAGCACGAATAATAGCATCTAATGCCTCATCACTATTGCGAGAGAGGTCTGTATCTTCTATACGCAACAAAAACTTACCACCACTATGCTGTGCAGTAAGCCAAGAAAAAAGAGCCGTACGAAGACCTCCTATATGTAAATACCCTGTAGGAGATGGAGCAAAACGAGTCACTGTCATAATAAAAACCTTCAAATAAATTAATCGTATTGTAGCAAAGATGTGGTTAAAGAGATACCTTTAGGTATAATAGCATTTATGATAGATAACGCATCCATAGAGTCACTCAAAAGTACCATTGATATTGTTGATGTAGTTGGCAACTATATAGAACTACGAAAAGCAGGAGCTAATTATAAAGCCAACTGTCCCTTTCATGGAGAAAAAACTCCTAGCTTTGTAGTAAGCCCAAGTAAGCAGATATATCATTGTTTTGGCTGCCAAATTGGCGGTGATAGCATAAAATTTGTGATGGAGATAGAGAAACTTAGCTACCCTGAAGCGATAGAAAAACTTGCTTCTACTTATAACTTTAGTCTGCAATATACAAAAGGGAGTAGTGATTATAGTGAGTCTAAACGCATCTTGGAGTCGCTTCAGAAGTGGTATGTTAAAAACTTAGATTTTAATAAGTCTGCTAGAGAGTATCTCTATAATAGAGGCATTAGTAATAACTCTATAGAGGCATTTGAGATAGGATTTGTGGGTGGAGGTGGAGAAGTTATGAAATTTCTCTCATCCAACCTTTTCCCTCTTCCTCAAGCACATGAAGCAGGAGTTATAGCCCAAGGGGAGAGAGGAGAGTTTTATGCAAGGCTTACCCAAAGAGTTACCTTTCCTATCTACTCTTCTAATGGTTCTATTGTAGGGTTTGGAGGGCGAACGCTAGGCAATCATCCTGCCAAGTATATCAACTCACCACAAACAAAATTATTTAATAAATCTCGTCTACTCTATGGGTATCATAGAGCCAAAGAGTCTATCTATGCACACAAAAAGATTATTATCTGTGAGGGGTACTTGGATGTAGTGATGTTCCATCAAGCAGGATTTACACAAGCAGTAGCTACGCTTGGGACGGCTCTTACCCTAGAGCATCTTCCTCTTTTGCGAAAAGGCTCACCAGAGGTTATTTTGGCCTATGATGGAGATAGTGCAGGAGTCACCGCGGCTCTAAAGGCTTCAAAAATCCTTACAACAGGTGGGTTTGATGGGGGTGTTGTACTCTTTCCTAATGGTCAAGACCCAGCAGATATGATAGCCAAAGGAGAGAGTGAACTTGTAGCAAAACTCTTAAGAGAAGCTAAGCCTTTGATTCCTTTTATTTTGGAAACCATTGTCCAAAGCTATGAACTCTCAAATCCACGAGAAAAAGAGAGTGCGTTTGAGGAGATAAAAAAGTTTTTGGCTACGCTAAGTACCATAATGCAAGATGCTTATATTCCTACTGCTGCTACCTATTTGGGTATCTCACCTAATCTTTTTGGCAAGTCTACTACCCTAGCCCAAGCACATGAGAACTTAACAAATTCTAGAGAAGATATAGCACAACTTAGTATTCTAAAAACTCTTTTGGAAAATCCTTTTCTTATAGATGATGTTCTTAATGTAATGGATGGGAGTATGTTTGGCTCGTACCAAAATCTTTTTACGCTTCTTTTGGACAAGCAAAAAGACCACCCTGCCCTTATGGGATTAGCTGTAGATGATACATTGCAAGTACTCAGCCAAGAAGAGCTCAAAGTTTCATTAAGAAGTTTTTTGATACGACAATATAATATTATGCTCAAAGAGATAGTTACCAATAACAGTATTGATTTTGCTAAAAAAAGCTTTTTGATGCGTAAAATCAAAAGTGATATACTCCCAAGACTCAAACGAGGTGAGTTAGTTGCCTTTGAAAAACTTATTTAGAGTAATTCTATCTTAAGGCAAAAAACTAACCTAGCATATATACTTTGGAAATAGTTATACTCTCCTATAATAACTCAATTACAAAGGGGTGAATTATGAAATCTGTAGGGATAGGCGTACTACTGTTTGTATTATCATTCTCTACACTCCATGATATATTTATCTCTACTATAGACAATAAACACCCTAATATCTCTCATTTTGTTGTAGATAATGATCCTCTACTTCAATGCACCGAAATAAATGAGATACATAATCTACTACACTTTATAGCTATCTTGGATTTTGATCAAATATCTTTGAACCTTTTACCGCATTTTGCTCTTTTATCAGAACAAAAACTTCCTAATACAGCACCTATTATAGAAAGCTCTTATAAGCCTCCAATAGTCTAGAACTACTACACCTCCCCCTAGTTTAAATCGTAGAATTTTTCTACCCTACAATTGCTATCACAAAAGGAAAACAATGAAATACCTCATCATATTGAGTATATGTATAGAACTAAGTTATGCCAATACAATAACCCTAGAAAACATTATGACATCAAGTAAAAAACATAATAAGTTTATCAAATCACTTGATCAAAAGAGTATTGCCCAAGAGGCAAAAAACCAAGCAGACACTGCCACGGATCCTATGGAACTCTTTGTGCTAGGGACAAAAGCTTATCCTACTAATGCACCTGATGATTATGAGTATGGGGCGGGTCTTTCCAAAAAGATTCTTCTTGATACTATTCAAGCCAAAGAGCAGATGATAACACGACTCAACAACCAAGCAGGACAACTAGAAGAAGAGCTACAGATACGCAACTTTCATCAAAATATCAAAAACCTCTACCATCAACACTGTGTTGACCTCAATGATTATCAAAGCTTTATAGAAAATTATAATGACTTTGATACACTCTATAGCAAAAAAGAGAAAGCCTATAACTATCAAGAGATTTCAAAAACAGAACTTATGCAACTAGCCATAGAAAAAAACACTCTTTTTGCACAACTCCAACAGAGTAAAATGAGACAAGAACAATCCAAAAAATCCTTACTTCTACAAGCACATATACCTTATAGTCATACAAGTAAACTCTCTTGTTCTGATACACTTCCTATAAAAGAGAATATTACCCTTCCTAAAGAGCAGTTTAAGCTCTCTACAGAAGCCTATAACAAGCGTATAGCAAGTAGCAAAAAAACTATGCAAAGATATAGTTCTGTTATAGACTCTGTAAACTTAAATGTACAATATGACAAAGAGATAGATATGGAAAAATATAGCATAGGTTTTTCTATACCACTTAATTTTACAAGTAAACACTCTGAAAAACAACGAGTAGCAGCCTTGTATCAAGAGCGTGCTACAAGCCTAAAACACGAAGAAAACATACACCAAAAAAAGAGTCAAATACTCTATCTTAAAGAAAAAATTAGAAGCAAAGCCATAATGATAGACTCCATAAAAAAAAGTATCAAAGAGTATCATACTCAGCTACTCCCACTTATCAAAAAAAGTTATGCCTTGGGTGAGAGTTCGGTTATTGAATATCTTCTTAATAGACAAAAATTCTACCAACTCAAACAAGAGCTATATATGACCCAAAGAGAGTACTATCAAACTCTTTTTATACTCTATTCAATAAGCGAAACAAAGGAATAAACTATGAAAAATATTATCAAACCTATCACAATCTTCACTCTTTTTATCTACTCTCTTCAAGCACAAGAGATTATACTAAGCAAAAAGCAATTAAATAATTGGCAAATTAAAACAGCCAAAGCCATTACAGTACCACAACTTCCTCTAGGAAAGTTTATTGTAGAGGTCTCTACGCCACCATCCCTACTCTCTACTATCTCTTTGCCTTTTGAAGCTAATGTTAAAAAGCTCTTTGTAGCGAACTACCAAAAAGTAAAAAAAGGGCAAGTTTTGGCTGAGGTAACAGGAACACAATGGATAGCAACCCAACAAAAAGCAATTTCTGATGCTATAGAACTTCGCCATCATACACACTTAGCCAAAAGAAAAGCAATGCTTTGCAAAGAGAATATCATACCCAAAAAAGAGTGTGTAGCTGCCAATGCCGAACTCAAAGCAGATCAAATTAAAATAGTAGCATCCAAAGCCCTATTGCAAAGTTACGGAGCAAGTAAAGAGAGTATAAATACTCTGATACATGATCTTGTACTCTCGCCTACTATTACACTCAAAAGCCCTGTTGAGGGTCATATCATAACACTCAACGCATCAGCAGGCAAAAGCACGAGTCCTTCTGATGCACTCTTTATTATCAAAAAAGCGGGTGAACTATGGCTCGAATCTGATATAGAAGCTACAAGAACAACCAAACTCAAAGAGGGTCAACGCGTTAATATTACACTTGCCGATCAAAACTTTGATACTACTATCTTGCAACTCTCACCCACTGTAAATCCTCGTAACCAAACACGACATGTACGATTTTTAGTGCCTCAAGGCGTAGAGCTACTCTCTGGACTACGAAGTAGTGCCAATATCAAGCAATCTGTAAAAAGTCTAAAAATAGCAAAAACATCTATTATCAATCACAATTCTAACTCTATAGTATTTGTTAAAACAAACAATGGTTTTAACTCTGTAGCAATAAAGATACTAGGAGAAGAGGCAGGATACTACTTTGTAGCAAAGACCCCTCAGTTAGAAGGCGAAATAGCCACAACTTCTGTAGCTATACTCAAAAACCTTTTAGGAGGAGAGGATGAATAGGCTTATAGGTTTTGCTCTTGCACAGAGACTCTTTTTCTCTTTGCTTGCCATAGTAATATTGGGATTTGGTATCAAATCATATAATGAGCTTCCTATTGATGCCTTTCCTGACATCTCACCAACACAGGTCAAAATTATTATCAAATCTAGTGGTATGACCCCTGAAGAGATAGAGTCTCGTATCACTATCCCTATAGAGATGAAAATGGTAGGTATTCCTTATGAGACGATTATGCGTTCTACTTCCAAATATGGACTCTGTGACATCACCATAGATTTTGAAGATGGCACAGATATATACTGGGCAAGACAGCAAGTCTCAGAACGATTAGCAGATATCAAAGAGTCTCTTCCTAGCAATATAGAGGGTGGACTTGCACCTATCTCTACACCTTTGAGTGATATTTTGATGTTTACGATAGAGTCTGATACCCTCTCACTCACAGAAAAAAGAAGCCTATTAGATTGGATAATCTCACCCAAGATTCGCTCTATAGCAGGAGTTGCAGAGGTCAACGCTCTAGGTGGAAAAGTCAAAACTTATGAAGTAATACCCAACCTAGATAAGATGAGAACTATGGGTATTACCCTAGACCAACTCTTTGAAGCTCTCCACCAAAACAACCAAAATGATGGCACAGGACGCGTCTCTCAAGGGGTTGAGAGTATACTTGTGCGAAGTGTAGGCAGACTCAAATCACTCGATGATATAGCCTCTTTGCCCGTAACCAAAAAAGATAACAAAGTTATCACTATAGCCCAGATAGCTAGGGTAGAGATAGGACATCTTACGCGTGCTGGATTTGTAAGCAAAAATGGTGAGGATGAAGCTGTCCAAGGCTTAGTACTAGGACTCAAAGGCTCAAATACAGCCAAAGTATTAGAGGAGGTCAAAGCAGAGCTTGCAAAGATAGAGCCAGTACTTCCAGACAATACAAAATTAGATATATTTTATGATCGTTCAGATTTGGTCAATCTAGCGACAGACACTGTCAAAACGGCTCTTGTTGAGGCTGTGATTTTGATTATGATTATTCTTCTTTTGATGCTAGGAAATATTGCTTCTGCGGTGAGTGTGGCTTTGATATTGCCTTTTGCTCTGATGATGAGCTTTGTAGCTATGCAATACTTTGGGTTGAGTGCTAACTTGATGAGCCTAGGAGGACTTGCTATAGCTATAGGAATACTCGTAGACTCTGCGGTGGTTATGGTAGAGCATATCACTGCCGAACTAGGTAATCCCAAACACAAAAAACAAAAAAAGCTCCATATTATTTATAAAGCCGCTATAGAGATGGCTCCTTCGATAGTCACTGGTGTACTTATCATTATCATTGTATTTATGCCTCTGCTTACACTTGAGGGCTTAGAAGGCAAACTCTTTAAACCTGTGGCATTGAGTATTGTTTTTGCTCTCTTTAGCTCTTTGATACTTGCATTAACACTTATACCAGTTTTGAGTTCATTTATCCTCTCTAAACGACCTGACAAAGAGTCTTGGCTAATCAGACATTTAGTAAAAGTCTATAAACCATCACTTATTATAAGCATAAAATATGCAAAGAGTGTACTCGTAGCAGTATTTATCATCTTTGTAGGATCACTCTATTTAGCAAACAAAACAGGGAAGACCTTTATACCTACTATGGATGAGGGGAGTATTATTATTGGTGTAGAGATGCTACCCTCTATCTCACTCAAAGAGAGTCTCGTTCTCAATCTCAAAGTCCAACAAAAACTCCTATCAGCTGTACCAGAGATTAAAGATATTGTAGCAAGAACAGGAAGTGATGAGCTAGGACTCGACCCTATGGGACTCAATGATACAGATACCTTTTTGGTACTGCACCCAAAAGAGCAGTGGAGAGAGCCATCCAAAGAGTTTGTAATAGATGAAATTCGTAAAGTTCTTGATGATTTTGTGGGTATAGAGTATGGATTTACCCAACCTATAGAGATGCGTGTCTCCGAGATGCTCACAGGTGTGCGTGGCGACTTGGCTATAGATATATTTGGAAGTGATAATGATGTACTAGAGCAGATAGCCCAAAAGGTCAAAGTGGTATTGGAGGGGATAGAAGGAAGTAGTGATGTCTACAAAAAAGCCAATGAGGGTGTCTCCTATTTTGAGCTTAGTTTCAACAAACAAGAGATGGCATACCACGGTGTCACACAACAACAGATTAGTGACTACCTCAAAGTGATGGTTACAGGTGTACAGGCAGGTATTATCCAAGAGGGTATGCGTCGTATAGACTTGATGGTCAAGGGTGATGCAACTATCCAAAACTCTCTAGTGAAGCTTGCACAACTCTACTATCCACTGGCAGATGGTACTTCTGTGCCATTAAGTAGCCTTGTAAAATTTACACCCAATACAGGACCAGTACAGATAGAACACGAAAATGGCTACCGCAAAACCATCGTGCAGACCAATGTAGAGGGCAGAGACCTCGTAAGCTTTGTAGAGGAGACCAAAGCAAAAATAGCCCAAGAGGTCAAAGTACCAGCAGGGTATTATCTCACTTATGGTGGAGAGTTTGAAAACCAACAAAGAGCTGCATCAAGGTTGATGCTTATTGTTCCTTTGGCTCTCTTTTTGGTTTTTGTACTTCTCTTTGTCTCTTTTGGTTCTCTTTTGCAAGCTACAATGGTGCTTATCAATGTACCACTGGCTCTTATAGGGGGTTTTGCAGGATTGTACCTTAGTGGTGAGTATCTCTCTGTCCCTGCTTCTGTAGGTTTCATAGCCTTGCTAGGTATTGCCGTACTCAATGGTGTGGTTTTGGTAAACTACTTCAACTACCTTATCAAAGAGGGCTACGAACTCAAAGATGCTGTTATAGAGGGTTCTATCAAAAGACTCCGCCCAGTCCTTATGACAGCCACCATAGCAGCCTTTGGTCTCCTCCCCCTACTCTTTGCCACAGGACCTGGTTCAGAGATACAAAGACCTCTGGCAATAGTCGTTATCAATGGACTTATTAGCTCTACACTTCTTACGCTAATTATCTTGCCAATACTCTATTTGAAGTTTTCTAAGAGAGTGGAGTAGTTTAAGGGTGGATTACATCCACCCCCACCTTATTGTAAAGTACCCATATCAAATTTTTCACCATTTTTTTGGGTCTTATCATAGAGCATTTTTGCATGAATAATTTGATAAGCTATCCATCCAAAAGAGAGTATTGTTATAACTCCTGATAAAATAATTACTTGTGGAATAAGTAGAGCTAAAAATAAAGAGCTTATAAGTGAAAAATGAATCCAAAAGTGTTTTTTAGCTGTTTTGGGATGGATAACTTCGTGCATCATAGGAGCTGTGAAGTACCCTTGGGCATTGAGGTGAAACCAAGTTAAAAAAGGCACTATTTTGTAAAACATTGCAAATACTATACTTAATGCAAAAGAGACAAAAGCTATAGAGCTAATAGTAAGTATCCAACCAAGAGGTATAAAAATATAAAGTATTGCAAAGAGCATACTTAGTATCAAGCTACTAAGTCCCATTCTCCAAAACCATATAGTAGCATCTGATAAAGGGCGTTTTTTTTGTGTCAATCTATAAAGAGTCAGTACCCCAAAAGCAATAAAAAGCATAAAAATAACTAATAGACTAACTTGGGGCAAGACTATGGATACAATAAGCAAAAGAAAAATTACAAGAATAAGATAACGGCTCACGAGAGTAGGATAAGGAGGGGTTACATAAAACATCTCAATTACTTGAAAAGAGATAGAGAGTATAAGAAGTGTAATCCAAGCAAAAAGTCCAAAACTATAATGTGCTATTTTGACATCTGCGTAATAAGTACCAGCAACTACACCACTAAGGCTTAGTGTAAGATAGAGTGCTAAAATAATAGTAAAAGCAAACCCAACAAGTGCAAATGAAATACCTTTGGATGAGGCACTATGATGTGATAATCTAAGAAGATTAAAGAGCATCAATCCAATAGCACCCAAAAGAGAAAATCCCAAAAAAAGTGATGCTAACCAATAAAGATGATGATAATGGGGGAGATTAAAGGCTAATAGTAAACTTATTACTCCTAGTATAAAAAATATTTGAATAGACCAAGACCACCTAACGGGAGACTTGATAACTACTCCTGCAATAACAGGAAGCATCTGAAAGAGTGCACCTAACATAAAAGATGCCATAACACCTAAGCTAAGAGTATGCACAAGAGTAATAGCTCCTAAAGAGTTAGAATCAAAAATATCATTTTGATAAAAAAGTATCAAAAATCCTGCCAAAATACCAAATAAAGAGGCAACAAAGAAAAATTTTAAAATAACACTAAGGGGTGGGGCTTGATCGAGGGAGAGTCCATTTTGTTGAAACATTATTTATATCTTTTCTATAAGGTGTTCTAACTCTATATCTTGATTTTTACTAATCAAAATATGCCAAAGCCCCTCTTGTTGCTCAAAAGAGAGCTGTTGAAAATTTTGACCATCAGCTAAACTTATAAGGGGTATTGGATTTTTACGGTGAATCATATAAAAGTAATTTTCTTCATCTAGCTCTCTTAATGCTCTAATCGCCTCTTCTAGGGGCTTTGGATGTTCGAGATTTCGTGCATCAAGAAATAACTTTTTCACAGCACAACTTCTTTCATTTTAGATAATGTTGCCTCTTTGAGTTCTTGAGGTAAACTACGATCACACATAGCATACAACATCTGTTCTTCTTTCATATTATGCTGTTGCAATAGTATCATCATAGACTCTGCTAGTGATAAGTAAGCATCTTTATCTTCTGTTTCTAATGCTCCTGCCATCTTACCAATAAGACCTTTGACCTGTTCATGCTCATAACGCATAACCATTGTTGGTCCTTCTTTTGTGCCTGTTTGCTTTTCAAATGCAGGAAAAAGTTCTTCTTCTTCTTTTTTGAAATGTCTTAGTGTTTCATTTGAAAATGCCAAAAATTTCTCTTCTGCAACACTCCATTCACCCAAAACTACAGCCTCTTCAGCAGATGCAAAGAGAGTATCACACTCACGATGTTCTGCTTTCATATAGTTAGAAATTATCATTTATAGTCCTTTATTATTTATGCTATTGTAATTATTGTATTCCAATTTTGTTTCTCTAAGAGAATTTTTTCTACTCTCTCTTGCCATAATCTACCAAATGCTACTTTGTCTTCTTTAGAAGCTATATTTTGCATCATTTTTCCCATAAGAGGTTGCATTTGGGCAGAGGCTGGTACAGAAGATGGATTATAATCTATCTCTATGCTTTTACCTGTATCTATGCGTACTAATCGTACCTCTTTTTCCATTGAGATATCATAATCTAATAAATTATTACGGCTCATTTTTCCATTAATACCCTTGAATCCTGTATCACCACTAGCACCTGTAATAAAAGAGATAACTGTAGCTATTACGCCTGTAACACCTGCATCTCTAGAATCTCTCATTTGTACTTTTATACCACCTCGTTGAGGGAGTCCATCAGGATATAACTCAATCAGACCTTGTAAGGTCATCAGGTATGCTCCTGCAACGGTAGGACAAGAGTGCCCTGCTAGTTTGACACAATCAAGATAGCTAATTTCTAATATACCATCTTCAAATGCTCCCAAAAAATTACTTAGTGGGTCTTGGAGTTTAATGCTTTGTACTAAATCAAAAAAAGGAGGATAGTTCATAGGTTTTCCTTGTAAATATATTAAAGCAGTATAATCACTTTCTACTATTATACTATTGATATTTGTCAATGTAAAGGTAATATTTGATAGAATTACAAAAAATAGGAGTATTTTACTCTTAATTGAATTATTTTAAAGGAATTAATTATGATTACAGCTATACCACAACCAGCTTTTTATATCTTCAAATGTCAGCAGAGTGCACCTCCAGGAATGCCAAAACCAAGTTGTGTGAGCCAAAACAACCCTGAGTCTGTAGAGATTTTTCAACATCTTGCACAATCATTAATGCAAAAAGGTATTATGGGTACAGTCCAACCAATTCAGTCAAGCTGTCTTAATCGTTGTCAACAAGGTCCAGTAATGCTTGTAGAACCTGGTCACACTATGTATACAGCTCTAACAAAAGAGAAGGTAAACCGTATTATTGATGAACATATCATTGGTGGAAGTGTTGTAACTGAGTATGTTATTGCTGATGAGATGTGGGGTGAGCCTGTTTCTCCTGCTTCTATGGCACGATAACTATTATTTTTAGAGTATAATAAAGTTAGAGATTTACTAAAACCAAGAGGCAGCACGAAAGGTGCAAATTAGAGACAATACTAGATAATAATAGTATTTCTCAAGTATTTGAAGGATCAGAGTAATGTTAGATGGTTTAAACCTTGGTGATATGGGAAAAATGCTCGAAGATATGCAAAGTAAAGCAAAAGAGATTCAAGAGCAATCTAAAAACTTAGAATTCAGTACTAAAGCAGGCGGTGGATTAATAGAAGTAAAAGCAAATGGACTTGGTGAAATTATTGATTTACTCATTGATGACTCATTATTAGAAGACAAGGAGTCTTTACAGATTTTACTTATCTCTGCTATCAATGATGTAAATAAGATGGCTGAAGATAATAAAAAATCTCAAGCTATGGGTATGATGGGTGGAATGAATCCTTTTGGGTCTTAAGCTCTACTTTTCCAAGAGAGTCCATAAGCTTCTACTCACTACTTTATTTAGTAATATTAAAAATATATAAACAAAGGATCTACAATGGAAGAGTTAGTAAAAGCTATTGATAATGATAATCTTGTCAAAATGAAAGCACTGCTAGAAGAGGGTGTAAATCTATCACAATTAGTAATTATTGGTCAAGAGTATGAACTTGATGAACCTGATGAAATTAGTATACTCTTTTATGCTATACGAAATTATGCAAGTATAGAGGCTATAGAACTTTTACTCTCTTATGGCATAGATATATTTGAACTAGATGATAATAGTATATCCACGCTTGATACAGCTATTAAATTTAAAAGAGTGGATGTTATAGAGTTATGTATTAGCAAAGGATTTGACCTTAATGCAAGTAGCCGAAAAAGTGGTATTAAACCTCTTATGCTGGCATCATGTTTTGGTGATACTAATATTGCAAAAATACTTATAGATAATGGTGCGAATATTAATGAAATGGATGGACTAGGAATGAGTCCTAAAGATTATGCTCGTAAATTAGGTCAAAAGAAAATGCTAGAGTTTTTAACAGAAAATGGAGCCGTGCATTCTGTGTATCCAGAAGATTAATATCTTAGAATAATAAACTCCAAAGTAAAATAATGATACGATTTATTTTAGAGGAGTATATTATGAAAATTCATAAACTTATATCACATAAAATAAAACTTTTTGGGCTTGTTATAGCTATAGGACTTAGCTCTTTTAGTATAAATATTCAAGCTCTTGAAGCTACAACTACTACAGAATATAATACCACAGTTGAACAACTTGATACACTATCTATACTATATTTTGCTATGTTTAACCGTATTCCTGATGGAGATGGACTAGACTATTGGCGAAATAAAGCAACTCAAGAGGGGTGGACCATAGAACAAGTCGCTCAAAGTTTTTTTGACCAAGAGGAGACAAAAGCTCTCTATCCTGACTTATATATAGTAGACCAAGATAGAGTTACACTTATTACCCAAATCTATCAAAACCTTTTTAATAGATACCCCGATGGGAGTGGCTTAGAGTATTGGGATACCCAGTTACTTATAGGAAATATTAGCCCTAGTCTCTTTTTGCTAGCTATTATCAATGGTGTAGGAGAAGAAGACAAAGCATTTATTACTGCTATGCAAAAAATATCATTAGAGTTATCAACTTATGGAATAACAACACAAGAAGAGTTTAGGTCTGCATTAGATATTCTTTTTGAAAATGGCATAGATACGGCTATGGACTTTATAGTATATTTAGCTAATGAATCTGATATATCTTATCTTAAACCAACTCTCTCTTTTAAAGAGACTCCTACAGTAGACAATGTTACTATTCATATATCCACTGTTGATGCTTCAGTTACAGGGCTTGATATTGCTATGCTCAATGAATCAACAAATAGCTGGTCTTCTATAGGCAAAACTGTTCTTGATGTTGGCTCTTTTGTAGAATACTCCTTATCAGGTATTGCAAGTGGAACAACTATACAAATTCGTTTTCAAAATAAAGAGCAGACTATTGTAAGTGGTATCTCTTCTTTAGTAGTAGAGATTGCTTCAACAGTAGTAGACCTTACTGATAGTGATGGTGATGGCGTTATAGATAGAGGTGATTTTTTTCCTAATGATGCTACAGAGATTATCGATAGTGATGGTGATGGAATAGGAGATAATGCTGATTTATGTGATGATACTGCCAAAGGGGCTGAAATAGGAGAAGATGGATGTTCTCCAAATACTCCTGCTGTTATCTCTGGAGACTTACTAAGTACTATTACAGAAGGGGATGAACCTCTAAGCAAAAATATTACCATAACAGATCCTGATGAGGGAGAAGATGTAATGATAGCCAAAAATATCTCTGGAAATTATGGAGAATTTTCCTTAGCGAGTGACGGAGCATGGACTTATATTATGACTGCGGATTTACTTGAAGGTGTAAGTAAAAATGATTACTTTACAGTAAGTAGTAAAGATGGTGTAGCTGCAGAAATCAAAGTTGTAGTAATAGGTGCTGATACTACTACTACTGAATAGATAAGCTAGGGAGATAGAAACTCTCCTAACTTAGTATATATAAAAATGAAGAGTACTCTTTTAAAGTACCTTAGATTTTGAAAGAGCTTCTTCTATCTCTGCTTTACTAATATCTCCTGTGAGTGTTAAGTTAACATCGCCATCATTACCATTTACTTCCATATTAGTAATTTTCTGTTTTGTTGTATCACTCATACATTCACACTGCCCTGTAGAACAATTTTCTACCATTGTAACAATATTCTTTTTCTCTACATCACCACTAAAAGCTATATTCACTCCATTAGCAGTAAGATTTACACTTTTTTTCATAATTTTCCTTTATCCTATAAACTTTCCTTTAGCTCGTAAATCATCTTCCATAATACTAATCTCATCAGCACCACTATGTGCAATATCTTTATCCAAACTATAATCAAGACTTGGGTTTCTGTTGGGGTAGTCTACAGAGTTTAATATAGCTTTAATAGCATTTAAACGAGCTTTTGGCTTATGGTCACTACGGATTACTGTCCATGGAGCAGAAGGGGTATTTGTTTGTTTGAGCATACGATATTTCATTTGTGTAAATTGATCCCATCGCTCTTGCATCTGCAAATCAATTTCACTGAGTTTCCACTGTTTGAGAGGATTAATTTCTCTCTCTGCAAACCTACTAGACTGTTCTTCTTTTGTTACAGAAAAATATATTTTTACAAAATGAATACCATGTTCTACTAAATCCTCTTCAAAAGAGGGAACAGAGTGCATAAATGTCTCATACTGTTTTGGAGTACAAAAATCAAATACAGGCTCTACCATAGCACGATTATACCAACTTCTATCAAATAAAACTATCTCTCCACCATGTGGAAACTGCTCTACATATCGCTGGAAATACCACTGTGTAAGTTGAAAATCAGAAGGTTTACCAAGAGCAACAATACGGTAATGTTTTTCATTCATATAACGCGTTATTCGTCTAATCGCTCCACCTTTTCCTGAGGCATCACGCCCCTCAATAAGAACAATCATCTTCTCTTTTGCATCTTCTAAATACTCTTGAAGTTTGAGTAATTCTACTTGATATGGTCTAAGGCTATTCTCTTCTCTATGTTTGCTATACTTTTTATAAACATACTCTTTCATCTTGCTATCACTATTAAATTCTTTTAAAAATTTTTCAAATGTCATAATTGGGTACTTCCTTATATTTTATTCTGGTCTATAATTTTTTTTTCTATCCTCTTCTCTTTTGCGTTTTTTATCTTCCATCATTTTGGCATCACGCATATCTTCTTCATTATCATATCTTGCACCATCTATAAATTTAGACTGATCATCAAACTGCCCTGTTTTTACACCCCATAAAAGTGCTAATAGACCTAATGCACCTAAAAATGTTGAAACACTAATCATTAATATTACTATATTTTCACTCAATATTTCTCCTCTATTTTTGTAGAGTTAAGTATAACATTAAGAAGTAGTCGCAGGGGTAAAATTTTGATACTTAATGTAATTAATTAAGTGGGTAAATGTGGTTATTATATGGTATAAAATATGCTACTTTAAGCCTTTAGGCTTAAAGTAAAAGTGAAGAGTTTACTTCATTGCAGCAATATAATCTGCTATCTCTTTCATAGCAGCATCATCCATAGCTGCTACTTGACCTTTCATTACACCACCCATACCGTGTTGGTTTAGTGTACCTGCTTTATAACCAGCAAGTTGTTCTACAGTTTTTGCAGCATCTTGACCAGTAATAACTGCTGATTTACCTAGAGCTGGTTTCTCTCCATTTTGTCCATGACAACCTGCACATTTAGCATAAGACGCAGCACCGTCAGCCATCAAAAGTGTAGAACCTGCAAATAACATTGCGATTGCAATTTTTTTCATGTATTCTCCTTAAAAATTATATACAAAGTGATTATATCTTAAGTAACTTTAATCTTATCTTGAAGGAATATATATTTCATTTAGAAAAAAAATGTTACAATATCAATTAATATTAAATAAGGATTTGATAATGAATTTAAAGAAATTTCTTTTTGCCACTCTCTGTTTCTCTTCGACTCTACTCTTCTCACAAAGTATGGTTGGTCTCAATGTTAATGATGAAGATTTTGAAATAGAAGGTGCTATGGATATAACTGGTTTTTCTGATTATGGTAATGGTACAATTTATATGATAAACAGTAATTTTATTAGTACAGAGATTGAAGAGATGGTAAGTATTGGACTAAGTGCAAACAATAGCTTTCAGGGGATAGATGGATTAAACCTCTCTGTGGGAATGAATATAGTCTTTTTAGAAGATTATTGGGCATCTCCTATGATGATAAAAGCTTCTTATGCTTTACCACTCATCCAAAGTATTCCAACAATAAGCTTATCTGCCAAATTTGCATACGCTCCTTCTGTACTCTCTTTTGATGAAGCAGAAAACTATTTTGAGTTTAGAACAGAAGCAGGAATGGAAGTAATTAGCTCGGTATCTGTCTATATGGGATATAGAAATATTGAAGCTTCGTATGTAGATATATCAGATAAAACATTTAATGATAGCTTTTATGGTGGTCTAAAGATAGGTTTTTAAACTTTTTGATATAATTGCAAAACGGTTTAAAATTTTGTATAGAGAGATAAACAATGATAAAGAAATGTCTTTTTCCAGCAGCAGGGTATGGCACACGATTTTTACCTGCAACTAAAGCAACACCAAAAGAGATGCTTCCTGTACTTACAAAACCTCTAATCCAATATGGAGTAGAAGAGGCTGTAGAAGCAGGCATAAATACTATGGCTATTGTTACAGGTCGAGGAAAACGAGCTATTGAGGATCATTTTGATATCTCTTATGAGCTTGAACATCAAATCAAAGATACAAGTAAAGAGCATCTACTCAATGAGATTCGTACTCTTATCTCGCAATGTACTTTCTCCTACACAAGACAAACACAGATGAAGGGCTTGGGGCATGCGATACTTACAGGAGAAACCCTAATAGGTGATGAGCCTTTTGCTGTAATTTTAGCTGATGATCTTTGTACAAATAACTCTTTAAATGATACAAACGGTGTCCTTTTGCAGATGCTTAAAATTTATAATACATATCAATGTTCTATAGTAGCTATAGAAGAAGTTCCTCTAGAACAAACAAACAAGTACGGAGTTATTGCAGGAGAACCTATTAATAACTCTGAGAATCTCTATCGAGTCTCTAATATGGTGGAAAAACCCGAACCAAAAGATGCTCCATCTAACTTAGCTATTATAGGACGATATATTTTAACACCTGATATTTTTGATATTCTTAGAGATACAAAACCTGGAAAAGGTGGAGAGATACAAATTACTGATGCACTTTTAGAACAGGCTAAACAAGGAAAAGTAATAGCTTATAAATTTAATGGTAGAAGATTTGATTGTGGCAGTGTAGAGGGTTTTGTAGAGGCAACTAATTATTTCTTTCAAAAGGAGAGTAGTAAATGAAATTTTTAATTACAGGTGGTGCAGGATTTATTGGTTCTGCTGTAGTACGCCACCTGATAGAAGATACCACACATGAAGTGGTTAATCTTGACAAACTTACTTATGCAGGAAATTTACAATCATTAAAAAGTGTTAGCTCTAGTGATCGTTACTCTTTTGAACAGGTAGATATTTGTAATGCTATAGAGGTAAAACGAGTATTTGATACCTATCAACCTGATATTGTTATGCACTTAGCTGCAGAGTCTCATGTAGACCGATCTATTGATGGACCTGGAGAATTTATACAAACGAACATTGTAGGAACATATACGCTCCTTGAAGAGGCAAGAAACTATTATAATCTATTAGAACAGACAAAACAAAAACTCTTTAGATTTCACCATATCTCTACAGATGAAGTTTATGGTGATTTAGAGGGAACTGATGATCTCTTTACAGAGACTACTCCCTATGCTCCTAGTTCTCCTTACTCTGCATCGAAAGCAAGTTCAGACCACTTGGTGCGGGCATGGCAAAGAACTTATGGTTTTCCTACTTTAATTACAAACTGTTCTAATAACTATGGACCATGCCATTTTCCTGAAAAGCTTATTCCATTGGTAATACTTAATGCTCTAGAGGGCAAGCCTCTTCCTATCTATGGAAAGGGAAATCAAATTAGAGATTGGTTATTTGTAGAAGACCATGCTAGAGCATTGGTAGTTGTAGCAACACAAGGTGCTATTGCTGAGACTTATAATATTGGTGGACATAATGAAAAACAAAATATTGAAGTTGTAGAGACTATTTGTGCTATTTTAGATAAAAAAGTCCCAAAAACAACGCCTTATAAAGAGTTAATTACTTATGTGAGTGATCGCCCAGGACATGATGTTCGTTATGCTATTGATGCATCTAAAATAGCCAAAGATTTGGGATGGAAACCACAAGAGACATTTGAGAGTGGACTAAAAAAGACTGTTGAGTGGTATCTAGAAAATGAAGAGTGGTGGAGTGCAGTGCTTGATGGAAGCTATCAAAGAGAAAGATTAGGAGAAAAAATATTATGAAAGGTATTATACTAGCAGGAGGGTCAGGAACAAGACTTTATCCTATAACCAAAGGCGTAAGCAAACAACTCGTTCCAATCTATGATAAACCTATGATTTATTATCCACTATCTGTACTTATGTTAGCAGGTATTACAGAGGTGCTTATTATATCTACGCCTACTGACCTTCCTAGATTCAAAGAGCTATTAGGGGATGGAAAATCTATTGGAATGGAATTTAGCTATGTAGTTCAGCCCTCTCCTGATGGTTTGGCTCAAGCATTTATACTAGGTGAAGAGTTTATTGGCAGTGATGATGTAACTTTGGTATTAGGAGATAATATATTCTACGGTCATGGTCTTACAAATCTTTTAGCCTCTTCTGTTCATCGTGCGTCAATAGAGCAAAAAGCTACAGTATTTGGTTACTATGTCTCAGACCCTCAAAGATATGGTGTTGCATCTTTTGATAATAATGGCAAAGTAACAAGCCTAGAAGAGAAACCAGAAAACCCAAAATCAAATTATGCCGTAGTAGGACTCTACTTTTATCCTAATGATGTTATTGCTAAAGCTCAAAAGGTCAAACCTAGCCATAGAGGTGAACTAGAAATCACTACACTCAATCAAGAGTATCTCCAAGAAGATAGACTCTTTGTAGAGTTACTTGGGCGTGGATATGCATGGCTTGATACAGGTACACATGAGAGCTTACTAGAGGCCTCTATGTTTATTCAGACTATAGAAAATAGACAGGGTCTCAAAGTCGCATGCATAGAAGAGATAGCTTATGAGATGGGTTATATTAGTAGAGAGAAGTTATTAGAGTTAGCACAACCACTCAAGAAAAACCAATATGGTCAATACCTCATACGACGAGCCAATGAGGGTCAAATAGTACGATAAGTACATAAATCTAATAGGATAAAACTTATATGCAATTTACACGAACCAAAATTGAAGATGTTATTATTATACAACCACAGGTCCATGGTGATGATAGAGGTTACTTTGTAGAGACTTTTCGAGAAGATAAATTAGAAGAATTTTTAGGATTTAAAGTTGGTTTTTGTCAAGATAATGAATCCAAAAGTTCACGAGGCGTTATTAGAGGTTTGCACTACCAATTAGCTCCTTTTGCCCAAACAAAACTTGTGCGTGTTATTCAAGGAAGAGTTTTGGATGTAGCGGTGGATATTAGAGAAGGAAGTCCTACCTTTGGTCAATATGTAAGTGTAGAACTTAGTGCAGAAAATAAAAAACAACTCTTTGTCCCTAGGGGCTTTGCACATGGTTTTGTTGTACTTGAAGATGATACAATTTTTGCTTACAAAGTAGATAACTACTACTCTCCTCAAAATGATAGAGGTATTGCCTTTGATGATACTGCTATAGGTATTGAGTGGAGTATCCCTAGAAATGAATTAAAATTATCTGATAAAGATACCAAACAACCTCTGCTCAAAGATGCTGACTTATTCAATTTTAAAGATAGACTCTATGTCTAAGATTCTTGTTACAGGCTCCCATGGGCAATTAGGGAGTGAAATTCGTACAATTGTACAAAATAACTCTAATGATTACACTACAGAAGAGTTCTTTTTTACAGCCAAAGATACACTTGATATTAGAGATACTAAAGCCATTGAGTTATTTATCAAAGAGCATACAATTGATACTATCATTAACTGTACAGCCTATACTGCTGTAGATAATGCTGAAGATAATATTATGATGGCGGATGAAATAAACCGCGAAGCAGTACGCACACTTGCCTTACTCTCTTTAGAAAATAATATTAAACTTATTCATATCTCTACAGACTACTTATTTGATGGTAATAGCTATAAGCCCTATACAGAAGAGACTCAAAGTAATCCTCAAGGTATCTATAGCAAAACAAAATTAGCAGGAGAACAAGAACTAAAGCAGGTTAATCCTCCTGAAGCAATTATTATCCGCACCTCTTGGATCTATAGTGGTTTTGGTGCAAACTTTGTCAAGACTATGTTACGACTAGGAAAACAAAAAGATGCAATTAATGTAGTGTTTGACCAAATTGGGACACCCACTTATGCAAGAGACCTAGCTGCTGCTATATTATGGATTTTAAAGCATCCTCTAGATTCAGATAATAAAGGTGTAGCTATATATCACTATAGTAACGAAGGCGTAGCTTCTTGGTATGATTTTGCAAAAGCTATTTTTGAATTTGCTAATATTCCTTGTGCAGTAAATCCTATTGAGACCTATCAATACCCAACACCTGCAAAACGCCCTTATTATAGTGTACTCAATAAATCTAAAATCAAAACTACCTATAATCTTAAAATCCCATACTGGAGAGACTCACTCAAAGAGTGCATACAGAAAATAGAAGAGTCCTCTTGATAGATTTTCTAAAAGCAACATGGCAAAACCGTAGACTCCTTCTAAAGTTAACTAAGAACGATTTTAAACAACGATACCTTGGAAATTTTTTGGGAGTATTTTGGGCTTTTATACAACCTACAGCTACTATTGCTGTTTTTTGGTTTGTTTTTCAAGTAGGATTTAAATCACAACCTATTGATAATTTTCCATTTATATTGTGGCTTGTCGCAGGAATGTTTCCATGGTTTTATTTTTCAGAAGGTCTGTCCCAAGGGACAAATAGTATATTAGCTAACTCTTTTTTAGTCAAAAAAATTCTCTTTAGAGTAAGCCTTTTACCTATTATAAAACTCCTCTCTGCCCTTGCGATACATATCTTTTTTATACTTTTTATGTATGGCATGTTTATCTATTATGGATTTACTCCTGAGCTTTACTGGCTTCAAGTTATTTATTATCTTTTTGCAACAACTGTATTGCTATTAGGGCTTTCATGGATTACCTCTTCTATAGTAGTTTTTTTCAAAGATATGGAACAGCTAGTAGCTATTGTTATCCAATTTGGTTTTTGGCTCACCCCTATATTTTGGTCAATGAAAATGGTACCTGAAAAATATCATTGGATTATAGAATTAAACCCTGTTGTTTATATTATAGAAGGATATAGAAATAGTATGATTTATCATCAATGGTTTTGGGAAGATCTCTCTGGTGCATTATATTTTTGGTCTGTTACACTTGTTATATTTACTGTAGGTAGTATTACCTTTCGTAAACTTAGACCTCATTTTGCGGATGTATTATAATGGAGCATGCAACAGCTATCAAGGTATCAAACCTTACCAAAGTATACCAACTCTATAAACACCCACAAGACCGTCTTAAAGAGGCATTACATCCATTAAGACGCTTATACCATCATGACTTTTATGCTCTTAAAGATGTAAGTTTTGAGATAAAAAAAGGAGAAACTGTAGGTATCATTGGCAGAAATGGTGCAGGCAAATCAACACTCCTTAAAATGATTACAGGAGTCCTTACACCCTCTTCAGGTGATATTGCTGTCAAGGGTCGTATTGCTTCTTTGTTAGAGTTAGGAGCAGGATTTAACCCTGATATGACTGGATTAGAAAATATCTATCTCAATGGTACACTTATGGGTATAGAAAATGAAATTATGGATAGCAAAATAGAAGCTATTTTAGCATTTGCTGATATTGGTGAGTTTATTCATCAACCTGTAAAAATGTATAGTTCTGGTATGTTTGCAAGGCTTGCCTTTTCTGTCTCTATTAATGTTGACCCTGATGTGCTTATTATAGATGAAGCATTGAGCGTAGGAGATATGGCATTTCAATTAAAGTGCTTTAAAAAGTTCCAAGAGTTTCAAGAAGAAGGAAAAACAATTCTTTTTGTTACTCATGCACTTGATACTATTATTCGATACTGTAGCAGAGGAATAGTTATAGATGCTGGAGAAAAAATTTGTGATGATACATCCAAAGAGGCTGTAGATATATTCAAAAAAGTACTTACAGGTAATTTTAATCCTCACGCAAGCCTAGAAGAAAACAAACAAAGTAGTACCATAAACACAGATGAAATTGTCCTAAAAGAGGCTTTTGCCAATAATAAAGATATTCTGGAATATGGTAATAATAAAGCAAATATCTATGATTATGGAATGATTGATCATCAAGGAAATATTAATAGTATTTTTGATTATGATACACCTTGTGAAATTATTATGAGAGTTATATTTAATGAACCTATAGAAAATCCTATTTTTGCTTTTACTATTAAAGATGCTAAAGGTTTAGAAATTACAGGCACAAACACTCTTATGCATCATGTTGATACCAAAAGCTATAAGCCACAAGAGTCTGTTAGCATAAGATTTAAACAAAATATGAATCTACAGCTGGGTAAATATGCTCTCTCTTTGGGCTGTGTTACTATTAATGATGAGGGGATAGAGGTCTATAGCAGACTCTATGATGCTATATTATTTGAAGTGATAGGCAACTATCAGATGGTAGGTTTTTTTGACCTTAAGAGTACAATAGAGCTTATACCTAGTGAATCCTCCTAACTTAGCGAAGATACTCTTTTATCTACTTTTGGTAGTAGCTCTTGGCATTATATTTTTTAGCCACCCATTTATGCGTTATCCCTATGATATGTGGGCACACCTTATCTCTATAGATAATAGCTATGACTATACAAGTATTCCTGAAGGCAGAAGAGTATGGCATATAATATGGCGAGAACTTTTTGAGTTTTTTGGTATTGATAGAGCAGATATCTTATTTAGAGCTAATACTATTCATATACTACAAACAGTTATTAGTTTTGGAGCTATTTATCTTTTTAGTCTTGTTGTTACTCGCAATCTCTATACCTCTATACCCTCTTTACATCACCGTTATATAGCCTATTGGTCAACGATTATTTGGTTTACGCTCTTTGCTACATTCTCTACTTTTTATCACCATACTTGGATTCTTTGGTACTCTATTAGCTATCAAATAACTCTCCCTCTATTTTTTTATATTACTGCTCTTACTCTTATACTTTTTTTAGAATTTAACTCTTTATACAAAAAAGTTTTTTATACTCTACAAATTATTGCTATCTCTTTGTTTATTCTCAAAGTTCACTCTATGGAATATTTTTATTATCTTTTATATATGAGTATATTGCTTATTATATTTGCAAAAGATACATGGATACTATTTAAACGCTATTTTTATATTTTTACTCTTCTTACTCTTGCTCTTATTCTATTTGCAAAATTCAACCATGGAGATGAAACTCGCTTATTGATGTATCTATATAATTTTCAATTTACAGAGTTATATCATATAATAATTCACGAGGGAACACTCTTGGTAAATGGTCTCAATCGTGCAGAAGCTTCTATTAATGAGCTGATGTTTGTTATTTTATTTACTACCTCTCTTATGAGTATTTCACTCTATAAAAGTCCTCTTACTATCTCTATAAAGATGTTTCTCTTTCTTATACTTACGGCTCTTTTTATCACTATTCCGCTCTTTGTTTTTACCGCAGGACTAGCCTCTTTATTTACAAAATTAAGTGTTGTAAACCGTATCTACTATAGTGCATCACTTTTTGTTTTGTTGCCTATTTCTGTCTATTATATCACTGCCTATCTCAAAAGTCATAAACAGCTACTTCTTTTTAATATTTTTTTAATTACTCTAATTACAGCTACTATATTCTATTCTAAAAACTACTCTAACACAGCTACTTATTATACCAATATACAATCACTCAAACAGAGTTTATTTGAAGAGAAAGTACGATTTAATTTATCAAAAGAAGAGATAATAATTATTAAGCAAGAGCTTCAAAAGTATCCCAAAGAGTCTTCATCATCAGCTGAAGTTCTCTTTTGGGCAAGAGGTGATATAGCAGTTGTTTTAAAATATATCTACCATAAGAATGTTTTTTGGAGAGGAAGAAGAGCAGATATTAGCAAAGAAAAATTTAACAATTATTGTGCTTTACTAAATCCAAAAGAGACACTATGTCAAGTATTTGAAACACCTAGTAACTTTCCTCCGTATACACCGTACAAGTAGCTAATTTTACCCAAAAAGTTTTTTCATTGTTGCAAAGAAAGGTTTACATGACTTTTTCTTTTCAAAGAGACTCAACATATAGAGGTCATAACTCATACCTTTTTTTTCTAGAAACTTATTTAAATACTCTTGAGAAGCATCAACGCCTAACTCTTGCTCTATTTTTAATAATTTTTTATATAAAGGCTCTATAGCTTTAATCATCTTTTTACTAGCAGATCTTCTATAGGCTGTATAGCCATCAATCTCTTCATTTTTTATATCATAATGAATTTCAAATGCTGTTGTAACCCAATAGTACCGCCCATCTTTTGCAAGATTTTTAACTACTGCCATAATATCTTCACCCTCTTCAATCCGTTCCCACAAGAGTTTAAAAATTACTTTTGGCATATCAGGATGTCTGATAAGACTATGTGCAGTACCTATTAATTGACCTTGTGTGTACCCTGATATTTCCATAAAATAATCATTAGCATAAGTTATAATACCTTTTTTATCTGTCTTACTAACAATATATCGACTCATATCTAACTCTATTTTTTCATCTTTTGCAATAGGTCTCTTCATCGAAATTTCCTTCTTTTTTATTATACTATCTAAACTTCAAAGTAATAATTGCCAAAATATTAGCTACTAATGAAATCATCCAAAAACGAACAATAATCTTGTTTTCTGCCCATTTTTTCAACTCAAAATGGTGATGAATAGGTGCCATCAAAAATATTCGTTCACCACGAAGCTTAAAACTAGCTACTTGTAAAATAACAGAAAGTGTCTCAATAACAAAAATA
The DNA here is from genome assembly GCA_016744805.1 of Sulfurovaceae bacterium. Classification (GTDB taxonomy): domain Bacteria; phylum Campylobacterota; class Campylobacteria; order Campylobacterales; family Sulfurovaceae; genus SZUA-451. The sequence continues at coordinate 47,763 of JADGDQ010000010.1, forward strand.
AGCCCTATCAGAAGCATCAAAACTTCACTCTTACCAAGAATGGCTAAATATGCTAATATACCACCTATTGATAAGCTTCCTGTATCTCCCATAAATATCTCGGCAGGATGACAGTTGTACCACAAAAAGCCCAGCAGTCCACCAGCAAAACTAGCAGCAATAATGGTGACTTCTCCTACTCCTTTAATATTTGGCATCAAGAGATAACTAGATAAGATAGCATGTCCAGTAACATACAAAATAAGCCCTAGCGTAGATAAAGCAATAACAGAAGGAACGGTAGCTAAACCATCTAATCCATCTGTTAAATTTACAGCATTACTTGTAGCCAAAAAGAGTACAAGCCAAAAAGCAACAGCTCCATACCCCATATCAAAAAGTGGTGTTTTAAGAAATGGTAAATATATATCTGTAGGAAATTCTGCATAAAAGAGCAGTCCTATAGTAATAAGTGAGACAACTACTTGGAGTATCAATTTAGCTCTAGGAGTTAAGCCACCAAGGTTATCTCCTGAGACTACTTTGCCTAAATCATCCTGAAAACCTATTAATCCAAAACCTATAATTACAAATAAACCTGTAAGAATATATATATTAGATAAATCTGCACTCAATAATACGGCAACAACAATAGAGAGTAAAAATACTGCTCCCCCCATTGTAGGAGTGTGTCGTTTATCATTATGAGAGGGGACATATTTGCTAAGAGGTTGGTTGGCGTTTTTAGAAATTGCCCATGCAATATATTTAGGATATAAAAATAGCGTCAGGGCTAAAGCTATAAGAAATCCTATCCCTGAACGGACAGTAATATAAGAAAATAGGTTAATATCGAAAAATTGAGAGAGTTCATATAACATTTATAAGGCTTCTTTCGTAGTTTTTAAGTTGTAAATGTTATTCTACTATGATTTTAATTAAGGATTGTAACAATGAGCATACAAAAAACACTATTAATTATTACTGATGGTATTGGGTGCAAACCAGATAGTATCTGTAATGCTTTTAAAGATGCAAATAAGCCAACTTATGACTATTTGATGACATCTGTTCCGAAAGCACTTATCTCTACTCATGGACTAAGTGTTGGACTTCCAGAAGGACAAATGGGTAACTCAGAGGTTGGTCACATGACTATTGGTAGTGGACGAATACTTTACCAAGACCTAGTCAAAATCACTCGATCACTCGAAGATAAAACTATAGAAGATAATAAATCTCTGCTACAAACCCTACAAAAAAGTCAAAGAGTGCATCTCTTGGGACTTTTGAGTGATGGAGGAGTACACTCTCATATTAATCATATTATAGGCATAGCACAATTAGCCAAGGCTCAAGGCAAAAAAGTTATGCTTCATCTTATTACAGATGGAAGAGATGTGAGTCCTACTTCTAGTAAAAAATATCTACAACAAATAGAAGATATTTGCGATGATAGTATCTCTATTGCTACTGTGGGTGGACGATTTTATACTATGGATAGAGATAATAGATGGGATAGAATACAAAAAGGTTATACTCCTATAGCTACAGCTTTACCAGCAACTGCACTTTCTCCTCAGGAGTATATCAAAGCTTCTTACCAAAAAGATGAAACTGATGAATTTATTGAGCCTATAGCTTTTGAAGGATATGATGGACTCAAAGAAGATGATGCCTGCTTGGTTCTTAATTTCCGTAGTGATAGAGTACGAGAAATTACTACAGTACTTGGAGATAGCTCTTTTGATAAATTTGAGAGAAAATTTATCCCTCTGCATATTGCAACTATGACACAATATGACGCTACTTTCCCATATCCAATTCTATTTCCAAAAAAAAGTCCTACCAATACATTAGCAGAAGTGATTGCAGATGCGAAACTCTCGCAACTTCATACAGCAGAAACAGAAAAATATGCCCATGTAACTTTCTTTTTTAATGGGGGTGTTGAAGAGCCAATGGTAGGAGAGAGTCGTGTACTTATCCCTAGTCCTAATGTCAAAACTTATGATTTACAGCCAGAGATGTCTGCTACAAAAGTTGGTGATGCTGTCTGTACGGCTATTGAAGAGTCTTATGATTTTATTGTTGTGAACTTTGCTAATGGAGATATGGTAGGACATACTGGTAATTTTGATGCAGCAAAAGAGGCTGTTAATGCTGTAGATAAAGAACTAGCTAAAATTTTACCACAAGCAAAAGAGGCTGGATATGCAACTGTTATAACCTCTGACCATGGAAACTGTGAAGAGATGAAAGATGCTGAGGGTAATATACTCACTAATCATACAGTAGGTGAAGTTTGGTGTTATATTTTAGCAAATGGTGTTACAAATATCAAAGAAGGAAAAGGTCTTAATAATATTGCTCCAACTATTTTAGAGCTTATGGGACTAGATATTCCCCAAGAGATGGATGAGTCATTGATATAATTACGGTACAATAATAAAAGAAAAAAAAGAGGGTATTACAATGATGGAAAAGAGAATAAAAAAATCTGTTGCCACCTTGTTGGCACATATTATTAAGGTTGATAATAGGGATATAGACAAAGAAGCACCCCTCTTTTGTAAGTTGATGGGTGAAGATTTTGGATGTAGTAGCGTAGAGGCTAAAGAATTTTTAACAAATGTTGTTGAAGAAGATTATAATCTAGATGAGCATCTAGATATTATAAATGAAGCTCTTTGTAATGACCGTATTAGTAAGATGCACATAATGGAACAGATTAATCATATTATCTATTCTAATACAATTACACAACAAGATTATGAAGAGTTTGAAAAAATCAAAAATAAACTCTTTAGCTGTGACAATTAACCTAACCCAAAAGGAAAAGAATGAAATTTAGTGGTAAAAATGTACTAGTAACTGGTGCGAGTAGAGGAATAGGTGCAGAAGTAGCCAAAAGCTTGGCAGGTATGGGACTGAAAGTATGGATTAACTACCGTAGTGGTGAGGAAGAAGCAAAAACTATCAAAGAGCATATAATAGCCAATGGTGGAGATGCTGATATTATTGGTTTTGATGTAACAAAAGAAGCCGATTTTATCTCTTCTATCAAAGAGATTGTATCTACAGATGGTGAACTAAGCTACCTTGTAAACAATGCAGGTATCACAAAAGACAAACTTGCTATACGAATGAAAGAAGATGAATTTATGGCAGTTATTGAAGCCAATCTTAAATCTTCATTTATCGGCTGTAGAGAGGCTCTAAAAGTAATGAGCAAAAAGAGATTTGGTTCTGTTGTAAATATTGCTTCTATTGTGGGACAAACAGGAAACCTAGGGCAGACAAACTACTCTGCTAGTAAAGGTGGAACAATTGCTATGACAAAATCTTTTGCCCAAGAGTCAGCACCACGAGGTATTCGATTTAATGTGATTACTCCAGGATTTATTGCCACAGAGATGACAGATATACTCAAAGATGAGGTCAAAGACTCTTTTACTGCCAAAATACCTTTGGCACGATTTGGTCAACCAAGTGAAGTTGCTGACGCTGTAGCATTTTTGCTCTCTGATCACTCTAGCTATATCACAGGAGAAACACTCCAAGTCAACGGTGGGATGTTGATGTAAATGTCTATTAAAATACTCCTTCTTGAAGATGATAAACTCTTTAATGAAACCCTCCAAGACTTTCTTGAAGAGGAGGGGTATGAATTAAAATATGCTCTTGATCCCTACACTACACTCGATCTTGCGTATGAGCAAAATTTTGATCTGTATCTTTTTGATGTAAACTTACCGTATGAGAGTGGGTTTGATTTATTAAAAAAATTAAGAGAAAGTGGAGACACTACACCCACTATTTTTATTACTTCACGAGATGATAAAGACTCTTTACATCATGGATTTAGTGTAGGTGCTGATGATTACCTTAAAAAGCCTATAGACCTAGATGAGCTACTCCTTCGTATAGAAGCTGTTTTAAGACGATTAATACGAACCAAACAGATAACTATAGGTGACTATACTATACATAGTAGAGAGAAGCAAGTCTATTTCAATAACACTGCGGTAGAACTACCCAAAAAGGTAATAGATTTACTTTTATTATTCTTAGCCTCTAAAGGTACAATAGTACATCTAGACGAGATAAAATCTCATTTATGGTCAGTAAGCCAAGATGCTAGTGAGGGGTCTATTCGTGTTTATGTTGCACAGCTCAAAAAACTATTCCCCAATACAATAGAGAATATTCGTGGTATAGGATACCGCTTTACTTATACTGTTTAGAGGAGTATTACATCTACGAATATATAAAATCTTCCAAATTAATTTGGTCTGCTGTTTTGAGCTATATACTAAGTATCTTTATTCTACTAAGTGCCATATATTGGTTTCTTATTAATAATGGCTTTACAAAAAATAATTTTTTAATTGCTTCTGTAGGTGTTTTAATTGTTGCTTTAGGGTGGGGATATATTTTGGCAACCGACCTCCTTGCACCCAAAAAAAATATGGATGAGCGATTTATACATTTAAGTAGAGAAATTTTACATGAACTTAATATTCCTCTAGCAACTATCCAAGCCAATACCACTATGTTAAAAAAGAATCTCTTAAATGAAAAATCGCTTAAGAGACTTAATAGAATAGATAGTGCATCTCTAAGACTCTCACGCCTCTATGATGAGTTAGTATATAGTATTAATAGAGAAATTTATACTATTGAAAAAGAGGAGTTTTCTCTTAGAGAACTTCTGTATGAAAGAACCGAAATACTCCAAGCATTTGGAAGAAACCCTTTTGATATAAATATACATGAACAAATACTCTATGCTGATAAAATAGGCTTTGAACAGATGATAGATAACTTACTCAATAATGCCATGAAATATAGTAATAAAGAGAGTCTTATTAGCATTAACCATCAAGAAAATAGCTTGGTTATCCAAGATAGAGGCATAGGCATTGATGAGTCTTTACTTGTAGAAATTTTTGAGCGATACTACCAAGCAGACAAAAACCACCACGGTCAAGGTATAGGTCTAGCATTAGTCAAAAAATATTGTGATGAGATGAAAATAGATATTACCCTCCACTCCATCAAAAACAAAGGCACTAGAATAACTCTTGACTTACGAAATGTTATAATATAACCCTAAAGATAATTTAATTCTAGTACTCTTTTTATCCTTTCTGCAACCCCAAAATCATCTTTTCACACAATTCCAAGGGATAAAACTTTTTACTTTTATCTCTCATATC
>JADGDQ010000011.1 GCA_016744805.1 Sulfurovaceae bacterium
GTATTTTTTTCATTATCTAAATGTCCTTTAATTACATCTATCCATTATTCCACAAAAAAGCTTTAATGTCTATTTTGGGTATAATACTAGTGAAAAAAACTACAAGGAAAAATAATGATAGAGACTTCAAGAGAAGAAAAAATAAGTATAGCTATTGAAATAGCAATAAGATTGGGAGTATTGGCTATTATATTACTAGTCTCTTTTCTGATTTTAAAACCTTTTATAGGAGTTGTACTTTGGGGTGTAATTATTGCTGTAGCATTATCACCAGTTGTCACAATGATAGTAAAAAGATTTAATCATAGAAAGTGGGTAATTATTGGTATGAGTGTTACTATAATACTAGCCCTAATTATACCAACCTATATGCTCTCTGGTAAAATGATTAGCTCTTCGGAGAATGTTATGCTAATGGTACAAGAGGGAAATCTTACTATTCCCCCACCTACAGACAAAGTTAAAGAGTGGCCAGTTATTGGTGAAAAAGCTTATCTTATTTGGGATAATGCATCAACTAACCTTAAAGATACTCTAGCACCATTTAAAGATAAAATCCAAAATATCGCAACTTCTGTACTATCAGCTTTAGGAAGTGGTCTAGGAACTATTTTTATGTTTATTGGAGCTATGATTATTGCGTCACTCTTTTTGTTAAATTCTGAAAATTCTGTTAAATTTTATCAAAATATTTTATGTCGTTTTTTAGGAAAGGAGAAAGGTTTAGAGTGGGCTAACTTATCAGCCTTAACTGTTCGTAGTGTAGCAGTAGGTGTTTTGGGAGTAGCAGTAATACAGGCTATCTTTGCACTCCTTGGATTACTTATAATGGATGTACCTTTTGCTATTATATTAGCATTTATTATAATGTTTTTAACTATTATTCAACTCCCTGCTTTGATTATTATTGCTCCTGTAATTGCGTATGTGTTCTCGTATGCTGATGGAAGTTCTGCTACAATATTTGCTATTTATATGTTGATAGTAGGTGCAAGTGATGGTATATTGAAGCCTATATTAATGGGGCGTGGAGTAGATATACCAATGCTTGTAATTCTTATTGGTGCAATTGGTGGTATGATACTTATGGGGATGATAGGTCTTTTTGTGGGGGCTGTTATTTTTGCCCTTTCATATAAATTATTTGAATTATGGATCAATCAAGTAAATTACGAGACAGCTAAAGAGTAGTAGGTTTTTTATGAAAAGTCTTAATAGAGGAAATAACTTTTTATATCTTTGTATATCACTTATTGTTCTACTTTTTAGTGGAGCTATGATGCAGGAGTTTTCTAGTACTTGGGGGGATAGTATTTTTTCTCTTCTGACATTAAGCATGTTTTTTATAAGTATTAAGAGTCTTCATACTGATATAACATGGATGCGAATGGTTTATGTCTTGGTTATTTTTGTTATTTTACTTGCCATTATAGAAAAACTGTTTCATTTTCATTATGCCAAATATGCTAATTTACTAATTCTCTTTATTTTCTTTATACACTCTTTCTTGATAGCATCTAAGCAGATACTGTTTAGAGGAAGTGTTAATTTAAATAGTATTGTAGGCTCACTCTCTTTATATCTTCTATTAGGTTTGTTATGGTCAGTTATTTATCTTTTTTTATTACAGTTAGACCCAACAGCACTCTCAGGTATAGAAAATCAAAGTTGGCAACAGAATTTTTCTAGAGTAACTTATTATAGTTTTGTAACGCTTACAACTTTAGGCTACGGAGATATATTACCTACGAATAGACTGACGGAATTTTTTGCTTATATGGAAGCTATTGTAGGTGTATTTTATATGGCTATTATTGTGGCTAGTTTAATTAGTATAAGACAGCCTGCAATCAAGGATGATTAATGTCTGTTGATAAGCTAAAATTCTCTATTAAAGCCTCTTTGAGTTTGGCTTTGGTAGTGTTATTGTCATTTAGTCTTGGCTGGACACAAGTTACTCCTGCATTGGTTACTATTATGATTATAGCATCTGTAGGAAGTGTGGGTGACTCTATGAGTAAAGGCTTGTTGCGTGTTATAGGCACAGTAATAGGGGCAATCATTGGTATGATTCTTATTGCTATTTTCCCTCAAGATAGAGAACTCTATCTCGTTAGCCTTTCTATACTTGTAAGTATAATACTCTATCTAGCCCGTGCATACAGAGGTGATAATAGTATTTTTATGTTGAGTGCTGTTACTATGATGATGATGTTTAATAATGGTGCTGTAGAAGATAGTTTTATGTATGGTATAGAAAAAACATTTATGACAGTTTTTGGTATAACTATATATACTCTTGTAGGTATTTTTTTGTGGACTATAAGCTTTAAAGAGGATACTATAGACAAGCTCTCAGCTCTTAATTTAGAACAAAAAATATTCTTTGAATCTTTGCAAGAAAAAGATACTACTCAACTATGGCAAGATCTTTTGGTCAAAGAGAGTGCTTTAATATCAGCTAATCTTAAACAAAGTACTAATGAGTTAGAAGAAAATTTTACTGATGCTCAGTGGTTACAAGTTATTGCATATAATAAAAAAATCAATAAACTTTTATTGCTTTTGAGTCATTATAAAAAAGAGAATAGAATAGAAGAAAATATACTTAACTATAATAGTGCCAAGCAAGAGATACTCTTGTTATTTGATACTCTTATTAAGTTAGGAGAGGGAGATAAGGAGATAGCTATTACAAAAAGCCTAGAGATAGAATATGCTATAGATACATTTGAAGAGCTTTCTCCTATCGAAAAAGCCTCTGTATTAAGTATGGGGTATGATTTGGAGCAATTACATAAAAATATACGAGAATTAGCACTATTGCTTCAGAGTTCTATGAGTGCAAAGCCAACACTATTTGATATTGAAGTACCCAAAAGTTCACTCTTTGTTTGGGGAGATATTGAAGATATAAAAGGAACTTTTATAAGTTTTTTAATTTTTTGGCTTGCAACATTTTTATGGATTGAATATAATCCTCCTGCTGGTTTTATGATTGTTACACTTGCTACGGCTATGAGTATTCTCACCACATTTACGGCGGTAAAACCCTCTCTTTTGATGATAGTTTTTAGTATCTCTTTTCTATTTGCATCTTTTATGTATATAGGGGTATTACCCAATTTACATTATGCTTGGGAGCTTGGTTTGTTTATATTTATCTATGGAATGATAGGCTTTTATCTTATGCCAGCAAAACTATCTCTATTTTTTCTTTTGGGTATAATTACTTTAGGTTTAGCTAATGAGATGAATTATAATTTTGCAATATTCTTACTAACACTTTTTATATTCTATGCATTCTTATCCCTTTTATTGCTATTTTATTATATTCCTTTCTCTACAAAAGCAGAAGATATGTTTGTTTTAATGAAAATGCGTTTTTTTAGACTTTTGGAAAATAGTATGCAAGATAGGGGAGAGATACAACAATATAGCCTCTATCATCTTCTTCCTACTGTTACTAAAATGCAATTTTGGTCTGAACAAATAGAGCGTAAACAACTTGACTTTATAAGTTATGAAAACATACAACTATTTGTTAACGAGAGCCAAAAGTTAGTCTATTTAGTGATACTAATGCAAGAGTATACAGCAGAAAACAAGAAGAGTAAGATTGAAGAAATATTTTTTGATACTTTAGATTTTTCGGAGTATACAAACAAGGAAATAGCTCTTTTTTATAAGGTGCTTACATTAAAAAATAGTATAGCACAAAGTCGTTTTACTTGTGAATGTTATATCCAAAAGATAGATTTTCAAGAGCTACAACTAGAAAGATTCTAGCTCTTGAAATATTTATTGTAGTGTAAACTCTGCTTGGGCTTCCATAGCAATAGCTACACCAGTCATAGAGAGAGCTTCATTAGCAATATAGCCATCTTTTTTAAGCTCTTCTAGGACTCTTTTGCCTTCTGCTAAATCAAACATTCCTGTATTTACTAATGATTTTGTTACCTCTTCTAGTGTCTCTTCAGGCTCTTTTTTAAAGATACCAAGTAGAAAAACTCGTTTGATTATATCTGCTTCTCTCATGATGACTCCTTAGTGTAGATCTTCGTTGAGTTTGACTTCTCTTGTACTTCTACGGGCTACTGTAGTACCTGTAGTTGAGTTTTGTCTATAATGAATACCATTAAGGCTTTGTAACTCTTCGCCTTTAAAACTCTCTTTATCTGCTAAATTTGCTTCTGGATTTGCTTCATTGATTTTGGCAAGTTCCGTAGCAGAAATAGAGATTTTTGTACCTGCTAAAATAGTGACTCCTGCATCTACAATACAGCCATCACCCAAAGGCAAGCCTGTTACAGAGTTTGCACCCAAAAGTGTATTTTCACCTATAGAGATAGGATTTCCATCAGTACCAGAAAGAACACCCAAGATACTTGCACCTCCACCTACATCAGAACCACTCCCAACAATAGCAGAGCTAGAGACTCTACCCTCTACCATAACAGGTCCTAGAGTTCCTGCATTGAAGTTAATATAAGAAGCCCCTGGCATTACTGTAGTTCCATTAGCTAATTGTGCACCCATTCTTACTTTACTTGTATCTAGTATACGAGTATTATCAGCAGGAATTACATGTTGTAAGAATCTAGGAAACTTGTCTACACTATCAATAGTAGGGAAGGTTCCATTGAGTTTCATTTCAATTTCATTCTCTCTAAGATAATCTAATTCAAATGGCATACTTCCTACCCATGCAACATTACTGAGTATTCCAAATACACCATTAAGATTTACTCCTCTAAGTGGTGCTTTGGCTAAAGAGAGAGCATAGAGCTTAAGGTATGCAGCTTCTACACTTGATGCGTTATCATCTTCAAATAAGAATGTAATACGGAAATCTTTTCCAATATCTTCTATATGAGAGAGTGTTTTAACAACTTGAACATTACGATGAGCATCACCTGTAGCTTCTGCTAGAAAAGGAGCAAAAATTGCCATAGCATTTGCTACAAAGTTATCATTAATTGTAGCTACAAACTGAGAACCTGAAAAATCTACAGCTATATTTGCTTCTTGGAGTGACTTTATAAATACCGCTGCTGAACCAAAGTTTTCATTCCAGTTTACAACAGCATAGTTAGCTTGCAAGATTTTATCAGCATTTTTTTGACCTCTATCTACTCTTGCAATACCAAAAGCTATAGGTTTTTTATACCCTTGTGATGCTTCTACACTGGCTACTAATGCTGTAAACTCTTCTGTTGTTGTAATTGTTTCCATTGACATTTTTATTCCTTATTCTCTTTCGTTAAAATTATTTTGGGTAATTATACTTTATTTACGCTATTTTATACTTTTATATGCTAAAGTTCGCTCAAAAAAGATATGAAATGAATAGAAAACTATATATGGTTTCCCTAGGACCTGGTGATATTGAGCTTCTTACATTAAGAGCCTGCCGTGCTTTTAGGGAGTGTAATGCAATTTGTGTTCCTACCAAAAGTGAAGATAATAGCTTTGATAAATCTATCAGCCACAAAATCGTTACAGAAGCTTTGGAATTTTTGGGTATTAAAAGAGAGATAATCCCTGTCTACTCTCCTATGGTTTTTGATGAGAATGATTGGCATAATGAAGCAGATATAGTTATAGGTAGTTCGCATAAATACTCTAAAGTCTGTTTTGTAACACTAGGAGATGCGGGAGTCTACTCTAGTATCTATTATCTTTTAGATATTATTAAACAAAAAGATAAAGAGTTATATGAACAGAGTGAAGTTATAGCAGGTGTTACCTCTTTTTCTGCAAGTTCTGCTATGGTAAAGAAGGCTTTATGTTTAGGTGATGAGTCATTGATTATACGACCTATAAACCCTAGAGAAGAGGTTAGAAACACAGAGATTTTAATGCGACCAAAAATAGGGATGCAGACAAAAGCCTTAGGGGAGGGTGACTTTTATACTTTTGAAAATATCTACTTGCCAGAACAAAAAATAAGTCCATTTAAAATAGATAAAGTCAAAAAGTATATGACACTGTTTATAAATTTTGCACAAAGATAGAGATACTATCTTAAGCAAAACTCTATTTTACATATATCTTTTAAGTACTTCTGGAATCTCTATGCTTCCATCTTCATTTTGATAATTTTCCATAATAGCAATAAGTGTTCGACCAACAGCCAAGGCAGAGCCGTTGAGTGTATGTACTAGTTTATTTTTTTTGCCATCTTTAAATCGTATTTTGGCTCTTCTTGCTTGAAAATCTCTTGTATTAGAGATAGAACTTATCTCTCGATATTTATTTTGTCCAGGAAGCCATACTTCTAAATCTATTGTAGTAGCAGCAGAAAAGCCCAAATCTCCACCACAAAGCTCTACAATACGGTGAGGTAACTCTAGAGCAGTTAAAATATCTGAAGCATTTTGTACCATAAGTTCAAATATTGCATCACTATTATCAGGATGTGTAATTGCTACCATTTCTACTTTATCAAATTGATGCTGTCTAATCATACCTCTAGTATCTCTTCCTGCACTTCCTGCCTCTTTACGAAAACAAGGTGTATAGCCTGTCATCATAATAGGAAGCTCTTCAGGAGTAAGAATCTCATCATTATAAAGATTAGTAAGTGGTACTTCAGCAGTTGGAATAAGATATAAATCTTCTCCATCTATTTTAAAGAGATCATCACCAAATTTTGGAAGTTGCCCTGTGCCTTGAAGCATTGTAGAGTTATTAAGAAATGGTACGCAAATCTCTTCAAAACCTTTTTCGCGATTAGTATCAAGAAAAAAGTTAATTAATGCTCTCTCTAGTCTAGCAGAGTCCCCTTTGAGTACAGAAAAACGACTCTTTGCAAGTTTAACACCTCTTTCAAAATCAATCCAACCATTATTTTGTGCAAGTTCCCAATGCTCTTTGGGAGAAAAAGAGAACTCTCTTGGCTCTAAAACCTTTCGGAGTTCAATATTATCATCTTCATTTTTGCCCTCTGCTACAGAGTCATCAGGAAAGTTAGGCATAGCAAGTGCTATTTTATATAAGGCAGTATCAGCTTCTCTAGCTTTGGCTTGGAGTAAAGTTATACGCTCTTTATTGCTATCTACTTTGGCTTTTAACTCCTCTGTATCTTTACCCTCTTTTTTATACTGTCCAAAAAGTTTAGACATCTGATTCTGCTCTGCTTTAGCTGATTCCAAAAGAACATTTGCTTCTTTAAGAGAAATAAATAGCTCTTTGAGATTTTCTAGTGTAGAGTTTTCAACACCTTTTTTTTGGAGTTTAGTTGTAGCCTCATCAAAATTTTTTTGAAATAATTTAAGATCAATCATAGAAATATACCTAGTGTGAATTTTGGAAGAATTGTAGTGAAATAATAGAAAGTTTTAGTTGAATTGCACAGAAAAAAGCTTTCTGTGCAAAAAGGTTGCTTAGTAGTTCATCTCTATTGTTACAGGTGCAGATGCGCCTACATTCCCATACTGATCAATATAGATAATATTAAATGTATGTTCTGTTCCTACATCTGCTTTATCTGCTTCGGTTGCAGCTAAGAAGTCATAATAGATATATCCATCTTTTGAGGTAGATCCATCTGCATTAATGATTCGTCCATAACTTCTAGGAATAGATTCAGGGATAACACAGTCTACAGTAATAGTATTCTCTCCATCACAAGGTCTTGCATCAATAACAGGTAAGCCATCTAGAGTTAATTGAACATCAATAATCTCTGATTGAGATGCTTCAATAATACTAATAGGTGTTCTTGCATTTACAAGTTGATAATCAGACCCTGTACCAGCTGGAATAACTTGAATCTCTATTTCTGAATAAATAGTGAGACCATTTTCTGTGAAACTTAGAGTTGCTTTTGTACTTGTCAAACCATCTAAACTATTTGGTCCAACATAAGCAAAAAGTGCTTTTCCTGCTTCATCTGTAAGACTAGCTGATGGACTAATAGAACCATAGTTTCCATCAATAGTTGTGATATTAACTGTTTTGCCTTGAATCCCTACACCATTGTCATCTATAAGATAAACAGATAAGGCACTTGTCTGATCAATGGTTTCAACAATAAGTGGTGAGGTTGGATTTACTAAACTATAATTAAATCCTTTATCCACAATTACCTGAATTACTTGAGTTATGGTGATACCATTTTCTATAAAGCTTATAGTTGCTTGTGTATTGCTAAGCCCTTCTAGACTCGAAGCACCAGTATATGTAAAGCTTGCTTTTCCTGATTCATCTGTAGTACTTACTGTTGATGATACTGAACCATAGGCAGTATCTAAGATACTAATATTTACAGTTTTTCCAGCCACACCAAGACCACTTGTATCTACAAGATAAACACTGATTTCCCCTTGTTGGTTTACTTCTGTGAGTATAATAGGTGTAGTAGGGTTAACAAATGCATAAGATTTATTTTCTACGACTACATCTACAGTTTGACTTGTTGTCATACCATTTTCTGTAAAGCTAAGAGTTACTTGTGTGCTACTAAGACCAATTAAACTAGATGCTCCTGTATATGCAAAGCTTGCTTTTCCTGATTCATCTGTAGTACTTACTGTTGACGAGACTGAACCATAAGCTCTATCTAAAATACTAATGTTTACAGTTTTTTCAGCTACACCAATACCATTCTCATCCACAAGATAAACACTAATTTCACCTAATTGATTGGCCTCTTCTAGTGTTATAGGTGTTGTAGGATTTGTTAATTGATAGTTAAATTCAACAGCACCTTCATTAATTTCCATATTAAGCACAGTAGAAGCTTTTGAGCCATTTTCATCTGCATGGAATAGTTCTAAATCATAAGTACCATTTGTTAATGGGTCATTTGCTAGGTAGTTAAAAGTAGCAAATCCACTTTCATCACTAATTGCGGAAGCATTTGTAACTGTACCAAATTCTGAAGGAAGACTTGATATATAGACAGTTTCTGTAGCTGCAGGTATTCCTTGTTTTAGTACTTGTACTCTAAAAGCTTTTTCTTGCCCTGCATAAGTAACCAAGAAAGGATTTGTTACATTTGTCAATGAATAGAGACTATCACCACCTACAGGCGTATCAGACTCTTTAACATTAATCTCTAATATGGTAACAATTCTAAATGTTTCTGCTACAGTGGTATTATCATCGCTTGCAACTACTCCATCATAGAAAACTTCTAGTGGATAGAGACCATTTACAAGTGGATCAGCTGCTTGATACTCAAAGGTAGCATAGCCACTAGCATCAGTAACAGCCTGAGCGGTTAATACAATACCAAATTCAGCGGCTAACCCAGCTACCAAAATAGTCTCACCAATTACTGGTACACCATATTGAAGGAGTTGTACTTTAAACTCTTTTCTCTCGCCAGCATAAGTAACATCAAAAGGAGTCGTTATATTTACAAGTTCATAGCCATTGATTGTGCCATCTCCTCCAGGAGTACTAAATATAGGACCACTTTTACTATTTGAACCACATCCAACAAAAAAGAGTACCCAAAAGAGTATTCCCGTGATAAATAGAGTAGTTTTTTTCATTTTAAACCTTTCTTAAGTTTTAGTAGAGGTAGTTTACACCAACCATAATAGAGCCCATAGTATCTGCTGTTTCTCCATTAAAGAGTGAATAACGATAGGAGAGATCTACATCTACACTACTTACATTCATAACAATACCAGCCTGTCCACCATATACAAAATCACTCTCATCAATAAATGTTGATTCATATCCCATATATCCAAGGTTAGCACCAATATAAGGTCTCAGGTTTGTTTCATTTTCATACGCATTAATAAGGAAATAATCAATCATTATCATAGCTTTTTCATAATTTTGATCTTCATCTTCATTATCATAATAATCAATTACAAAGCTTGTTCTCCACTCTTGATTTTGAGCACCAAGTTTGATACCAAATTCTACACCTGAACCTTCATAAAAAGCATTATATGTATCTCCATCCCAGATATTCATATACCTCGCAGCTTGTAGTTGTGTATTTCCAACCTCTATACCTATAAAACCAGTACCTATATCTATATTCTCTGCATAAAGAGACCCACTCAATGCGATACTTACAAGACCTATTTTTATTTTATTTGTCACTACTAACTCCTCTATTTTATTACTATATATTTCATAGTAAGATATTATTTAACATAATAATATCATAGTTTTATATTTTTTAATCTTAAAATACTTTAGTGCTACTTCAGGTCAATAATAAACTTACGACCTCGTGTTGGAGAATCCAAAAATGAGTCTAATTGACTAGTAGGCATAATAGTGTTATCTATAAATTTATTATATAATTCATTAGAGTAACTGATGTTTTTTCCTATAAGTTTTTGAGCTAATTGGTGTACTGACATAGCATAGTAATCATTATGATTATATCGAGTAATGGCATAAAAATTTTTTGTTCCAAACCACATTTCATCATGGTTTGAGCGGTCTAGCTTTATTAAATAAATATCACCACGATAGTTTGTTACCCTTTTTGTACGAAGTTCTCGTAGTTGTACCCGTTTATATTTATATTTATACCCTGTTTTTTTGGCTCTATACCGTTTGCCAAAAAACGAGACAGGGATGGCTACTTCTTGGTTTTTTTTCCAACCACTCTTTTTGAGATAGTGAGCAATGCTTCCTATTGCGTCACTATGATTATGTAGACTTATTTTGCCATCATTATTAAAATCAATCGCCAAAGGTTTATAGTTAGTTGGCATAAATTGCCCCAAACCTATAGCACCTGCGTATGAGCCTTTGACTTTTTTAGGGTTTATTTTTTGTTCTTTTGCAAGGAGTAAAAAGGCTTTGAGTTCTGAACGAAAAAAACTTTGTCGTCGATTTGTCTCAAAAGCTAGGGTAGCGAGTGTATCAAATACAGGATATTTGCCTGTATTAGCACCATAGTAGCTCTCTATACCAATAATAGCGGTAATGTACTCTGGGGATACTCCATATTTTTTATAGGCTCTATTGAGTACCTTTTTGTGTTTTTTTAGATAGGCTTGTCCTCTTTTTACACGAGAGGCTTTTAGAAGATTATGTGAGTATTTATCCCAAGAGCCTGTCCCTAAAGGTTTGCTACGCTTTTTGTTAGGTCTCTTTTTTGAGGCGAGAGGTTTTATTTTTTTATTATAAAAAGAGAGAGCTGTTTGTTGGTAGCTCACACTCCCAAAAAGATTTGTAAGATAGGTTCTATTCATATCCTCAAAATCAACTAATTCATTAATAAACACACTTACAGTAGGCTTTAACAGATAGTTGCGTTTTTCTGCTTCTGCTACCACAAAAAACGATAACAAGAGCAATAGCACAGCTTTTTTCATCTATTATTACCGATACAACCAATAGAGTAAACTAGGAATATTCTCTATACCCAAATAAAAATAGTCATTATCCTCATGCCCTCCATGCCGTCTCACATAGGTAAATCTAAATATATCCAAAACATCTACATAGACATTGCCACCATAGAAGGTATCTTCATCATAAAATGACCCCTCAACATTTCCAAATCCACTCAAACCTCCACCTAACTTAAGCGTATCTCCAAACTTCCTAAAGACATTTATATCTGCACGAATAAAGTCACCCTCATTATCATTAAAATTATAAGATGGTTTAATCTCTACACCATTAATATACTCCATATCTTTGTGCCAGTATCCTGCATAGGCAAAACTTAGTCCACCATTGACTGTATCTACAGAAAATTCTGAGGGCATAAATCTTAGGGCTGTTCTAAGTGTTTCATTTCCTTTGTCTATAGGTGCATGAATAGGGAAAAACTCCCATCCTTCCCTATCATGAATAAAGCCCTCTCCTGCCCATGCAGCAAAGTTCATAGCTGTAGCCATAGGTTGGTGTTCGGGGTACACTCCTGCTCTATCATTTTCTAGTGTTGTAATGCGATTGACTATATAACGCATAGGTCGTTTATACCAATATTCTGGATTTTTTGTTGCATAATAGAGAAATGATTTCTTTTTGTGTGGTAAATACTTGAGGTCTAATTTACTAAGAAAAAGTTCAAAATTTTTGTTGCTATATCTTTTGGAGTCTTGGACACTCATATCAAAAGCATTATAAATAGCCCCATAGCGATTATTTGTTATAGGCTTTTTATGTTGAAACTCTGTGGCTAAAAATAGATTATATGCACTAAGTGCTTCTCTATTTTTGTCAATTTCAAGATATTTCATAAGCAAGTTCATAAGCTCTATTTGAGATTTATCAGAATGAATAGACTGTTTTTTGAGTACAGAAGCTAAATGAAAAATAGCATCATAAACACCTACATGATAATCATACAGACGAAAGTTTCTATCCATAAAAGCCCCAAAATGCTCCAAAAATCCAGCTGTCAAAGGGTGATAACGAGAAGATAATACCAGTTTAAGGTCAGAATTTTTAAAATATTTATTAATAGCTTGATAAAGTTTCATCTGTTGAAAAATCTCAACAGCACTACTCAAAGGAGAGGCACTAGAGGTCAAAAACCCTATAGGCACCTCTTCATTCTCCTCTTCTTGTGTCAAGGCTTTCTCTTTTCGCATATTACTAGGATCCATAAAAACAAAAAATTGTGCTTTAGGATTGAGTTCTGTAGCAAGTTGCAGAGGAATATTATCATACGCACCACCATCTATAAAATAGCTAGAGCGGAGTTCATTTTTGTATTTATAATCTAGTTTTACCTGTTCAAATGCCCCAGGAAAAGCAGAAGATGCAAAGAGAACATCTGTGATTTTTTTGTAATCTTTCTCTATATTTGGAATAGAGATAAAAAAATCTGTACTAGGAGGCATCTGTTTATTGGCTACTCTTAATCTTCCATTTGACTCTTTGAGTGTAAAAGGGACAGAGAAGTGTTGATTTCTAATTTTGATACCTTGAAACTCCTCTATAATTGGTTTGGCTTTTGTGACAGAGAAACCAATAGGAACTTCACACCCTTTTTTATAGATAGGCTTAGACATATGCTCCATAAGTTGGTCGGCTTTTTTATAGAGTTCTCTTCTACTAAAGAGTGTACTTTTATTGTTGGGGTCTTGCCCCTCTATTGTAAGGTCTTCTATCCCAAGATTAACCCAAGTTTCAAAAAATAGATTATCATCAACACTATTTTTTAAGTTTATAGATGGCTTTTGACACCAATAAACAGAAGCCAAAAGAGCATTAATAGACCCCGCTGATGCCCCAGAAATAGAACGAAGAGTAGGATTGAGTATAGGGCTACTCTCTTTCATCTCCGAGAGCATTCTAATAAGCGCCCAGTTATACCCAGACTGATACGCACCTAGGCTCACCCCACCACTAATAGTCATAGAGAAATCAATAGGTTTTCGTGTCTCCAACGAAGAAGAAGAGGCAAAAAGAAGCGTAGAAGCCACAGAGAAAAAGATGAATTTTTTTATTATATGCATAAAAAATACCTTGTTAGATTAGAGTTTTTTAATTGAATAATTGTATCAAATTTATATGATTATGGAGGTTAATATATACTCTTCCAACTCTATTTAACATAATTTTTAAATTTAAAGAATAAGATAGTATCCTTTTGCTTTTGCTTTTGCTTTAGCTTATTTGAAAGAGTATTTTTGATTTTAAATTATCTTTTTTCTTGACTTATAAAAAGTACCTAGTTTGGTGCTACTTAAAAGTGAAGACTTAATGCTAAGTGTGATTTTAGATATTATTTAAATAAAAATAAGGAATTCAAATGATTGAATCAATAGAACAAGGTAGAAAGGAAGATGGTAATCGCTCCATTGCAAATAAAATAAAAAGTCGTTTACATGACTTAGAAAAAACAGTTGAGAGTAATTATGGTCGTTGGGGATGGGAGTTATTACAGAATGCAAAAGATAGTATTTCAAGTGAAGATAATCGTAAAGTTTCTATTTATATAGAATATAACTCTGACTATGACTATATAAAGTTTGAACATGATGGTTTACATTTTACAGATTTGGATATAAGAGGACTGATTAATCAAATTTCATCTAAGGAAGTAGAAGAAGGTATTCAAACAAGAAATACTGGTCGTTTTGGAACAGGTTTTTTAACTACACATTTATTATCTAGAAAAGTGGAAATTTCTGGTGTTGTAAAATCAGAAGATAAAGATTTTTATAGTTTTGATTTTTTATTAGATCGTTCAGGTAAAACTACAACTATACTTGCTCAAAAAGTTGAAGAATCATGGAATGGATTTCAAGAATCAACACAAGAAATAAATTATGAGAATACGATGGATTTCAATACTTCTTTTAATTATTTACTTGAGACAGAAGAACAACAGTCTATTGCAAAAAGAGGTTTAAAAGAATTTTTAAAACTTATTCCTTTTGTATTGGCATTTATACCTAAAATACAAAATGTAACCATTAGAAATAAGGACTCTGATAAATTTATAAAATTTGAAAACACAGGAGATATTCTTGATGATATTCTAATAAAAATTAAAAAAACACATAATTCAGAAGTTAGTGATATTTTAATTGCTATTGAAAACAATGATAAGGTTTCTATCGCTACAGAAGTAGAAGAAATTAACGGAAAATATTCTGTAAAAGGTGTTGATAATGTTCCTAAACTATTTTGTGATTTTCCTCTTATTGGAACGGAAAAATTTCATTTCCCTGTTATTGTTAATAGTTTCTATTTTAGTCCACAAACAGAAAGAGATGGCATTTGGTTAAAAGGTTTAGATGACAATGAAGTAATTACTAATTATGAATTACTTCAATCTTCTGTAGAGTTATTTAAAATACTTCTAACTAAGATTTCAGAAAAAGAATATTTAAACTTATATAATATGGCAACTACTAAAGTACCTCTTACAGATGAGAGATACTTTGATAAAGATTGGTATATTGAGAATATCCAAAAATCTTTACGAGAATTTTTAATAAAGACTGAAATAGTAGAAACATCAAGTGGTAGAGTATCAATTGAAGATGTTTATTTTCCAGATAAAGATTTAAATAAAGAATCTCGTGAAAAAATTTGGAAATATTCATATGACTTGAAAGTAAATAAATTACCTACAAAGGAGCATATCCATAAATGGGCAGATATTGTATGGGGTGAATGTAAAAAAGTAGATATTGATGATTTAGTAAATGATTTGAAAGGAAAAGAAAATATTTTAGAGCTAGAGTCAGCATTGGAATTAAACCAAGTTCAAACCTTTGAGTGGCTAAAAGAATGTTTAAACTTTATATATGAACAAAATGAATATAGTTATCCTAGTTATAAAATTATTCCTAATCAAGAAGGAATTTTTAAAACTCATAGAGAACTATATCTTGATGAAATTGATGATGATGACCTTAAGAAAATAGCTACCTTATTAGGTCATAATTATTATGAAGAGTTAATTCATCAAGATTTATTTTATGAATTAGATATAGCAAAAATAAATATTGAGATGATAGCTTCTAAAATCACTACTCTTATGAATGAAGAGAATAATGATGAAGATAGAAAATATGCAATTACTATGCTGATAGAGTGGTTTGGGAATAATGAAGATAAAGGTAAAGAACATTTTTCATCTCTGTATAGTAAAAAAGAAAAATTGCTTGTAGATACCATAGAAGATAAGGAGAGAGAAAGCTTATATACTATCTTTAAGAGTGGTTTTAAAATGTCAGCTGTTGCAGATATGATTAGACAAGACCCTGTCAAAATTCAAAAAGCAGAAGAGTTAGATGAACTTTTTAAAGAATATGGGGTCAGCAATATAGATGAATTAAAAGAAATAATTGCTAAAGAGAATACAAGATCATCATCTTTTGTCACACCCAAAGATGCTACATCAGAGGTATTAGCTAGTTTAGGTATTACTAATGATAAAGATTTTAAAATAGCACAAAAGTCTCATCCTCAGCTTTTCCACAATATCGTACCAACACAAGAGATGTATGAAGCTTCTCAGAGACTCATAAAAAGAGCTATGGATAATATAGAAAGTTATTTAAAAACTTTAGATGAATATAACTGTGAAGATATAGGTAAAACTGCTCCAACTATTTTAGGTGGAATAGTAAAGTATGGTCAAGAAATTAGTATTGTGGCAAGACCATCTGATTCTAATAAGATAGTTATAGGTTATTATGAATCTGAAATACCTCTTTTAGAACTTGATGGAAGTGAACTTTGGTATGAAAATGGAAAAACTAACCCTCAACGAATGACATTAGGTAATTTATTGAAAACTACAAAAATCACAAGGATACCTGTATGATTATGAAAGATGAAGTAGTAGAACTGTTAAAGAAAGAAGAGAGTATTGAGCTTGAATTTAAAGCAGTTCTTCCACCTTCAAGATTACTTGCAAAATTAATTTCTTCATTTGCAAATACAGAGGGTGGTTATTTATTGCTTGGTGTTTTGGGAACTAACAATATAAAAGGATTGAGTGGGGATTTTTACGCTACTGATACTGTACATAAAGCTATTGATTTATTAAACCCAAAGCCTATAGTGAATTATGAGTATTTAGATATAACTGGTAAGAGAATATTTGTTATTGAAATTGATAAATCTGATATAGATATTTTATTTTCTGAAGATAAATATATTCGAGAAGATGATAAAACTATACTTGTTTCATCTATAGTGGAGTCTTTTACTGCAATAAGGTATCCTAAACTTTCAGAAATTTACTATAAATTAAATGAACAAAGTGAAAATGCAACAGAGTCCAAGAAAAAATATTTCAAACATATACAAAGTATTTTGAAAATAATGGATGATTTAGAAAGAATTTTATATCCTGATAATATAGATATTCCAACTTCTAACCAAGAAGGAAAGATACTTAGTCGTATTCTGTATTCATCATTTGCAGATAATTTTGAAACATATATGTCTGATTTATTATATGAAATATTCTTGGCAAAACCTGACACACTAAAATCAGAACAAACAGTAACAGTTAAAGAAGTGTTAAATTGTACAGATTTACAAGACTTTATTGAATATTGGGCAAAACAAAAAATAGGGAAACTTCAAAAAGGTAGTGTTAAAGGTTTTATTGAAGATACTCCTCAAATTAAGAAATTAAATGTTTTAGAAAATAGTGAGATTAAGGAGATTGATAAACTATTACAGATTAGACACCTGTATTCTCATAGAAATGGGATAGTAGATGATAAGTTTTTGAAGTTTTTGCCTGATATTGTAGAATTGAATAGTGAATTTATTATGTCTATAAGTGATATTGTTTATAAGTTAGAATATTTTATAGAGATTGTAAATAGAATAGATGATAGTGCTGTTGATAAATATAATTTAGCTATTTAATAACTACTAAATTACTTATATACTTTATCCAAAAAGGATAAGTACACAAGATTTAGAGTAAAAAGTATTTTATGCTCTAATAGAGTCAACAAACTTTCTAATACGGCGGATACCTTCGCGGATAGTTACCATATCGGTAGCATAGGAAAATCTAAAGTATCCCTCACTACCAAAGCCAATTCCAGGGACTACGGCTACGCCTGTTTCTCTTAGGAGGTCTTTACAAAACTCTATAGAGTCATTACTTACATCTTTGATATTTACAAAAAGATAGAAAGCTCCTTGTGGTCTAATAACACTAATTCCTGCTATTTCGTTCATAAGTTGATATGCCTCTATGGCTCTGCCCTCAAAGGCTCTTCGCATAGTCTCTATCTCTTCATCTACATCACCATTGAGTGCTGGGATAGCTGCTTTTTGGGTGATTGAGTTGATATTTGAGGTGCTTTGGCTTTGGAGTTTATTCATCACAGAGATAAGCTCATCATTTGCAGATGCCAAATATCCAATACGCCATCCTGTCATAGCTACAGATTTGCTTAAACCATTGATAGTTACTGTTCGTTGGAACATATCAGGACTTATGCTTGCTGTTGCTGTAAATTCTGTGGTGCCAAAGACAAGTTTTTCATACATTTCATCACTTGCAATAACTATATTTGTGCCTTTAAGGACTTCTCCAATAGCTTTTAGCTCTTCTCTACTATATACAGACCCTGATGGATTAGAAGGAGTAGTTAAGATAAGCATTTTTGTTCTAGGTGTAATAGCATTACGAAGCTGTTGAGGAGTAATTTTGAAGTTTGTCATATCATCTGTATTGATAACTACAGGAATACCACCACTATATTTGACTAATTCAGGATAAGTTACCCAATATGGTGCAGGAATAATCACCTCATCACCATCATCAATTAATGCTTGAAAAAGATTAAATAAAGAGTGTTTAGCTCCATTACTTATAATAATTTGACTTGGTTTATAATCAAGATTATTATCTCTTTTTAGCTTTTCACTAACTGCTTCTAATAAATCTGGAGTACCTGGGACTGCTGTGTATTGTGTAAAGCCTGCTTTAATTGCTTTGATTGCTGCTTCTTTGATAGGCATTGGTGTACCAAAATCTGGCTCACCTGCAGAAAAGCTTAAAATATCTTTACCCTCTTCTTTAAGTTCTCTAGCCATTGTTGTAATAGCAATAGTTAATGACGGTGAGAGTGTCTGTATGCGTTTAGATAACATTTGATAAACCCTTTTAATTTAAAAATTTTATGATTGGTAAATTATACTATTTTAATGGTATAATATTAATTAAAAATTAATCATAATACACGAGAGAGGATTTACTCATTTATGCTTGAAATCATTGTAACTACCATTTTCATCGCTACAGTTTTTAATATTGTTTTTACAAAATATCAAATCCCCACAATTATAGGATATATCGCCACAGGGTTGTTTATATCACAAATATTTTCCCTCCATGACGGTACAAAGTCGCATGATTTAGATATGATTGCAGAGTTTGGTATAGTATTTTTGATGTTTACTATAGGGTTGGAGTTTTCTATCAAACATCTCTCTTCTATGCGTAAAGAGGTATTTATATATGGGGGGCTTCAAGTAGGGATAACTTTGCTCTTTTTCTATTTGATAGCTTATTTTATCTTTAGCTTTGATGGGCAATCTTCTATGATTATTGGAGGGGCATTAGCTCTCTCATCTACAGCAATTGTTCTTAAGATATTAAGTGCCAATCGTGATATTAGCAAAGAGTATGGAAGACGCTCTTTGGGTATTTTGATTTTTCAAGATATTATGGTTATTCCTTTGCTTTTGATGATAGGTATTTTCTCTTCAGGCGAGGTTGATTTAAGTCTTTTGCTTTTAAAAACAGCTTTCGATGCAGTTATTTTATTTTTGGTGCTTTGGCTTTTTGGTCGTTTTGTTTTAGATCCTTTTTTGGGACAAGTTGTCAAAAGTAACTCAGATGAAATATTTATTGGTTCAATCTTATTTTTAGTAATGGGTGCATCTTTATTAGCACACTCTTTGGGTTTTTCTTACTCTCTTGGAGCATTAATGGCAGGAATGATTATTGCCGAAACACACTATAAGCACCAAGTAGAAGCAGACCTAATTCCTTTTAGAGACCTTCTGCTTGGTATCTTTTTTATTACTGTGGGTATGCAGATAGATTTTAGTATTATTGGAGATTATTTTTTAGTTATTTTAGGTTTGCTTTTCATACTAAGCCTCTCTAAAATGCTTATTATCTTTTTTATTATTCGACAAGTTACAACTAAGCGAGTTGCTATCAAAACAGCCTTAGCCCTTTTTGAATTAGGAGAATTTGGTTTGGTTCTTTTTGAGTTAGCAGGTTCAAAAGATTTAGTTGACCCACTACTTTCTCAGATATTAATCGTTACTATTATACTCTCTATGATTCTTACACCTTTTATTCTTAAAAATATCTCTAGCATAACAGAATTTCTTCTAAACAATAAACAACCACAGGAGTTAAGTAGCAAAGTAGAGGAGGGCTTGAGTAATCATATTGTGGTATTGGGATATGGACGACTTGGGCATAAAATTTGTGAAAAACTAGAGAGAAGAGGTGTTAAATTTATTGCTATAGAAAATAATATCTATAATGTAAAAGAGGCAAATAAGTTAGGAAAATCAGTTATATTTGGAAATGCTGCCAAAAGAAGTATATTAGAATCTACCAATATTCAAAGTGCTTCAGCAGTTATTGTGGCAATTGATAATAATGATAAAATTCATCAAGTGTGTGATGTACTTATCAAAATAGTACCAAAGGCAAGAGTTATTATTACTGTACATAATTTTCAAGAGAGAGATGCTTTGCAAGAGGAGTATCTAAACTATGAGATTGTTGTGAGTACAGAACAGATGGCACGAGGAATGGTAAATTCTATTTTACAATGTGATATTTAAATATTCTTTAGCTACAATCAAAAAATTTTAAAAATAAATGGATAAAATAATGTTTCAAACCTTTTCAATAGATAATCTAGAGTCATTCCCAAAAGACCTTGATGCACTTCTTGCTACACAAAGAGATACCATAGATATGATTACTCAGAGCAATTATACAAGTTATGAGGATATTTTAAAACCTCTACAAGATTTAGATGAAGAGTTAGGACTCTTTTTTACCCCTTTGTCTCATCTTAATAGTGTTATGAATTCAGAGCAAACACAAAAAGCGTATCAAGATTCTTTACCTCTTTTATCAAAATTTAGCAGTGAGATAGCTCAAAATGAGGCTCTTTTTGCTAAGATAGAGCAGATTCAAACAAGAAATTCAGAAGCTAAAAAAGTAGTAGAAGATGAGATAAAAGGCTTTGTTCTCTCTGGTGTTAATTTGCCAGAGGATAAGAAAAAAAGAATGGAAGCAATCTCTTTGGAGCTAAGTGAACTAGGTAATCAATTTTCACAAAATCTTCTTGATGCCACAAATGATTTTGAACTTATCATTACAGATAAAAAAGATATAGAGGGTTTACCTCAAAGTGATATTGATGTAGCTAAAGAGGAAAAAGATGGAGAGATTGTTTATAAATTTACGCTACAAATTCCTAGTTATTTAGCCTATATAACTTATGGTGTAAATAGAGAATATAGAGAGACTTTGTATAAAGCCTATAGTTCAAGAGCTCCCAAAAATGAAGCAGTAATAGATAAAATACTTCTGCTCAAAGATGAAAAGTCTAAGCTTCTAGGTTTTTCTAATTATGCAGAGTATGCCTTAGAGACGCGTGATGCTCCTTCACAAGAGTCTGTTCTCTCTTTTTTAGATGCTTTAGCTACACAATCACTTCCTCAAGGCAAAGAAGAGATAGCACAGCTAAGAGAATTTGCCAAAAAATTAGATGCTATAGAGTCGTTAGAGAGTTATGATATTGCTTACTATAGCCAAAAGCTTAAAAAAGAGCTATTTGATTTTGATGATACTATGACAAAACCCTATTTTCAACAGAGCAAAGTCTTAGATGGTCTTTTAGAGATTGTCTCAGAACTCTTTGGAGTAAGATTTGAGTTAGTAGATGTACCCTCTTGGCATGAGTGTGTGAAAGCCTATGATATTTATGAAAAAAATGCTCTAAGTGGTCGTATCTATTTTGACCTTGAAGCACGAAAAGAGAAGCGAGGTGGAGCATGGATGAATGATTGGGAGACTCACTACAAAGATAGCAATGGCTCAGCACATCTAGCATCAGCTTTTATTGTCTGTAATTTTTCACCTGCTACCAAGACTACCCCCTCTTTGTTGCGTCATGATGATGTTGTAACACTCTTTCACGAGATGGGGCATGGGATTCATCACCTATTTGGCAAATGCCAAGAGCGGTCTGTATCAGGTATTAATGGTGTAGCATGGGATGTAGTGGAGTTTCCATCACAATTTTTGGAAAACTTTGCGTATGAAAAAGCTATTTTGCAGAGATTTGGATTTCATTATGAGAGTGGTGAGAGTATTCCTGATACACTTTTAAACAAAATCAAAGAGACAAAAAACTTTCAAGCGAGTATGGGAATGTTGCGTCAAGTAGAGTTCTCTCTTTTTGATTTTACTCTGCATCAAGGCAAAGAAGATGGTTCTGTATATCAAGGTGATGCAGTACAAAATCTTTTGGATACTATTCGTTCTAAAACATCTGTAATGACACCACCATCATATAATAAATTTCAACATGGCTTTGCACATATATTTGCTGGAGGCTATGCAGCTGGCTATTATAGTTATAAATGGGCAGAGGTAATGAGTGCAGATGCTTTTTTTGCATGTTTAGATGAAAAAACAGGTTTCAATAAAGAAAAAGCAAAAGGGTATAAAGATTTTATTTTGGCAAATGGTGGTTCACAAGATATGAATAAACTCTATAAAGAGTGGTTAGGACGAGATGCTGATATTAAGAGTTTGATAAAATTATATGATATACAATAGGAGAGTCTAGTGCAAGAGTATCGCTCTCTTATTGTTACTCTGTTTGCTATCTTTGGACTTCTATTACTAGGTGCTTTTTTTAGCCCTAGTTTTACTGTGCAACGCACCTATCTTGAACTCTTTATGCTTTTTGGCTCACTGCTGTTTATATTTTCTGTACTAGTTGTTTTGGCTACTATTGGATTTGGCTCTTTTGCTCTCTATTTGGCAATAGTTGTGGGGGCTTTATTACTTTTATTTGGAGTACAGATTGCTTTTTTGATGGTTATCATTACTTATGGAATTTGGGGTTTTATCTTTGGTATTGAGTTACTCTTGGTGGCAAATGATGTCTCTACCGCCATTACTTGGTTTCAGGAGCGATATACTTTTAGTACTTTTAGCAAAGAGTATTATGCTTTTTATCCTGTAATCCTTATTGTATACTTTTTGGTTGAACTCTTACCAAGCCTCTTATCCCATCAGAAACCCAAACGATTCTCACCTCATCAAGTTTTTGAGAAGATGAGAGAGTTACTCGATTAAGTACTAATCTACAGGTATATAGGCATACCCTTCACTCTGTTTGTCTATAAGTCCTATAGTTGAGTTAGCTACTAAAGTCACAAAAGGGTAGATGTTATTAGGACTTATCTCTTTATTCTTTACACCAACAGCACACATCAAAAACTCTACCTCATAATTTTCGGCAAGAAAAGAAATTCTTTTTTGTAAATCTTGATTTGCTTTGAGTAAATTTACTTGGTCTTTGTAGGATGAGGATGCAATATCTTTAAGAAAAAATTTATAGGAATCTCCATGGATTACTACAGCCACCTGTAACTCTTGGAGTTTTCCTTCATAATAGGCTTTATTTCGAGCTATTGCACTTAATATCTTTTTTTCAAAATTTTTAAGCTCTCCTGTTGTAAGGTCAATAACAACTTTTTTGGATACTTCTTGTGTACTATTTGTATCACTCAAAGCAAAAGAGAGAGAGAAGAGAAAAAGTAAGAGTATTTTGGTAAATTTATTCATTTTTATTCCTTATTAATAAAATTGAATAATAATAACAAATATATCTTAATAACTCTATTTAGCCCTTCCAAACCTTGCCAAAAACCTCTAAATGTATCAAATAGAGCCTCATATCAAACTCATACTGCCCATAGTTTGGTTCTATATGTGTGCATAGTTTATAAAAAGCTTTATTATGCTCTTTCTCTTTAAGATGTACGAGTTCGTGTGTAACTATCATTCTAAGAAACTCTTTTGGAGTAGATTTGAAAATAGTCCCAATTCGTATCTCATTTTTGCGTTTTATCTTAGAGCCTTGAATTTTATTACTATAAGTATGCAGTCCCAAAGCCTCGTGGGTAATGCCTATACGATTATCATAAATAACTTTACTTAGAGGTGAGGATTTTTTGAGGTACTGATTTTTGAGGGATTGCGTATAGGTATAGAGAGCTTTGTCTGTAGTAATATCATGGACTAATGGATATTTTTGTAGTAGCAGTGTGGTGAGCTTTTTGGTCTCTATGAGATGGGCTACCTTTTGGCTTGTCTCTTTGCCATAGGCAGTGATATATCGTAGAGATTTCATTAGATTCGTTTGTGCAAAGTTGTATGCAGGGCATCTACACTTCCTAAAGCATCACTATACTCACTAAAGCCCCAATTGACCATTATATACTCTATATTTGCTCTCTTAGAAGCCATCTCATCGCGTGAACCATCTCCTATAAAGAGGCTTTGGGAAGCTGTTGTAGAGAGTTCATTGAGTACTTTATAGAGCATATCAGGATAGGGTTTGCCTTGGGGTACATCATCATGACAGGCGATAGTATCAAAGAGATTATAGACACCTAAGTGGGTTAAAGATTCAATAGTAGAGCCTCTATAGGCATTTGTGGCTACTGCTAATTTGCAATCATTCTCTTTAAGGCTATGTAAAAGCTCTTTAATTCCATCATATAGCACAAGTTCTCTTTTGTGGTTATGGGTATAATACTCCGAAAACCACAGCTCATGCTCTTTGGTAAATGTCTCTACTTCATAGAAGTATTGTGCAGGATTAAGAGTATGGTCATTAACTTTTTCGACTATATGCTGTGGGTCTAAGGGGGCTAAGTTGATTTTTTCTCTTACATAATTAATAGCATAAGCAATAGTCAAAGAGCTATCTACAAGCGTACCATCCATATCAAATATTATAAGCTCTTTTTTCATCTATTTATTCTCTACGCCTCTAATAGTTCTGAGGTAGATAGATAGACTAATAAGAAGAGCCGAAATTCCACCAATAAGATAGACAGAGTAGACTAATTTACTAGAATCAGTAATAGCAAACTTAAATACAAGCATCAAAGACTCAATGGCCAGAGCAATAATAATAGAACCCAAGAAACGCACCATTGTTTTGTGTATATCTCCACTACTATGCTTCTGTTGTGACCCTAATACCTCTTCTTCAAAAATTGCTCGAACCAAATCAAATATGGCTAAGGAGAGAGTAAGCAAAATAGTTGATTCAAACATAGCTTCTATAGTAATCTTAGCAGGATTAAATCCTTGCATCAAGAGATGACCTATCCCTTGAACAAAGAGTAAAAGAGCAACAGAAGCAAGAGCAACAGAGAATAAAGCATAAGTATATTTACGAAATTTACCAAATATAGAATCTATAGAAGTAGGATGGACAGTTTTGAGAATATTGACAAGTGAAACATCTATACAAACAATATAGAGTAACTCTTTTTTATCATTATAGACAGGATAGGATGCAGTTACTACAAGCTCATTACTCATTAGTGATGGATAAGGATCAGTTAATATACATCGTTTTTCTTTGACAGTACGGTAATAATAGGCTCTATCATCACGAAGTTCTCCAGCACCTTTTCGTGCATAGTCGGGATTGATGCTTACAGTATTCGTAACTTGAATACCAGAGGGGTCAAGTATATAGATAGAATCAAATATTCCCATCTCTTCACTTAAGGATTTAATTGAAGCTATAATAGAATCTAAGGAAATAATAGGAAGTTTATTTGGTAAATTACGACCAAGCATATAACAAAAATATGCTCGTGCCTTTGTGCGTATCTCACTATATTCTTGTATCTCTTTGATAATCATAATGTAACTCCTAAGGTTATAATATTATTTTATAGATAAGTAAGATTATTATAACTAAAATGAACTTAACAATAAAGTGAGAAGATAATACCTATAAATAACTTAATTAACTACTAAATGTAAGGAGTGTATCTTTTTTGTAAAGTATAGAGGGTAGAATAGGGGTTATAAGTTAAACGAATACAATATAAAGTGAGATACAATGATGGATTATAGCAAGAATATACAAAAGATGTTTGCCTTAGGTACTGAAGGCTTAGAAAAAGATACTATTGATTATCAAGAGTTAGGATTAGAAAGTTCTGATACTCAGGAGTTAATATTGGTAGCATTAGATGATACTTTGCATTACAATGATATGGTTGATACATCGTATCTTTATACTCCAGTTCATGCTATCAAAGCATTAACACAGCTTAAGAGTATAGAAGCATTTGAGTCTATAGCTACTTTAGTTTCTAAACATGAAGATGATGATTATATAGCTGATGCTGTTGTCTCGTATGCACAAGTATTAGATAAAGTAGATAGTATAAAATCAATGATTACTAACAATTCTCTTAGCAATTTAGCAAGTGATACACTCTACAAAGCCTTAAATAAAGATGAACTCCAAGCAGAGGCAGAGGCCAAAGCCAAAGCAGAAGAGGAAGCAAAACTCCAAGCAGAGGTAGAAGCCAAAGCCAAAGCAGAAGAGGAAGCAAAGCTTCAAGCAGAGGCAGAAGCCAAAGCTAAAGTAGAAGAGGAAGCAAGACTTCAAGCAGAGGCAGAGGCCAAAGCCAAAGCAGAAGAGGAAGCAAAACTCCAAGCAGAGGTAGAAGCCAAAGCCAAAGCAGAAGAGGAAGCAAAGCTTCAAGCAGAGGTAGAAGCTAAAGCCAAAGCAGAAGAGGAAGCAAGACTCCAAGCAGAGGCAGAAGCTAAAGCCAAAGCAGAAGAGGAAGCAAAACTCCAAGCAGAGGTAGAAGCCAAAGCCAAAGAGGAAGAGGAAGCAAAACTTCAAGCAGAGGTAGAAGCTGAAGTTCCTACTTCTATAACTCAAAAAATTGAATCTGTTACAGTTACTAACGAACCAAAAGCTCAGTCTACTTTAGATCCTCATATTAAAGTTGGAAGAAATGATCCTTGTCCTTGTGGAAGTGGTAATAAGTATAAAAAATGTTGTATGAATAAATAATTGTTTATTTATCTAAGAGTTTTTAAACTATTTGCACTCTTTTGCACCTAGTTTTATTAGCTCTTGGCAAGAAAATCCAGCAGTTTTTCTGGCTTGTACATTAATATGTGGTCTATGTTTATTATTTAAATTATATTTTTTAAGAATACTCATATAGCATGTTTCTACTTCTATATTCTCTTTATCACATAAATATTTAAACCACTTATCACCTTTTTGGACATGGTCTATCTCTTCTTCATAAATAATATCAAGCATTGTAATTAATTTTTTAATCCGAGGGTCTTTGTGTCTATTTTCAAGTTTTTTTACTATTTGAGGATTGACATCTAGTCCACTTGCTTCATAATATCTAGGGATTACAGCCATTCTATCCATAATATTATGGGCTGTATGCATACTAGCATCAAATAATCCACAATGTACAGGAAAATCACCATATTTATAGCCAATTTCTACAAGCAACTCTTGGAGCATTTTGAAGTGTCGTATCTCATCTTGAGCAACAATAAGCCAATCTATTTTGTACCCTATAGGCATAAAAGGATAGCGATAGACTGCGTCAAGTGCTAGGTCTATGGCTGAGTACTCTATATGTGCAATAGCATGAATAAGTGTTGCTAAGCCTTCGTTAGTATCAAAATCTTTTCTTGATGGAAGCTCTCGAGGGTTTACAATGGTACAAAATGACTCATACGAGGGTTTTTTAAATATATCAGCCTCTTTATTTGGGTTGGAGATTGTTTTATTTTGGGTACAATATGCCAAACATTGCTCGTTTATTGTCTCTTTGATAATAATATTATCACTTGTCAGGGCAGTTTTTAAAAGTTCATAAATATTCATAGGAGATATTATAGTCAATGCATATTAAAATACAGCCCATGGGGGTCTATCAAACAAACTGTTATATTGTAACTATTGATAAAAAGGATTTTATTATTGATCCAGGAGTTGATGCTACGAGCTGGGTTTTGGCAAATGTAACAAATCCAATAGCTATACTCAATACACATGGTCATTTTGATCATGTATGGAGTAATGGAGCGGTTAAAGAAGCTCTAAATATTCCTATTTATGTGCCAAAAGATGATGCCTTTATGCTTACTGATGACCCATTAGGGCAGGGTACACCCAAAAGTACTCCTGATCATCTTATTGTAGGAGATCAAACTCTAAATATAGAGGGTGTAGATATTACATTTAGGCATTTTGCTGGACATACTCCAGGGTGTAGTATTATAGAAATAGCTGATGTTTGGTTTAGTGGAGATTTTTTGTTTGAACAGTCAATAGGACGCTGGGATTTTCCTAGTTCTAGTGGTGAAAGTATGATACAAAGTCTTAAAAAAGCTCAGACGATTACTACAGATTATACTATTTATCCAGGACATGGAATGAGTACTACCCTCAAAGCTGAACAGAGAGTTATACCATACTGGATAGAGCAAGTAAGTAGATCACTTTAAATATAGAATAAATTTCTGATATATTTAGACCTAATATAATTGGGTCTAATGCTTTATAGAACTATAAGTAAGGCGACACTCTACACTTTTGTATATTCAATAACTTAAATTTATATAAAATGGATATAATTATTTAAAAATTGGAAATATATAATGGAAGATAGTATTCAACCTATAAAACATGATGCGTATCCTTATCAGTTTAATGCTTTGGCTTGTGAGGCTTGTGGTGGTCATTGTTGTACAGGAGAGAGTGGATATATATGGGTAAAGTACCCAGAGATAGAGTCTATTGCCAAGTTTTTAGAATTAAGTATTGAAGATTTTGCTATAATGTATCTAAAGAAGGTTAAGCATCGTTATAGTCTTATTGAACGCTATAGAGAAGATAAAGAAGATTATGCTTGTATCTTTTTTGATGATACAATGAGTCGCTGTAGTATCTACTCTGTACGACCACTACAGTGTCGTTCATTTCCTTTTTGG
This sequence comes from Sulfurovaceae bacterium, assembly GCA_016744805.1. Lineage (GTDB taxonomy): Bacteria > Campylobacterota > Campylobacteria > Campylobacterales > Sulfurovaceae > SZUA-451. The sequence continues at coordinate 28,520 of JADGDQ010000011.1, forward strand.
GAGCAGTTTAAGGGCGATAAAGATGAAGTAAAAAAAGAGTGTCCAGGAATCGTATGAAAAAATTATTAATAGTAACTTTTGTTGTAATCAGTATATTAAATGCTACAGAGATAAGCTCTAAAATAGAGGAGTCTATCTCTATAGCTAAAAATACAAATAGTATAAACAAGAGAGCAGAAATAGTAGTGATCGAAGGTATTCGTGAAGATGCTTGGGTTATGCAGGCAATATGGCTTGAAGAGCAGTTGGCATTTGTTCAAAGTGCCGAGTTGTATAGCAAACTTTATGAAGCAACAGGTAAAAAAGAGTATCTTTTTAAAGAAGTGAGTAGTCGACTCTATAGCAAAGATAAAGTTCAAGAGAGTCTTGCTAAGCTTAAGCACTGGAGCAGTATACACCCTAATGATCTTGTAGGAAAGCGTCTGCTTATAGCTCTTTATTTGCAAGAAAAAGCTTTTGCTGATGCAAAAATAGTAGGTGCTAAGCTTATAGAGAGTTCGGATAAAGCAGAAGATTTAGAATTAGTAGCAAGCTCTTATCTCTATGAGGGGGATTATAAAAAAGGTGTTGAACTTCTTAATAAACTTTATAGAAAAACAAAAAATGAGAAAGTACTTTTGCGTATTGTAGCAATAATGACACAGTATATGGATCAAAATGATAATGCTATACGGCTATTAGAGACTCATCGACGCGTTGGTAGTGCTTCAATTGATGCATATAAAATGCTTATAGATTTATATGTCAAAAAAAGAAATTTAGATAAAATATTGGATATATACAAGGCTTTATATACAATTGAACCAGAAGATGAATATCTAAGAAGAATTATTGAGATATATGTATATCAGCGTGATTTTGATGGAGTTATTAAATTTTTGGAATCTTATAGTGGGAATGAACATCTTTTATATGATTTATACAAAAAAGAGAAACATTTTAAAAAGGCAAAAAAATTAGCAGAGAATTTCTATAAAGAAACAGAAGATGCTAAATGGATTGCAGAGCAGGGTATATTAGTATATGAAATGGCATCTAACAAAGATGATAAATTGATGTTAGCCAAAGTAGTAGAGCTATTTGACAAGGCTATAGCCAAAGGAGTAGATGATAGTATCTATTTGAATTATTATGGTTATACACTTATTGATAAAGGTTTAGATATTGATAAAGGGATGAATATTATCTCACAAGCATTAAAGCAAGAACCTGATAATAGTTACTATCTTGATTCTATGGCATGGGGACATTACAAAAAAGGTGAATGTCAAAAAGCCTACAAAATGATGAAGCAAGTTGTTGATCAAGAAGGTTCAGAGGAGCTAGAAATCAAAGAACACTGGGATAAGATTCAAGAGTGTATGAAATCTACAATGATTAGTGTAAATGGTTAAAAAATTATAAAAAAGGCAAAAAGTGGCACAAATTTTAGATGATATTATCAAAAAAACAAAAGAAGATTTAGTTCAAAGGAAAATTGAATATCCCCAAGAGTGGTTAGGTCGTTCTTTGGCATTTAATCCATTTGTTCCAAAAGATGTAAAATCAGCACTTAAATCTACAGTAGAGAATCCATATAGAATTATTGCAGAGGTCAAAAAAGCAAGTCCAAGTAAGGGGATTATCCGTGAGGATTTTGATCCTATACTTATTTCTCAACAGTATACGAATGGTGGTGCAGACGCTCTTTCTATTCTTACAGAGCCACATTTTTTTCAGGGAGAAAAAGAGTACTTGGGAATGATTCGTCGCTATACGCATCTTCCACTACTTAGAAAAGATTTTATTGTAGATAAATATCAACTCCTAGAGGCTCTTGCCTATGGTGCCGACTTTGTACTTTTAATTGCTATGGCACTTAGTAGAAAAGAACTTAAAGAACTCTATGAATATGCTCTGCACCTAGGATTAGAAGTCTTAGTTGAAGTTCATGACAAATCAGACCTTGTTAAAGCCATGTTTGCAGGGGCTAATATTATTGGTATTAATCATAGAAATTTAGAAACTTTTGAGATGGATATGACCCTAAGCCAAAAATTAATACCACTTATTCCAAATGGTAAAATAATAGTAGCTGAAAGTGGTATAAATGACCACGAAACAGTAGTAGAACTTAGTAAAGTAGGAGCTGATGCCTTTTTGGTAGGAGAACATTTTATGCGTCAAGATAACATTACCACAGCTATAGAAAAGGTTAAATATGGGAAGGTTCTAACAAAATAAGGTGCAACGATAAGCCGGGTTTTGTCGTTGAGTAGTTATTTATCTAGGCGTTATATTGCTATAACGCTCAAGCAAAGTATAAATATTGTGAGACTTTTACCATATACTTCTTGCTACGAACAGGGTTTACCTAGCTACCTTTGTTACCAAAAGCACTGGTGGGCTCTTACCCCACCCTTTCACCTTTTACCACTATAAATAGGGGTTTTCATGCTCTCTGTTGCACTTGCCCTCAGATTACTCTGGCCATCTGTTAGATGGAGTCCTGTCTCACTGTAGCCCGGACTTTCCTCCCTCGGTTTACACCGACGGCAACTACCTGTCACACCTTAAACATATTATATCTAAAGTAGTTAATAGAAGAGTATAAAATATATAGCTCTTAAACAAAAATTTTTATAATACTTCTAGCCACTCTAATACTGTAGGTATTGGATTATTTCTAAAGATAGCTTTTTGGCACTCTTGTGAGATATTATCTTTATTGATAATAGTTCCACTACTTTCGCTAAATACTGCTAATGGAAAGATAAGAGTTGCTTTTTGCTTTTGGTGTGTCTGAAATGATATACTATTTTCTGCTTTGGGTGGATTTGGATGGTTGAAATTGATAAGGAGGTCAATATTTTTTAGTGGAGATATGGTAGTGGTAATGCCTAAGAGCTCTATGGCTTTGGCATTGGCTACTCTTTGAGAAGATTTAAGCCATGCATCACCAAAGGTTTCATCTTGATAGACATCTAGTGGGCAATAAAGAGATGCATCTATATCTTTGGCGAACTTTTTGATTGCTTGTAACTCTTCTGTATAGAGGTTTGCATCTACAAAAACAGTAATATTTTTACTATGATTCTTTAGCTCTTGAAATTTTTCTAAGGCGAGAGTCTGTTCTATTACTTCTGTAGTATAAAGTGTATCCTCTTGTCTATTGGTTTGGAGTTGCTTATAGCTTAGTCGTCCCACATCACAGATAAAGTGTCCATTAATATCTTTATTGACTCTTGGTCTAAAACGGTATATCTTATCATCTTTATATTTCTCTTTATTGTGGTCAATAAAGATATTACAGCCAGTAGCACAGCCATGACAGATAGAAGAGGTGGTTTGAAGAAACCAAGTTCGTTGAGCAAACCTAAAATCTTTGCTTGTTAAAGCACCAACAGGACATAAATCTACCACATTCATAGCATAAGGGTTATTAAGCTTTTTGTTTGGCATTGTAGAGACTCTAGCGTGGTCTGCTCTGCCTATAATGCCTAGTTCGTGTGTTTTGGTAATCTCTGAGGTAAAACGAGTACATCTAGCACACAAGACACACCGCTCTTGGTCTAGCATAACCTCTGAACCTAGGTCTACATGTTTACTATGAGATACTTTGTCTGCTATCTCTACTTTAGAATGGTGTAGACCATAATCCATATAATAGTCTTGGAGTTTACACTCTCCTGCTTGGTCACATATAGGACAATCTACAGGGTGATTTATTAACTCTAGTTCTAGAATATCTTGTTGTACGGATTGTATTATGGGGCTATTGGTAAAGACTTCCATCCCCTCTTTTACAAAGGTATCACAAGCAATTTGTGGGCGTTTTTGCCCTTGAATGGCTACCATACACATTCTACAATTCCCATCTGCACCTAGTGCTTCATGGTAACAAAAATGTGGTATTTTGATGCTATTTTTAAGTAGTATATCAATAAGTAATGCACCATCTTCTACCTCCATTGGGGTATTATCAATAGTGATATGTACGAGACTCATTTGAACTCCTTAGATTTGGTTAGAGCGAATACTTTTGCAATTATACTTAAGTATGATAATAGCTATCTTGAAAAAGATAAAACTCTCCTCTCTATCCTATAGCAGAAGAGACTATCATACCCAATGAGGCAATAATTGAGGCTAATACAATGGCTACTGCTATATTTCCCTCCTCTACAACCTGTTTTTGAATAGAAAATTTTGTGACAGTTTCTATTAAAAGTAGTACTATAATAAAGACAATAGTTCCTATAAATGCATATAAAAGTGTTGAGCCTACCTGTCCTATAAGTGTTGATTCATCCATCTGTTCTCCTAAAATTTTATTTACCTGAGCGAAATCCGCCACTGCTACTGCTACTACTTCCACTCCAGCTTCTTCCTGCATGGCTAGACCTGATTTGTTTGAGTGTTGAGTGGGTTTTTATACCCTCTAGGTTTGTGCCTTTATAGGTAAGTAGTAGACTCCCTAGCGTCAAAAGTGAGAAGAGTACCAAAACTATTTTACTCATCTAGCGACTCCTCTTTTATATTATCTTGTATATGCCGTACAAAAAAGTATAGAAAGATAATAACTGCTACAATCTCAAAACCAAAGAGTAAAAATGCAACTATACCTGCAACACCCCACCAAAATAACACTTTATATTCAGAAGAGATAATATGGTTGATATTGCTTGTAAAAAAGAGCATAAGTGCCATGATAAGAAATAGAGGGAGTATATAAAAAAGACGCATAACTCTCTCTTGAATAGTCACTGTAACCTTTTGACTACTTTGAAAGCTAAGAGTTCCTATATGCTCTAGTTGAAGACGGTACTCTCCTTTGGCTAACTTAATATATATCACAACTTCATCATCTCCTCTTTTCCAACTATATTGAAATTTTTTATTATGGGGCAATATACTATTTTTATCAATAGAGAAAACTTTTTGATTAGATTGATAGAGACTCAAGCGATAGGCATTCAAAATTTTAGGAGATGGGGCTTTGAGTTCTATCTTGCTTATAAAAGATGGAGAGGTGATTGTAAACTCTTTGCTAAAGGGCTGATTGCTACTCTCTTTGATAAGGGTATTATCTATAAACAATGAGAGAATAATAGCAACAAAAAGTATACCTGCTAGAGTAAACATCCATTTGTTAAATAGAGAAAAAGATTTTTCACTCGCATCTAAACTCTCCTCTTCAAATACCTTATCTACAAGAGTCTGCTTGGATTTTATTTGGTCTGCCTCTTTGACCCCAAAACTTTTATAGATTATCTTCGCATCTAGCTTCTCATTGAGATAGACCTCTATTTCACTCTCCATCTTCTCAATAGAGAGAGATTTTCTCTTAACACCAAAATAGTCCCAACAACGGATTCTATCGTTTGCTTTGGCAACAAAAGTAAGCTCTCCTTGAACAAAAGTAATCGTTGCAAAGTATGGATCCTCTTTTGCTAAGTAGTGTCCTCTTTGATAAAAGAGAGCTTTGGGCTTTTGTTTGTCTTCCCACTCACGCAGTGTAAAGTCCCGTACCCTTTTGCTAAAAGAGAGTTCTCCCTCTTCATAAATAAGCCATGCATATCCATAGAGTGGAGAGTAGAGAAAAAATTCACTCCAATTTTCTGACCCTGCACTATAGACTATCCAGCCTATAATAGTCCACTCTATCTCTTTGATTACCCCTTGCATCCCAAGAGTAAAAGGGACTTTAGGGCGGTATTTGTCTTGAAACTGTACAAGCACTTTATACTCATCACTCATATCCAAAAGGCTATTACAGTACTCACAAGTAACAGTGGTAATACGCCCTCCGCCTAATAACTTTAGTGGTGCTCCACAATGGGTACACTGTATGGCAATAAGAGACGATTTAGAGCTACTCATAGAGCCTCCGCAATCTCAAAAGGATTGAGCCATTTACCTATATATGTATGCATGCCTAATGGGTCTACCTCTAAAGTTTTTAGTTGTGCATGGTATCCTGAGAGGTGCAGATATTTATGTTTTTGACCAATAGTAATGGTTTTTGGAAGCAGACCTATAAATCCTTCACATACACCTGTACCAATTTCAGAGATAATCCATTTAGAACCTACTTTTTGTCCAATAAAGGTATCTTTGAAAATACTTGGGTCTTCCTCATTTTCGATAGCTCTTTGAAGCACCATATCCCCCTCATCAACGCTTAGCCAATACTCATTGTTAGAGTTATCTTTTATCCACCACTCCTCCCAAAACCCTCGACCATAGGAGTAGCGAATCATTCCCATAGGAAAATAGTTTTTTCTATTATAGGAGAATGGTTGATTGAGTTCAATTAAAGAGGGCTGGGGTGTGAGTATAGAAGAGTCCCCTGCTACTCTTGCTGAAGCATCATCTAAAAAGAGTGTTGCCTTGCAAAACTCACATTGAGCTAGTTTTGCATAAGTAAAATAGAGTGGTAACGAAGCCCCACATTGTGGACAGTTTATGGTGTTCTCTGGCGTATTGAAATCTCTCATAATTATTTATTATAACATAAAAATCTAATTTTAAAAATCTTTTTTATAAAGTACAAAGAATAAAAAAAAAGTTATAATATTTTAATTATAAAAAATAGGGTATAAGATGCTTCAAGATATAGTAGAAAAAGAGAATATTTCCATTGATAAAGATGCCTCTTTGGATGATGCTATTAGTCTGATGATTAAAAATGGGGAAGGTATAGTTGTCTTTCTTGATGGTCATACAGCTGTAGGTATACTTACCGAAAGAGATTTACTATATATTTTAAAACAAAAAATATCTTTAAGTGTTCAAGCATTAAAATATTATAAAACATCTCTTATTTGTATTCATCTTAATCGCTCTTTAGATTATGCTTTACATATTTTGATTGATAATAATATTAGAAGATTAATTATTAAAGATAATGACAATCATTTTGTTGGCATTGTAACGCAAGAGATGATTTTAAATTATCTTGAAAGAGATACATACCGTATTCACTTATCTGTTTCAAATATTATAGGAAATAATCAAGAGCTTATTTCTGTATCTCCTTTAGAGAGTATCAACAACAGCCTTAAAATTATGAGGGAACAATCTATAGGTTCTGTTGTTATTAAAGATAAGCATAAATTACTTGGTATTTTTACTGAACGAGATCTTATTAAAGTTATGAATCTTAAAATCCCAATGGCAACACCTATACAAGAGGTTATGAGTAGTCCTGTGATTACTATAGGACAAGATACTATTATTGCAGATGCAACACAACTTATGATACAAAAAAAGATTAGACGACTTGTTGTTATTGGTGAAGATTTAAATATTATAGGTATTATCGGTACTAGAGATATTATGAGAAACATTAAAGGTAACTATGCAAATCTTATTGAACATAAACTAAAAATAGCTAAAAATACACTTGATTCACTACCGAATATGATTATAGAACTCTTCAATCGCAAAAGTTCTCATCATATTCATTGGCTTAATAATAAAGCAAAAAATACTTTTGGTAATATTCTTGATGATGATATTTGTACCATTATTGATGAGAAGTTATGGAAATCAATAGTGAGTGATATGGATACAAACTCTTATAATAATGATGCAAGAGTTACAATAAAAAACTCTACCTATACATTAAGTATATCTCAATATATATTTAAAGATTATAATCTTATACGAGTTTTATTTGTGGATGTTACTGAGATTGAAATAGAGCTAGCTCAAGCTGTTGACTCAGAACAAAAAATGTTAGAACACCTTATGCAACAATCAAGACTTGCTCAAATGGGTGAGATGATTAGTATGATTGCTCACCAATGGAGGCAACCATTAGCAGCTATTAGTGCTACAATAGGTACACTTAAACTGCGAAATATGCTTGATAATTATGAGAAAGATTTTTTTGATAAAAAACTTGATCAAATTACACTTTACTCACAATATTTAAGTGATACTATTAATGATTTTAGAGATTTTTTTAAGCAAGATAAGTTATTAGAAGATGGAAATTTTGAGAAGATTATAAAGTCTACAACTATTATTATTCAACCATCTTTAGACCATGAAGGAATTACATTAACTTTTGATTTACAAAAAGGTATTATTATTAATACATATATTAATGAGTTTAAACAGGTAGTTTTGAATATTCTGCAAAATGCTTATGATGTTTTAGTAAGTAGAGAGATAGAAAGCCCAGAGATTATAATTAAAGCTTACAAAAGTACATCTAAAGTTTGTTTAGAGATAAGTGATAATGGTGGTGGTATATCTGATGAAATTATTCATAATGTATTTAAACCATACTTTAGCACAAAGAAACAAGATGGTACAGGGCTTGGACTCTATATGAGTCGTATTATTATAGAAGACCATTGCAAGGGTAGTATTTCTGTTACAAATAGTGCGTTGGGTGCTGTTTTTACAATAAAGGTTGAAGTGTGATAGATATTTATAAGTTAACTACTAAAACCAATAAAATGTCTCTACTTTATGTAGAAGATAATGCTATGGTACGAGAAGATACGCAGACAATGCTTGATATTTTTTTTGAAAATATGACTGTTGCTACAAATGGTGTGGAAGGGTTAGAGTATTATAATAATGCTAAATATGATCTGATTATTACAGATATACGAATGCCTCTGATGGATGGAATTGCTATGATTAGTAAAATTAGAGAGTATGACCAAGAGATACCAATAATTATTATATCGGCGTATGATGAGAATTATAATTTATATAATATAAAACATCTTAATATAGAAGCATATATTACTAAACCTTTTGTAGTAGATGATTTAATTAAAACCATCTATAAAGTCTCCTCTTAAGAGGAGACTTTTAGTATCTATTTAATCATCTCAAATGGATTTTCAACTACATTTTTTCTATCTACGATATATGGAATAAGTGCAGTCTGACGCGCTCTTTTGATAGCAATTGTTACCATCTCTTGGTGTTTTTTACAGTTTCCTGTTAATCTTCTTGGCATGATTTTAAATCTTTCACTCAAACTAAATTTGAATTGAGCAAGATCTTTATAATCAATATAATCTACTTTTGCTTCACAATATTTACAATATTTCTTTTTAAACTTTCTTCTTTCTGCCATAATATACTCCTAAAATGGTATTTCATCTTCACTAATATCTATCTCTGGGATAGATGGTGTTGCTGCTTGTGTCTGCTGTGGGGGTCTACTCTGTGGTTGTTCTCCACCATACTGAGGGGGTGTAGAGTTTTGATTGCCATATTGTGGTGAAGTTTGTCCACCATTATATTGGTTGGTTTGATTGCCTCCAGTATACTGGTTTTGCTGTGGTTTGTTTTGATTATATCCACCACCACTATAGCTCTCATTACCACCTTGGTTATCTTCTCTTCCACCGACCATCTGTAGATTCTCTACAACAACAGAGTGTTTACTTCGCTTTGTCCCATCTTGTGCAGTCCACTGATCTAGTTTTAATCTACCATCGACTAAAACTTTACTTCCCTTACGCAAGTATTGATTAGCTATTTCAGCAGTTCGCCCAAAGAATGTAAGGTCTACAAACATTACTTCTTCTTTTTGCTCACCAGTTTGGGATTTCCATTTTCGATTAGTAGCAATACCAGTGTTTCCGATAGCACCACCACCTTGTGAATATCTAATCTCAATATCTCTAGTGAGATTTCCCATCAATACTATTTTGTTATACATAAGGTTACTCCTAAGCTTTGATTATGCTTCAGTTGTTTGGGCTACAGGTGCTTCTTCGCTTGTAGGTTCAACTGTAGTAGCCGTCTCTTCTACTACTACAGGTGTTTCTTCTACAGAAGTTTCTGCTAATTCACCTTTTTTAGATGCAGCAGCTACAAGTTTATTAAATTGAGTCATCTCTTTAGTTTTTGTATATCTAACAGTCAAAAACTTAATAACTTCTTCATTAATTTTAAGATTTCTTTCAAGTTCAGCAATAGTTTCACCATTTGCCTTATAAAAAAGTACTGTATAGTAACCTCTATTGTTTTTTTGTACAGGATATGCTAATTTTCTCATACCCATATCATCAGTAGCTAGAATTTCAGCATTCTCTTTTGTAAGAACAGCTTTTACTTTTTCAATTTGAGCTGTAGTCTCTTCTTCTGTTAGTGTTGGTTTTACAACAAACAGTGTTTCATAACAATTCATTTGTTTCCTTTTGGTTTTATAGCCCATTGTTTGAGTCTTTAGACTCTCCAAACCATGAGCAAGAATTTTGGAAAGAATATAATACTCTAAAGTTACTTATAGCTAGTTATAAATAGTGTTGTATCTTAATAAAAATTCCATATAATAAAGTCTCTTTATTATTTTTATGTGGTTGTTTAAGCTCTAGTTCACTCTCTAGTAGGTACTCTAATATTGCTAGAAGGGAGGCAGGTTTTATTTTGATTGCTAGACGAGCTTTTGTCTCTTCGATCTGTTTTGGTAACTTATATCCAAGTATATCTAAAGAGTTAGGTTGCCCATGGAGTTTGATATATGCATTAAATAGAAAGATTTCTATAATAAATTTTTGTGTAGAACGCAAGATAGAATACTCATCTTCTCCTAGTTCCAAGAGAGTATGAATCATTTGTGTTATGGGTCTTTTTTCAAATAACTCTGTTAAAAATTGTTCTGTAGCTAATGGTGCAGTTGAGTAGACTAGATTATCAATATCTTTACTAGAAACTTTTGTACCAGCTATAGCTAATTTAGGGAGTTCGTTAATACATAAAGCTAAATTATTATTAAGAATAAGCATAAGGTGTTGTAGAGCATAGTGGTCTATATCTAATCCAATTTGGAGTGATTTTTTTTGTAATACCTCAACTCCTTCACGAATGTTAGGTTCAAAAAATCGTACCCACTGACCACCTTTTTTAGTACTAAAACTACTTTGTAAGCCTTTTGCATCTTTAGCACTCCCACTAAAGTCAAAAAGAAGATAGTTATTTTCATTTTTATTTGTAAGAGCAATCAATATATCTAACTCTTTTTTAGGGATTTTTTTCTCATGTTTAATTAAAAGTAGATTCGTACCACCAAATAGTGATGTTTGTGTAAGATAATTTTTTGCTCTTGCAAAGTCCCACTCTTCAAAATAGAGTGAGAGCATATCCTCTTTGGCATGGAGAGTATCTATATAATGATGAATATAATATTCAATTAAATATGGATTTTCCCCAAAAAGAAGAAGTGCCTTCGGAAGAGATATTCTTATTTTTTGGTCTAATTCTCTTTGATACATAGTCTCTCTTTTTTATAAGGTATATTTTATAGGTATAATACAATACCTGTAGCTGTAATATTATATATTCGTACTATTTTATCAATGTCATCTATATGGTTTTGTTTTGTATATTTATTTTTTACTGCAAATAGTACTAGGTTAGATTTTTCCATTAGGACTATAGCATCTTTACCTTTTTCTAAAGGAGTAGTATTGATTATTATATAATCAAATTTTTTAGAAAGCCAAAGTATTATATCATCAAGTCTATCATCCATCACTAGTTCTGATGGGTTTCTAGGGATATGTTCTCCTGCTGAGATACTATAAAAACTCCTAGCAGTACCGTCAGGATATTGATAATCTTTCTTATGAATAAGTGTTTCTATATCAACATTATCTAGTAATACATCACTAATACCTTTATGATTACCATCTACAATATGGTGTATTTGGGCATCTCTCATATCTAAGTCTATAACAATAGCTTTTTTTGTTTGAGTTGTAAGGACTTTAGCCAAATCTATTGAGAGATGATTTTTATCTTCATGCTGTCTTGCTGATACTACAGATATAATATTTGTTTTGGCATGGGGGAGTGTAAAATAGAGCGTTGTCCCTAAAGAGATAAAAGCCTCTTCATAAGCTAAAATATTTTTTTTACCTTTTTTTTGTTTAGGAATAAATCCCATAATAGTAATATCTGTATGTCTGCCTATATCTCGCAGACTAGAGACTTTGTTCATAGCAAGATCTACAATTGATGCAATAAAAATAGAAATACCTAATCCTAAAATAATTGCAACAACTAAAATAAGTGTTTTTTTAGGTTTGATTGGTTTCTTGGCAACAATTGGATTGTCTAAAATTCTAATAGTTGAGACTGTAGAGGCTTTGACTATTTCCATCTCTGCTTGTTTTTGAAGGAGATAAGAGTAAATTTTTTCATTAATAGAGAAACTTCTTTTAAGATTAACTAAATGAATCTCTTTTTGTGGTAATTGAGATAATATTTTCTGATATTTTTTTACTCTCTTATCAAAGGTAATTTTTTTATTTTTGATATTTCTTTTTATACCATATATTTTTTTCTTGATAGTCTCTTTGAGATTATGAATTTGTCCTTTAAGTCTGATTACTTGTGGATGTAAACCTGTAAACTCTGTAAGAAGAGAGTTGAGTTCTAATTGCTTCTCTTGTAAAGAGAGTATAAGTGAACTCAATATAGAAGTAGAAAAAGCCAAAGACTCTGTAGAGATACTTGCAATATCATTTTGAGATAAAAACTTCTCTATACTTTTGAGCATACTTAACTCTAATTCTAATATTGAAACTTCATTTTCATACTCTGTGAGCTTTGTAAGTGTTAATGTTGTGGATATATCTATATCTATAATATCATTAGTTCTTTTATACTCTTCTAATTTAGATTCAGAATTTTTAAGTTCTTTATTAATAATAGCAAGTTGTGCTTGTATAAACTTTAAAGAGTTTCGAGCCTCTTGCTTGCGTGAGTCTAGGTTATCTTTAATATAAATATAAGAGATGGTGTCAACCACAACCTTGGCTCTTTGTGGAATTCTATCTTCATAACTTATTTTAATAATAGAAGACTCTTTAGAGAGTTTTCTTACGGTTAATTTAGATTTAACAGAGGCTAAAATAGCTTCTTTATCGTTAGTATATGAGAAGTAGTATACTTTAGCATCAATAGGAAAATCTTCTTTGCTAATAATAAATACAGAGTTGTTAATATCTATCTCTTCTCCAAATTTATGCATCTTACTATAAGGTATTTTTGATTTATTATCATCTTTTATTGATTCTAATATGAATTCCTCTTCTCCTATAAACTGAAGTGAATATTTTACTCTACCAATACTCTCTTTATTTAAAAATTTTACACTAAATGGAGCTTTCTCATACACTTCTCGTTTTTTAAATTTCTTTTTCTTGTAATAGTGTGTACTAAAATCAATTTTTGTCATAAGTTCTTTGATTGTAAGCCTAGAGGTGATAACTTCTACTTCTGTATTTAAATCATTCTCTTCTGATTCAAATGCTTCTGAAAGCATAGCTTTAGTATCTTGTTTTTTCTTTTTCCCACCAAAATCTATGGTTGTATAACTAGTATATATATTAGCAGCTGTATATATTTTATATCCAGCTAGAATAACAATAATAGTTGTAAAAAGTAAAATAGGAATAATAAAACTTTTTATAACTAAAAAAAGTTTTTTTAAATCTATAATATCTTTAGTAATAACAGGAGGATATTTACGCATTATTTTCTTAGTATCTTATATATATTTTTTCGTAAATTTTGAGGTATTACTCTAGCTATAAATCGAATAAAAATATTTCTTATAAACTCTATAGAGGTTATAAAGTTAATATTTAAAAGTTGTTTTTCAAACTTATATTCTTGAATAGCATAATTTATACCACCTCGTCTTTGAAGTTGTCCGTATCCTGCTCTCATATTGATAAGAGTATCTTGAATATTATAAAACTTTGCACCATTTTGAATCATTCTAGCCCAAAGGTAATAATCTTCAAACCATAACATTCTTTGATAGTTTCCTGCTTCTAAAACAGGAGTTTTATTATACATAGAGCTTGGATGATTAATAGGGTTTCTAAGTTTTGCAAAAGCAGTAATATCTTGGTGAAACTCTGGAAGTTTTCTATAAGATACTATATTTTTTTCATCTGTATCAAATTCACTTACCCAACTTCCACATACATCTATATCTAACTTTTCAAAAACATCTAGCTGTCGCTGAAATCTTTGAGGGTGTGCAATATCATCAGTATCCATTCTTGCAACTCTCTCAAAGCTACACTTTTGCAGACCAATATTAAGAGCGTCTCCTAATCCTAAGTTCTCTTCTAGTACAACAGATTCAAGTACTCCTTGGCATTTTTCTTTCCATTTTTCTATTACCTCATAGAGTTTTGGTGTGAGATTTCCATCTTCAACGAGTATAATCTCATTAGGCTTAACACTCTGTTCATCCCATATACTTATCATGGCTCTCTCAAAGTAATCAGGTTCTTCTTTGTGGTATATTGACATTAGTAATGAAAATTTCATTTTAGTCCTTTAGTTTAATATCAAAGGCATGAGGTACTCTTCTTGCCTCTTTTGGTAGTGGATTTTTGTAGCCTTTTGGAAAAAGACTTCCTAAATAATGATCAACATCATGTGGTATGGGAACTTCTCTATTTTCAAATAGTGTAGAAGCAAGAGGAAATATACTTTTTTCATCTACATAAAATCTAATAGTAGGATGATTTCCACTTCTAACAACCTTACTATTTTTCCCCCATCCTCTATGAAACTTTTCACTCCAAGAGACTAGAATGTCTCGTATACTTTTAATGTTTAGGTACTTATAACTAAAAAGTTTAACAAATAAAAATATAATAATGTGTAATATTCTATAGAAAAAAGATCTTTTTATGGTTAATACAGGATATATGTCCAAAAAAATACCTTGATTGTATAAAACCTCTTTCCCTATCTGGTGATTTTCTATCATAATCCCTCTATTGTCTCTAATCTTTACGCAATCATAAGGAAAAAATTCATCTGTTTTTCTATGTTGAAAAAACATTCCATAAGGTAACTCTTTAGATGCTATAAGACAAAATTTTTCATAATCTTCTATAGGCATAGCAATATCCAAATCATCATCCCAACGAACAAAACCTTTGTATTTTACTGCACCCAATAATGCTCCACCATCAAGCCAATAGGTTAGATTATGTTTTTTACATATTTTTTCAATCTCATTTAGCATATCTAATATGATAAGTTGCGTCTCTTTGAGGGTCTCTTTAGTTATTTTTGTCATGTTCGCTCTCTTTGTTATTTAATATATTAATATGTGCACTAATCATAAATAGTGCCATCCAAAATGGTAAGAAGTATAGCAGATAAATGGTAGATAAAAAGCTAATTGTAAAAATAGTAAACCCTAAGATTACATATTTGAAATCATCTTTCATAAAATATACTTGTTTGAGAATAAAATAGATTAAATAGGCAAATGATAATACACTAAAAAGACCATTTTCTACAATCATAGCAAAGTAAGAATTATGAATTCGCGTGCCTAGACCTCCCATTCCTCTATAAAAATCTGGAAAGATCTCTGACCCACTAATACTCATACCATTACCAAACAATACGCTCATAGGATGCTCTGCTAATAGGTTAATACCTGCTAACATTTCAAATGTACGACTGCCCAATGAACTAGCTCCTCTTTCTCCTGTAAATCTCTCTATCATCAATTCAGCTGTCTTACCCAAAGAGTCAAGAGCAAAAAGAAATATACTTATAAAAGCCACTACAATCATTACCTTTTTCCATTTTTCTGTATGTCGATGAAAATAAGGAGATGCAAAAAAGTAAAAAATAAACATACCTAGAATAGCTGTTCTTGAAAGGGTAATAAGAACCACAATATGTAATAAAATAAGTGCTATAGTAAAAAGCCATTTTAGCTTAAGATTTGGGGTTCTATAAAAGACATAATAGACATAATAGATTAAGGATACTAGCATATAAGCAAACTCATTTGATCCACCAAAAGTACCTTCAAACCTATCTGCAAAATCATAAACAAAGAAATAATGATAAATATTTGCAAAAGAGACTTCAGCTGCATAAATTAGAAGAAAGATATTAAATAATCTATCATCTTTGAGATAAAAACCATACAAAGGAATAAGCATTAGAAGAACTATATAGAGTCTTTGGAGATTCATTAAAACCGCATGGAGTCCTCCCTCATGAAAGATAAGAGTATTGATAGTAGATAGAGAAAGAGCAAGGACAAAAAATAGCAATACTCGAATCTCTTTGGTAATCTCAAATTCATATTTAAAGAGGTAAATACTATAAAGCATAGGAATCGTTAAGTAAAAAAGTTTGAGTCCACCAATAAAGAGTACCTTATTAAGACCATAGAGTAGAAGCATTACAAAAAAAGTTGACAAATATATAGTACGCAAATCATATTTGAGGTTAATTTTCATACTAAGATATTATCCCAGTTAGTAGCGATATTTTTTATAGTATGTTGATTAATATAGTTATATGCACTATTTGCTAAATTTTCTCTTTGGTGTTTATCTCTCATAAGGTAGGTAAGTTTTTTTGCTAACTCTTCTTCATCTTTTTTCTTAAATAATAAACCAGTTCTATTATCATCAATTAGTCGTAAACCTCCTGCTGTGTTACTAGAAATAACAGTGCTTTTACATGCCATAGCTTCTAGGATAGTCATAGGCATACCCTCGTAAATAGATGGTAATACAAATATTTTTGATTTATCGTAATAACTTTTTACATCTGTTTGACTCTGTATAAATTCAACACTATCAAGAATACTTAGTTTTTCTGCTAAGTGTATAAAATCTTGTTTCTCTTTTCCATCACCAACTATTTGAAGTTTCCAACCAATATGATCTGTTATTGCCCAAGCCTTAAGAAGTGTGTCTATGCCTTTTTCAATCCGTACACGACCTAAATATAAAACAATATCCTCTTTTGCCTCTATATTAATATGAGAAAGTTCAAAAGGAATAGGGTTAGAGAGAAAAAAAAGTTTCTCTTTTTGTACCATATTAGGATAATTTGTCTCATCATCAAATAAGCATACTATTTTATCAAAAGTTTTAAACATCATATCTACTCGGTGTTTTGTATGTGAACGACTTAGATAAAATTCCCTAAATGCACTGCTTCCACTATGGGTAAAGTAGATAAAATTAATTTTTTTAAAAAGACCAAGTTTTTTTAAAATCCAAAGAGGTTCTATAAGAAGAGACTTATCAATAATAACATTACTATTTTTTTCATTTCTTAATGAGTATAAATATCTAAAAAGCTGTATAGTATTATATATAATTCCTATACCTTTTCTTTTAAAATCAAAACTATACTTTTGTATTTTTATCTTAGAATTAAAATTATAATAAGGATTTTCTATCCCCTTTGCTACTATTGTAATTTTATTTTGTCTATTAAGACTTAGGTGATTTGCCCATATATTCACAACTCTCACTATTCCTGTAGCTCTGTTGATCTCAGGAGTTATAAAAATTATTTTTGCCATAAAATATCCCTTCCAAAATAGATTCTAGTTACCATATCAGTTAAATAAGAGAGTAAAATACTAATAATGATAAGCTCTAGTGTAGCTTGTTCTGATGATATTATCATATATAATAGAGTTATATATACTATAAGACCCAAAAATATACTTATAAGTAATCTATTATTTCTCCCAAGTACTACAAGTAAGTTTTTACCTAAAAGTGATGATAAATTAGCAAATAAAATAGATAATGAAAAAATAAATATAAGAGGTTCTAACTCTATATTAGCTGTTCCAAAGAGGAGTAGAATAATATTATATTTAAATACATATATAACAGCAATAAGAGCAACAGCGATAAGAGTACTAACAATCATCGCATTTTTTAGAAGTATAAAGTCTTTGACTCTAGCAATATGAGGATAAAGTACTTTCGCCAAAATATGAAAAGGTGTTATAAGTATATTAATAAATTTTTGTAAGAGGTCAAAATAGGCAACTTCGGATAGACCTAGGTAGTGTTCTATGAAAAGAATGGTTATATTGCTTTGTACTACAAAAAGTGAATCAGACAAAAATAGAGCTACACTATCTTTGATATAAAATATCATATTTTCTATTGTTGGTTTTTGCAGGTATACTTTGTCTTTAAATAAAATGATTGAGTATGCTACTAATGCACTTGCAAGAGATGCTATGGCATAGAGAATAGGTACTTTTAGATAGTCTGATTGCTCCTTAATTATCCAAAAAACCAGAATGGTAAAGAGTATTTTGACTGCTGAGGTGATAATAGCCGTATATTTCATCTTTTCTATACCCTGAAAATACCACATTGGCATAAGTGTTTCACCTATGGTAAGTCCAAAAAATAGATAAAAGAGTATTCTGTTTTCATGCATTTTTGGGATGAGTTCTACAAGTAATATAAATAATATAAGTGAAACAAAGAATAAAAAGAGTCTAGTTGCTATAGCAGTAGAGACTATCTCTGAGAGTTTATCTTTATCATCTCTATGTATAGCTATATATTTTGTGACAGAGAGGTTAAATCCAAAATTTATAAAGAGTATAAAAAATGTAATAATAGACCAACTCCATATTATAAGACCATAAGTCTCACTCCCTAATACTCTAATCAAATAAGGAAATGTAAGAAGTGGGACAATGAGAGTTATTACGCGTAAAAGAGTTAATGAAAAGAAGTTTTCAATAAATTTATTTTTCATCTTTTAGTTATCCTTGGGTAGTCTGTATTTTGATTATAACAATTTTTAATTGATAGAGGAGAGAATAGCTATAATCTTGATTATTTTAAGAATTATAGAGCTATTTTATTAACTGTTTTATCATTAAAAAGTTACTTAGTCGCTGAAAAATTATCTGTTTGTTGCCCAAGCCATTCTAGCTAGTAGTCCTGCTGTAGAGGTATAGCCTACTTCAGAGAATAGAAGTTTACTGTTTTTATCATATATAAAAGAGGTTGGAAATACTTCTACAGAAAATTGGGATGCAAGTGTGCTATCTGTGTCATGTATAACATCAAACTGTGCATTTTTTTGTTTCATAAACTCTTTGATACTTTGAGTATCACCAGAATTCACAGCTATGGTAATGACTTGATACTCTTTAGATACTCTCTGTATATTATTTGTCTCTAGCTTACAAGTAGGACACCAAGTTGCCCAAAAATGTATAAGAAGCGGTTTCCCTTTATACTCTTCCAAATTAATATTTTTACCCTCTATTGTTTGGAGACTAAGGTGTGGAAGTTCATCACTAGCAATTTGTGGTTGACGGATGTAGCTAATAATATTACTAAGTATCAATATAGTAATACTAGCAATAAGTATCTCTTTGATTATTTTTTTTATGTTTAGATTTTTTATCATTTTTTATTTCCCAAAAAGATATATAATATTAGGAAAAAGTATAACTATAATTAAAGCTAAAATTTGTAGAGATATAAATGGAATTACACCTTTATAAATAGCTTTTGTAGTTATGCTATCACCTGCTGTACCTTTGAGATAAAAAAGAGCAAACCCAAAAGGAGGAGTAAGAAAAGATGCCTGAAGATTCAAAGCTATAAGAATAGCAAACCAAATAGGATCAATACCAAGTAGATGTATAATTGGTACCAAAATAGGTACAACCACAAAGGCTATTTCAATAAAGTCAATAAAGAACCCTAGTACAAATATTATTAGCATAGTAATAAGTATAAATCTCCACTGGTTTTGTATATCATCTTCAAAAAATGCTAATGCCATATCTCCTCCACCAAGTTGATGAAAGACCAAAGAAAATGCAGTAGCACCTATTAAAATCATAAAAATCATAGCAGTTAGTTTGACAGTTTCTATAGAAGCATACTCTATAAGTTTCCTAGAAAAACTACGATTGCTCCAAGCTAATACTCCAGCACCTATTACTCCTATAGCTGCTGACTCTGTAGGGGAGGCTACGCCTGTAAATATAGAGCCTAAGACAATAGTAATTAAAAGTAAAGGAGGAATAATTGCTTTAAATGCCTCTTTGAGTGTTTGGCTATAGTTATTAGGGTTTGCTAAGGCTGGTGCTATATCTTTTTGAAAAAATGAAACTATAAGTATATAGAGTATATATAAGAGTATTAATAATAAGCCTGGCACTACAGCTGCTCTAAAAAGGTCTCCTACGCTTAGGTGCATTTGGTCACCTAATATAATAAGGACTATAGACGGAGGAATAATTTGCCCCAAAGTACCACTAGCTACAATAGCTCCTGAGGCGAGAGCAGGGGAGTAGTTGTATTTGAGCATCAAAGGAAGAGCAATAAGACTCATCATCACTACAGATGCACCCACAATACCAGTACTAGCAGCCAATATAGCTCCTACTAAAACTACAGAAATAGCTAAGCCTCCACGCACTGAACCAAAGAGGTTAGCCATAGAAATAAGTAACCTTTCTGCCATTTTTGATTTTTCTAGTATAAGACCCATAAAAATAAAAAGTGGTATAGCCATAAGTGTGGTATTTCCCATAATTCCATAAATACGATAGGGTAGCATCTCAAAAACTACTAAACCTACCTCTTGAGATAGAAGTGCAAAAAAGAGTGCAACTCCAGCAAATACAAATGCTACATGAAAACCCAAAAGAAGTAAAGTCAAAGAGAGCAAGAACATCAAAAACAGAGGGTCTATCCAAAAAGTCCATTCAAATATAATACCCATAGAGCTAAAAATAGCAATAACTCCTAAAGCTAAAGATATTTTAATGAGTGCTTTTTTGGATTTTAGTTTTTTAAAGTAATAGGCTGTTTGGCTCAAAGCTTGAAGTACTAAAAGTCCAAAAGCTACTATTATTATCCCTTTGATAATATAACGATACTTTAATCCCCCAGGATCACTAGAGACCTCTTGTTGTATATAGCTTTGTACCGTCATATCCCAAGCATTAAATAAAATTAGGAGAGAAAAAGGAATCACTAATATCATAAGAGAAAAAATATTAATAAGATAGCGAGTATCTAGAGTATATTTGTCATAGAGTATATCCACTCTAACATGTTTATCATACCCTAGAGCATAAGAGATACCTAATAAAAATATAATATCAAAAATATGCCACTCTAGCTCTTGTAATGCTATAGAACCTTCAGAAAATAGATACCGCATCATAGCATCATAGGTTACTAATAGTGCCAGAGTAATAACAAGAAGTGCCGAGATAACTCCTGCATAAGAAGAGAGTTTATTTGTCATATAGCAATGCCCTTAGTCTGAGATAAAGTAAGTATCGCCAAAAAAATCATTTTCATCTTGATGGGACTTGTCTTTGGAGTAGAGTTCGGGTATAAATCCACTTACTTCTACCTCTGTGCCTACTGTTGCCCATTTCCATAGATTTTGAGCAAAACCATCTTTAAGACGAACACAGCCATGAGAAGCAGGCCACTTTGGCACTGCTCCTAGGTGCATAGCGATACCAGTATTAGTAAGTCTAAGCATAAAATCCATAGTAGCACCACCATTTGGTTTTGGCCAAAGATTTGATTTATGGTAGCGTTTTTTTTCTAGTATAGTATAGTAGCCTCTGGGTGTTCGATAATTTTTTTTACCTGTAGAGACTTGACCACTCATAACTAAATCACCATTTTCGTAGGCATAGCCTTTTTGTGATTCTAAATCTATTAATATAAACTTTTGGGCATATAAAAGAGTAGAGCTTATAATTATTGCTAGTAAAGTATTTAATTTTTTCATACAAGTATTATAGCCAAAAGTGTATCATGGTTTCTAAAATATGGGAGTAATACTCAATGATAAAGATTCAAAAGCAATCTATGTTTGAAATTTTGATGCTATGTGAAGAGCAAATAAAATCTCTTGAAGCATCACAACTTTTAGATATTAATATACCTAATCCTGATTTAGAGAGTTCTTTACATAGTTGGAGGGCTTGGATTGATTTAGCTTCATTACTATTTTGTCGTATGCTTACCCCTAAAGTATTAGATCAAAGAGTTATCCTTAGCTTTCAAAAGCTTAGTAGCTCTACATCTTTTCATAATGCAGAGATTCAATCTAAAGAAGAAAAATATGGTAGAGAATCACTTTTTGCTACTATACACAAAAATGAAGAACCAGCATTTTTATTTAGCTACCGTCAGGCTCTAAAACAAGTAAATATAGCCAAAAGGCGTAGAGTTTTGGATTTGGGGGTTAATAGTGGTGATGAGTTTGAGATTATTCAAAAAATGGTAAACAGAAGTATTTATGAGCAAATGAGTCTCATAGGAGTAGACCATAGTCCATCAGCTATAGAGTATGCTCAAAATAGATTTAACCATTCTAATATTACTTTCCATTGCCATGATATTAATGACCTAGAGAGTCTAAATCTCCCTAAATCAGATCTTATTATCTCCATAGGTACACTCCAAAGCCCAAGTATCCCTTTTAAAACATTTTTTATGTCTCTTATCCAAAACTATCTCTCTTTTGATGGTGCAGTTATATTAGGATTTCCTAACTCTAGGTGGATAGATGGAGAGATGATATACGGAGCCAAAGCCCCTAACTATCCATTTTCAGAGATGTCACTCCTTATTAAAGATATATACTTTTGCAAAAAATATCTGCAACAACATAAATTTAGAGTAACTATTACAGGAAAAGAGTATCTATTTTTGACAGCTACGAAGATAGGGTTGAGGGATTGATATTTATATCTGGTATATGATTCTCCTCATGTAATAAAGCTACTAATTCAATAGTTGGGTAATCCCCATGAAATAAGGCTTCGGATTGAAAATATAAAAATTATATAGTTAATTGATTGATTTGTAATTATTGTATAAAGGGGGATAATATTTTTTGAAAGTGGCTCCGGATGCTGGATTCGAACCAGCGACCAAGTGATTAACAGGCACCTACTCTACCGCTGAGCTAATCCGGAATGGG
>JADGDQ010000012.1 GCA_016744805.1 Sulfurovaceae bacterium
TTATTACTTTCAGTAGTAGCGTCAACAATGATTATGGCGGGTGGAGATATTGCTCCAGTAGCTGCAGAAGCAGCAGCGGTACCAGTAGTAGAAGAAGCAAGTATGTGGGACTTCAGTGGACAGGCTGTCGCATATTACCAAACAAGTGACTCTTTTGGTACAACAGAATTTGATCTATTTGAGCAAGAGCAATCATTAGCAAATGTTGGTATTCAATTGAATGCAATTGGTAACTTAGGTGCTGGTTTTGGTGCTGGTTTCCAACTAAGTGGTCTTGGTACACTTGGTCTTCAAGAGAGCGTAGTATCTAAAACTATGCAAATGGCTGGTGACAACCTTAATGATGCTGCAATTACTAAAGCATACTTAACATGGGGTACAGAGAGTACTACACTTAAATTTGGTCGTCAAGAACTTCCAAAATCTTTGTCTCCATTTGCATGGTCTGAGGGTTGGAATGTATTCAAAAATACTTATGAAGCAGCATTGGTTGTAAATAGTTCACTTCCAGGAACAACTTTGGTAGGTGCTTGGGTAAATAAAGCAAATACAAATGGTGTTTTCCTTGGTAGTAACTTGAATGATTTCAATAAAGTAAATGGTAGTGATGGTATCTTTATGCTTACTGCTCAAAATAAATCAATTGATGGTTTAACTTTGACTGGTTCATACTACATGGCAACTGAAATGCTTGGTGAAAAAGACAATGGCGCTGAAGATCTTTCAATTGTTTGGGGTGCTGCTGAGTATTCTAATGAAATGTTAACTGCTGCTGTTCAAGGTGGATCTGTGATGAGTGACGCTTTTGTAAATGATACAACTGCATTTGGTGCTAAAGTTGCTGGAAATGTTGGTATGTTCTCTGCACAGGTTGCTTTCTCTTCTGTTGATGATGGTGATACAGGTGTATTTAATGTTGGTGGTGTAAAAACTCCACTTTATACTCAAATGATTCTTAACCAAGCATTTATCGCTGCTGATGCTGATACAATCGTAGTTAAAGGTTCTGTTAAAGCTCTTGGTGGTGCATTTATCGCTCAGTATGGTATGACTACAGAAAATGCTGGTAAATACATGGATGAAAATGGTGTAGCATCACAAGATACGGACTATAATGAATTAGACCTTATTTACAAAACTAAAATTGGTGAAAACTTAACAGTATTAGCTGCTTATGTAAACCAAGATGTTGAAGCTCATGATGACGCGAATAATGTTCTTCGTTTCTGGGCAAGATATAACTTCTAAGAATACCTTTTCTTAGCGTTATACTTAGAGTCTAGGCTTTTGCCTAGCTCTAAACTTTATTTTTTTATTTCCCCCTTTCCCCTTATTTTTACTACTTATCTTTTGGACAGATTTTTGCTATAATGTTTCACCTACAATTTTAGGAGTTTTCATTTATGCTATTTTATTATAAATCCTCTATTTTCATAATTTTTTTACTTTTGTTTACAGCATGTACCAAAGAGCAAAAGAGTACCCCCAAAGAGATACCTGCATTTGATATAGATACTATCACGGTCAAAAAAGAGAAACTTCCTATATGGGTAGAGTATACAGGACGCACACAAGCAAGTAGCCAACAAGAGGTACGAGCAAGAGTAAAGGGATATTTGGAAAAAATATACTTTGAAGATGGTGAGGTTGTAACAAAAGGAGATAAACTCTTCGAGATAGAACCTGCTGAGTATAAGGCACATCTACAAACAGCCAAAGCAAAACTAAGACAAGATAAAGCTTCATTAAAACTAGCCAAAGCAGATATAGACCGTTATGCACCTCTTGTCAAAGAGGGATTAGCCCCTAAAGCACTCTTTGAGCAGTATCAAGCAACTTACCAAGAGATACTAGCCAAAATATCTGCCGATGAAGCAGAGGTAAAAGATGCATTACGACAACTCTCTTATACCACTATTACAGCACCTATATCAGGCAAAATAAGTGCAAGGCGTGTAGATGTAGGCAATCTTGTAGGAGCCTCTGAAGCAACACTTCTCACAACCATAGTCAAGATAGACCCACTCTATGCCTATTTTTCTCCTACAGAACAGGCGATTCAAAAGATAAAGAAATATGCATCCAAAGAGAAGCTAGATGCTTTTATTGAAGTGCGTGATGGAAGCCAAAAACTACTCCAAAGAGAACAACTCAAAGGCTTTATAGATTTCTCAAACAACAGCGTAGACCCACTTACCTCTACTGTAACTATGAGAGCAACTATAGAAAACAGAGAGTTTAGTATGCTCCCTGGAACTTTTGTTTATGTGAATATTTTTGTAACAGACCAACATAGTTTTATGATGGTACCCCCTGAAGTTATCTTTGAAGATCAAATGGGAAAATACCTCTTTGTAGAAAATAATGGAACTATTACAAAACAGCCTATAGAGACAGGATTTACCAACCGCTACTACTCCATTATCACCAAAGGTCTTCAAGAGGAGAGTCGAGTAGTAGTATCAGGACTTATAAAACTCCGTGATAAAATGAAAGTAAATCCCACAGATACCACAGATACCAAAGGAATTAAAGCCATAATAAAAGCTAAAAATCTTATACCTAAGGAGAGTTAGGATTTGCTTGTGTATTAAATTTTAAACATTCTGTTTTTATGATATTGCTTATAATAGCTTTGAGTACATTGACTACAACACTATTGCCAAACTGCCTATAGGATACATTGCGATTGGGGTGCAGTAGAAAATCCTCAGGAAACCCTGTGATCCTCATACACTCTTTAGGGTCTAGTCGCCGTATCACTCCATCTATCATATAGAGACCTGTCTTTGCTCCTACTCCACCACCGTAGGCTGAAAGTGTAATAGCATGACCAAATGGACTATATATCCTCTCTGTTCTCGACTTAGCCCATAGTTGGCTTCATAAGTATCCTGACAATCCTTATCCCACTCCAAAGCAAACAGACACTCCGCCCCAAAGCTACTCATAGCTTGATGAAATCCTCCGATGCTTGCGAAGAAGTCGATGTGTTTTATATTAGTTAAGTTCATCTATCTCAAATATCTCTAATGGATTTAGTTTGAACTGTAGGCTTGTGGGATCTGGTGTGCCACCTTTGTGTTGCATTGTGATTTTTCCTGTTACTATACAAGAAGTCTACTTTTGATTTAGTCATCTTTTTACATTTCTAACCTATCTAAAAAATCAAAAAATAACTTGTATAGTAGTACACCTCTGTTTGACCATTATAAGTAAAATAATCTTTTATCCACATATGTACTTTACTTTCATTGCCCCAATCATCTTTTTTAGTATGGTACTTTAGCTCATCATTTAGATTATTATAAACAAGACCTGAAATACCTATATGGTATGGAGATTTTAAATTATCACCAATCTTAACAGATTTATTTACAGCATTTCCTATCCATACTAAATCTCTATTGTTTGTACCTGCCAATCCTACCTTTGTACATAATATAGTTCCATCATCAATACCTATTCCAAAGTCTATTGAAGAGTATTTTTCAAACTTCTTTTTTACTGTTTCATTTTGAGTTAGCATATATCCCATCTTCATTGCTGATTTAACAGCATTATTTAGAGTATCTTTTGTCGTTCCTTGAAAAAATACTAACATACCATCACCATTAAAGCTTCTTACTTTGCCACCTAAACTTTTAGCTATTTTTACAATAATATAAAAATATGCTTTATGTAGTTTTGCAACACTTGTTCTATTATGCTTATTTAAAATTTTTGTAGAACCTCTCATATCAATATAAAGGATAGTTGATTCCAAGCGAAGTCCTGTATTTGTAAAAGTTAAGCGAGTATCATCTATATCAGGAACACTGTAAACATCAGTTACATCAAAACTTGTATCTATAATTTCTTTAACTTTATCTTCTATACTTTCTCTCATAATTATATCCTCTTAATTTCTAGTATAATACAAAATTATTCCACCTATTGGTGTTAAAATTGCAGACAATGTAAACCAAATGGCTATTTCAAACTGTTTAAATTTTATGAATGTAATTTTTGAATTTATAATTATTTGTTTAATATAATATTCATTTAATTTGTCACTACCTTCACTACCATTTAATTGAATAAATATTTGAATTTTTTCTTTATATTTAATATCAGTATATTTTGCTATATCTCCAAAATACAATAAGTTATCATTATCCATTGGTTCTTTAAATTTAATATATGTATCACTTAATCTAGGTATAAAAGATAAAAGAGCTACAATAATTGAAACTAGTAACATAAAGATAGCAATAAACAAATAATAATCTAAAATATTTTTTTCACTAGTAGATATAATATTAAGTTTCAATATTCCAAATATAAAAGTAGCATTTAAAGCTATAATAGCACCATTTTTTGCTTCAGCAAACTTCAACCAACTATTAACATTATCAAAAATATCTTTTAATGTATCTCGCATTTTTCCTCATTTAATATTTTATTTTCTCTTAATTTTTGCCAACTCAAAAATTCTATCTTAGTAATAATTGAAATATTAAAATTTTCGATTAAGATACTATCTATATATTCATCATTAGTTATACCATTAAAATAATAGATAATGACATTAGTATCAATCAAGAATTTTTTATGCATACATCACTTTCCCATTCTTTACTATTTTTATCAAGATATTCATCTATCTCTATCTTTGAACTATCTGCAACCCCATAAAACTCTCTAGGATTAAAAGGTTTTTCACTAATAGATTCTTTGTTTTGAGTTGATGCAACTATTTTTAACCCATCATCTTTAAACTTACTCAAAAACCATAATATCTTATCATATAGTGGTTGATTTGGTATCTCTATTGTTAACTGCATAATGACTCCTTTTAAAAAATAATATTATCTTTAATCTACAATATTTATGCTTTGTCTCGCATTAGAATATAACCTTACAAACTTACGAATATAATACAGAAAATGGTTTGCATTTTATTGATCACTTTTTCTTTTTTCTAATATCTCTAACCCCTCAATATATCTAAAATCCTTAATATTCAAAGTATAAAGTTGATAGATTGATAAGGAACTGCACAAAAATCTATCAATTCACAAACTCCCTCTACCCTCTCCTCCGAGGCAATGAACTCAAAGCCAATAATAATAAAAAGAGTGCTAGGGCGAGTGGGTAGTAGAAGTACTCTACTCTATCTTTTATATTCACCTCACCTTGTTGGGAGCTTTTGTGGTTGTTGTGGATGATGGAGGCTAGTTGGGTGATGTCTTCTTTGCCGTTACTTGCCTCTACGAATGCACCGCCTGTAGTGAGGGCTATCTCTCCTAGGTCTGTATTCATCTGGGATATAGCTATTGTGCCATCTTTGGACTCTATGGGTTTACCATTGGCATCTAGCACTGGAGCACCCTCTTTAGTCCCTACGAGTATCACATAGAGTACTATCCCTGAGCTTTTAAGTGTCTCAGCAAAATCCTCTAGAGCTTTTTTGTCTCCACCATCACTTACAACTACCATAATCTTAGGTTTTTTCTCTTCTAATACTTTTGTAGCAAGACCTGCAAGAGCATCAAAGTCTGTAGAGCCAAAGTTGATTCTTTTGTCATCTACCCCTTTGACTATATGTGTTAGTGTCTCTTTGTCGGAGCTAAAGGGAGCAAGTACAAACGAAGAGTGGGCAAATGCTACTACAGAGACCTCATCACTAGGCAAAGCCCCAAAGAGAGCTATAAGCTTCTTCTTGGCAAACTCTAGACGGTTAGGATAGAGGTCTCTGCTTCGCATTGAGCCTGATATATCGAGGGCTGTAAGGAGACTTATCCCTTTGACTTCTACCGTTGTATCACCCTTTTCAACTACAGGTCTTGCCATCGCTACTATCATCAAGGCTATAGCAGTAAAGAAGAGTATATTTCGCAGAAGCTTTGGCACACTATTATCTCCAGCACTTAGTCTTTGCAGAACTTTATCATCAAAAATACGAGAGAGAGAGTCTTTATTCGTAGAAAGTAGTAAGGCAAAAATAGCCAGAGGAATCACCATAGCCCAAAATAGTTGTGGATGTACAAATGTCATTATAATGCTCCTCTGGAATTGCGTAAATAGATAAAAAGAAGTAGAGCTAAAATGGCTATAAAGAGTGGATAGAGATAGAGATAAGTAAGCTGTACAACTTTCTTGTCATCTATCTTTGTGGCTTCTAGTTTGTCTATCTCATCATATATTTGGCTGAGTGCTTGGCTATTGTATGCACCATAGGCTTTTCCTTTTCCTGCATCGGCAAGGAGTTGTAGGTAACGCCCATCATAGTCTCTTTGGTCTCCTACTCCTATGGCATAGAGTTTTATATCACTTTTTTCTATAACAGATACTATAGATTCCGCAGATATTTTACTCATATTATCCTTTCCATCGGTGAGGAGTATCGCTATCTTGCTCTTTGCCTTGCTCTTAGAGAGCATTCCATAGGTCTGCACAAGTGCATCATTGATAGCTGTTCGTTTTCCTGCTATACCTAACTGCTGATAGGCAACAATCCCTTGCAAAAACTCTCTCTCAAAAGTCAAAGGAGAAGCCACAAAAGCCACATCCGCAAAAGTCACTACCCCTATACGGTCACTCACTCGTTTTTCTATAAAGTCATGCATTACCTCTTTGACCACCTGAAACTTATTTTTGCTTCTATCTGATGGGTCAAAACCTCTCTGTCGCATCGAATCACTAGCATCTATCACTAGGACTATATCTCGTCCCTCTTTTTTGCTATTTTGATAGGTGTTGGTGAGTATAGGAGAGGCTAGGGCGGTAATAGCCGTGACTATACCTATCCATTTGAGCCACACAAGCAAAGAGCTACTTAGACCTCTCTCTTTGAGTAGGAGTGCCTCTATATGAGGAAAATAGATAGCACGGCTTTTCTCTTTGCAGTATTTAGCACATAAGAGAAATACAATAATAAGCACAAAGACCCAAGGGTACTGAAAACTAAACTGATTCATCGGCTACCTGCACAAAAAGGTTATAGTATTTAAGTGTCTCTTCATCTACTGCATCTACCTCTTTTTTATACTTATATTGGTCAAGCAGAGGTACAAGCTGTTCAAAGAGCTTCTCTCTTCGTTCATCTGTGGCTAAGAGTCTGGCATAGTGTGTAGCTTTGTACGCAGACTCTTTGGCATCTTTCCAATCTATAGCTTTAAGTGAAGCAAGATAGCCTTTGGCTAAGTTATCTTTACGCATCTGCCAGACTCTTTTAAGTACAAAAAAGAGTACAGCCAAGCCCAAAAGTACCCCAAACCCTATCAACCCCCAATAGATATAGAAACTATTATCAGGAATCTCAAGTAGGGGTTTTATATCTCTAAGTGTGTTGTTGTTGTCTGTTTGCATCATCTCTCCTATCGCATCTGCTTGATGAGTTTGAGGTATGGCTCTTCGTCTGTGTATATCTTGGCAAAACGGATACCATTTTTTTTGAAATCTCTATAGAGCTTCTCATCATTTCTGTGCAGTGCTTTTGTGTACTCTTTTAGCGTAGAGTTATCTATACTCCCCTCATACCTAGCACTACTCTCCATATCTATCACTTGTAGATAGCCTAGCTCTTTGGGGTTTTCTTCAAATTTATCTCGTACTATTACAGCAAATACATCATGTTTTTTACTTAATAAATTTAGGTCAATATCTCCAATAAAATCTGAAACTATAAAGAGCAGAGAGCGTTTTTTGACACGGCTAAAGAGTGTATCGGTAAAGCCTTTGAAGTCTGCCTCTTTGCCTATAGTCTCAAACTCTGTTAGAGCCTCCACCGCACGGTTGACAGCAAAGAGTTTTTTGCTTGGTTTACTCTTTTCATAAAATTTATCTGCATAGATAAGATGCGAAAACAAATCTGAGTTTTTAACAGCTGAAAACCCAAGTATAGAGACTATCTCTGCTATCAGTTCACTCTTTTGCCGTACCGTACCGAAATAGACAGAGCCATTCATCATAGTAGCTACCACCACATTGAGCTCTCTCTCTTCTTTATATATCTTGACAAAGGGTTTGCCAAGTTTGGCAGTAGTCTTCCAGTCTATCTTACGGACATCATCCCCATAGATATACTCTCTAAGCTCCGCAAACTCAAACCCCTGCCCCTGAAATAGAGAAGCATTGTTACCAAGCATCTCACCAAAGACCTGCCGTCTCGTTTTTAGGATAATCTTTTTTGCTGTTTTTGTCATGCTTTACCTTCAATTAGTTGTTCAGTAAAATTTTATGATTATATCAAAGCAGTAATTAGGGGGAGTTTGTTGTGGTATCTATCCCCCCTCGAAAAGGAGTAGTTTTGGACAAAACAGAAAGAGGGGATAGTGGAGGTTTGTTGAAAAAAGGTTGGTTATATGCTCTCTTAGAACTTAACAATTACATCTAATTGTACTCGTTCATAGCTTGGCTCCATACCATCTTCTTTACTTTTACTCTCGTAGAGTTCATTGAAGAAGAAGTTACCAGCTATATAGAGGTTTTTACCCATTTTGTATTTTGCTCTAATTGCATGACCGCTTGCAGCTGTACCACCACCAAAGTTATCTGAATCAGAATATGCACCATAAGTTGCATCCTCTTCTAGGTCTGTATAGGAGTATTTTACTTGCCAGTCACCAACATCTTTAGCTTTACCTAGTTGGAGTGCAATATCATATCCAAAGTTATTCTCATCAGCACCAAAGTTATAGGCAACACCTGCAGCAACTTTAAGTGGCATACCAACTACATCTTTAAACTGTAGCTCACCAAATCCCTCTACGATATGATAATCATTTTCATAGAAACCATTTGCATCTAAGGTATTCCCTTTGCTACTACCAAAAAGCGGTATGTTGCCTTTGAGACCATCATAGATGTAGACACCAGTACCTAAGTTAAGTTTTGCAAAATCTAAGTTAGATTTGTGTACATACTGTGCTATAAAGAGGCTAACATCTTCTGCATCATCTGTAGCTTTCTCTTCTAAAGTTGGTTGATTTATACCTAAAGTGATAATCTTTGTGTCATCTTTGTACTGGTAGTTTACCCCGTTCATTGAGACATCATTATCCCAAACAAGTTGTGATTTGATAGGTCTGTACATCATATATGGTTGTCTACCTACTTTATAAGTAGAGTTACCACTCTTGTAGTTCAAGCTCATAATATTAAATCTAAGTGACTGCAAAAAGTAGTCACTCAAAGACTCATCATCTTCAAATGTTTGATTTCCTGAAGTTGGATTTGCAAAACCACTTCTCATACCAGCTTGGAACTGAAGATTCTCTAAGAGGTCAACTTTTGCTCCTAGTCTTAAACGGTATCGGTTTCTATATTTATTATCAGCATCATCTCTTTCGATACTCTCATATCTTAATCGTAAATCACCTTTGAAATGAAATCTATCCATAAAGTCGTATTCAGCTACAGGAGCTATCTCTTTTACCTCTGTTGCTGGTTCAACAGGAGCTATGTCACCACCAGCAGTTGCTACTGTTGCTACTGTTGCTATTGATAATGCAATCTTCTTCATGTTTTTTTATTCCTTGTTTTTGTTTGTGTAAGTATAAAAAAAAACAGTTACAAAGTGGTAACATAGTGTTACTTATTTACAATCTTAAATATATTTAAACCATCTTTATAAGTATAATTAAGGTTCATGCTATGTTTTTGTAGTACTTGATGGACAATATAGAGTCCTAATCCAAAACCTTGTTGGCTACTTCTCTTATCACCTTTGGAGAATGCTTGGGTAAAATATTCAAGATTATAATCTAACTTATCCCCACTGCTTATAAATGAGATACTTTGAGCATCATAAATAATTTTAAGGTCGCTTCCATATTTTTCTCCATTATCTATAAGATTTTTAAAGACTATACTCATAAGGTGAAAATCTACATTTATAGTTTCATTTGTAATATTAGACTCTATCTCTTTGTCTATATAGAGCCAATCTCGTGCTTGGTCTATAAGCTCTCTGACTGGTATTGGTTTTTTATCTACAGGGTAATCTCCTGATGTTATCTCTTCCATCTGTGCTAACTCTTGTAACAGTGATGCAAGTCGCGTAAAGATAGAGTCTAGCATCTTTTTGTTTGACCCTTCATCTAATATCTCGGCTAATATTTTACCTTTGGTAATAGGGGTATTGAGTTCATGGAATATATTACGCAAAAACAGTTTTCGTGACTCTATAAGTGTTTTAGATTTTTCAACAGCTTGATAAAAGGCATTTGAGAGTAGGCTAATTTCATCTTTTTTCTTTGAAAA
Source organism: Sulfurovaceae bacterium (assembly GCA_016744805.1). Taxonomy (GTDB): domain Bacteria; phylum Campylobacterota; class Campylobacteria; order Campylobacterales; family Sulfurovaceae; genus SZUA-451. Next base: position 10,249 of record JADGDQ010000012.1, read on the forward strand.
TTTATAGCTAGGATAGATACCCTCCCCATAAGTTATAATATCCTTTTGTAATAATTGTAATGGTGCAAGGCTACGACGCAAAAGAGTATACATTACTATAAGCAAGATAAAAATACCCAAAAAGATAAAAATAGGCAGAGAGAATCTATCCCAAAAATTAAGTCTATCTTGTAATAGTAACCGTACTGACTTGCTCTCTATACTAATATAATTACCTCCTTTGTAGTGTAAGGTCTTATATTTTTTATGAGGTCTTCTATGTGGAGTATGTATTTTATCTCTGGGAATATGATATTTTGCTTTTTGTAGTATATATTTTATTTTATTTTGAGGAACTTCTATAAGATTAAACTCTTCTATTAACTCTATAGGTTTTTCTCTCGTTGCTCGTATCTCTTTAAATAATATTCTAGCCTTAAACATAAGGTCAGCGTTATCTCTTTTGGCTATATGCGTTGTAATAGAAAATGCAGATATAAAGGTAGTAATAATTGCAATAATAAAGAGAATATTGAGTTTGAAAAAAATAGAGTGTGTAAACATTTAATCACCTATATATTTATAGCCCACACCTCGTATAGATTTAATATACTTAGGGGTTTTGCTGTTGTCACCGATTTTGTGCCGTATACGACCCACTATCACATCTATACTTCTATCAGAGCTATCCCATTTAATAGCATTAATACTATTGATAATAAACTCTCTACTTACAACTTGATGCTTTTTTCCCAAAAAGAGAGCAAAAATCTCATACTCTGCAAGTGTAAGATTAAGAGGCTCTTGCTCTTTAAAAATTTGCATTTTATTTGTATCAATCACAAAAAGTTCATCTGTTTTAGCAGTGCTAATAGTGCTGTATCGTTTGATAATAGATTGAATCCTAGCAACTAACTCTCTAGGGTCATAGGGCTTGGCAATGTAGTCATCTACCCCTATATCAAATGCCACCACCTTATCACTCACATCATGTCGGGCTGTAGAGATAATAATAGGTAGGGTAGGATAGTTGGCTTTTACTCGTTTGCAAAGTTCGAGTCCGTCCATATCTGGTAGACCTAAATCCACTAAAAGTAAATCATATTTTTCTATAGAGAGTTTCTCTAAGGCTACCAAAGGAGACTCCACACTCATCATCTCTAAGCCATAACGAGGAAGGTACTGCTCTAAAAGAGCAGTAATTTCTAAATCATCTTCTACCATTAATATCTGTGACACCCTAGCCCCTTAGTACTATTTTTTTTGTGACAACTCAATAAGTTTTGTGCGTTGTTGCGGAGTAAGTATAGCAAAAATTTTCTCCATAGTATCTGCTTTATGCTCTATTCTTTTTGCCTGTCTTTTTTGCATTCTCTCATTTCTTTTCTCATCATTATCTTGCATAATTTTTTTGAATGCCTCTTTATCAAATTTCTCTGCAGTCATAAATTTACTCATATCACGAGAATCTTTTTTGGCTTGTCTATTTTTTCTCTCTTGTTTCATCTCTTTAAAATGAGTTTTCATTGATGCTGTTTTTCTCTCAATCATACTCTCTTCAATAAGAGTATCGAGAGCTTTTTCTTGTTTCTCACTCAAATCAAGTTTGTTTTGTACAATTTTAAAAAATTTATCTCCTTTATTATCCATCTTCTTACAATGCATTTTATGCATATTACATTTAGACATTCCACATCTATCCCCAGACATAGGGTTTCCTGCAAAAAGTACACTTGCTATTGCTAAACTTGTCATTGTGGCTACTACTGCTGTTCGTTTCATTTTAAATCCTTTTATATTTTAGATATTGTAATGATAGTAGAGTTATGACAATGGTATGCAAATAGTTTGTAAACAGATGTAAATAAAATAAACATTAACAATTTTTAGATATAATACGACCCATTTTCTATATATCTTAGAAAAATATTTGCAAAGGAGAACTATTATGCCTAAAATGAAAAGTGTAAAAGGCGCTGTAAAGCGTTTTAAAGTTAAAAAAAGTGGCAAGATCAAAAGAGGAACAGCTTATAGAAGCCATATCCTTACTAAAGTCGATGGTGGACATCATAGAAGTATGAGAGCACCAAAATATGTTGATGGTGTTGATGCCAAAAATATTAAAGAGATGATTAACTAATAATAATTATTGCAACCAGTTCCCCCGATTTGGGGCAAGTTCAAACAGAGATAATGTTTGACACCTACTAGAACCAAATTTTAAATTTGAGTATAAGTATCAGGTAAAGGATAACCATGAGAGTAAAAACAGGGGTAGTTAGAACCCGTAGACATAAAAGACTATTAAAACAAGCCAGAGGTTTTTATAGTGGTAGAAGAAAACATTTTAGAAAAGCTAAAGAGCAATTAGAGCGTTCACTTGTTTATGCATATAGAGATAGAAGACAAAAAAAGAGAGATTTCAGAAGACTATGGATCGTAAGAATCAATGCAGCTGCTAGATTGAACGATATGAACTATTCAACATTTATGCATGGTCTTAAACTTGCAAATATAGAACTAGATAGAAAAATTCTTGCTGATATGGCAATGAATGCCCCTGAGAGTTTTGCTAAAGTAGCAGAAGCTTCTAAAGCAGCTATCGCAAAATAATATAATTTTCAAGAGGTACTCTTAGAGTATCTCTTTTTTTAATCTACATCCACCCTTATTTCCCAAACTACAAGACCTATTATAGTATCGGTATGCCTTTTTAAAATCTATTTCTACACCCTCACCATAATGATACAAAAATCCTAAAATATTACATCCATAACTATAATCTCTATAACATGCTTTTTTTAGGTATTTATGAGCTTCTTGATTATTTTGCTTAATACCTTTAGCCTCTATATATGCCATACCTGTATGGTAACATCCTTTGGCACTCCCTAAGAGGCAAGATTTATAATAGAGTTGATATGCTTTATCCAAGTCTTTAGGTTTGTTTATAGCTCTAGCATACTGGTATCCTAGTTTGTTGTACTCTATAGCTTTTGTAAGATTATAAGAGTTTGGGGCTTTATATGATTTTTTGAGAATCTGATTAATTTCTAAAGCTCTTTGGGCATATTTTTTAGTAGCTCCTCTATTATTATGTTCTTTATAAAGGTCACTTAGTATTTGACATGCTTTAGGATTATTAAACCTACATGCTTTTTTTAGATAAAAAACTGCCTCTTTTAGGTTTCGTTCCACAGTTTTGTTTTGAGAATATAAAACTCCCAAATAAAGACAAGCCTCTTTATAAAAGGCACTGCATTTTTTTTTGTAGAGAGTAATAGCTTTTTGATACTCTTGGGGAGTATCTTTTATTTGACTATTTAGGTGTCTAAGCCTAATACAGCCTAGACCACTATGAAGTTTACATGCTTTTTCTAGGTACTCTTTGGCTTGTTTTTGGCTACTTTGGAGAGCTTTATTTTGAAGATGGAGTGTTCCAAGTTTAGCACATCCACCACCATTTCCCATATCACAGGCTTCTGCATACCGTTCTTGTGCTAAAAGATAGTCTGCTACTATACCTTGACCCTTTTCATAGGCTATACCCAAATAGAGACAGCCATCATTATTATCTAGTTCACATGCTTTATGATAGAGTTGTGTAGAGTGTTCAAAATTAGGTGTGACTCCTAAACCCTTTTCATAGATTTGAGCTAAAGCAAAACATCCTCTAGCATAGAGTGCATCACAAGATTTTTGAAAATATTTTTTAGATAGTAGTAAATTAGCTTTATCCCCTTTACTATAGAAAACTCCTTGTTTAAAGTCATCAAAACTATTTGCATACAGACCAAGACTCAAAAGAAAACCTAGGAGAATATATTTAAGTAAAGACATATCTTATCCTCTAAAGGGTTTATAGTATGCATTATGAGAGAGAGCTAACATCTCTTTGTCTCCGCTACTATCACCATAGGCTGTAATTGTTTGATACTCTTTGAGTCTAAGAGACTTTTTTATACGGTTTACTTTTTCTATACCATAGCAATTTTTTGTATCAAACTTACCTGTGACTCTATTATCTTGACGCTCTAGGCGTGTAGCGATAAGCTCTATACCATACTGCTTTGCCCATGCATCTATCCAACACTCTATAGAAGCCGATACAATCACTACTTTATCCCCTTTTTCTTGATGGGATCTAATTTGTTCTATTGCTTGGGGACGAGTAATAGTATCTATCTCTTCTAGGGCATACTTTTTGGCAATGGCTTGAAATTTTTGACTCTCCCAGTCTTGAAAAAAATGTGCTATAAGTTGTTCTTTTGCTTTATGGTTTGGAATAAATTTAAGCGTATAGGCTAGGAGCATTGGAGAGAGTTTGAGTAAGCCTAGATAATAGTTTTTGCTACCTACGGCATACTTAATAAACTCCACTAAAGTATCTTTGCTTGTAATTGTCCCATCAAAATCAAAAAGTGCTAAGTTTCTATTTTTCATCTTCTCCCTTTGTATTAGAAAATTTTTTATATATTGTTTGTTCTAGCATACCAAGATTTTCTATAGATAGAGGTTTTGGATTTTTGGGTATAGCATAGAGTTCTTTGTATCCATCTACCTTGCTAAGTGCTTGAAAAAAACTTCTATCAAAGTGAAGAGAAAAATGTTTGTAGATATTTTGGTGTGGAAAGTTATCAAGTAATATCTTATAAGTATTATCTTTAAACCATACAAACTCCAAAGGGATAAACCTATTATTTCTAAGTATCCATGCAATAAAATCACTATCTCTACTCTGTTGCAAAAGGGTCAAAAACTCTAATCTTTTGGAGAGTTGCGAAGCAGGATGTGTATAGCAAGAACTCCATGTAGTAAAATAGTAGATAGGTCTATTAGGGCTTAGTACCATGCGTGACCTATCTGCAAGTATAGTTTTATCTGCAAAGAGGTTTATACTTTTTTGGTCAAGATAGTGTGATGGTGGGCTAAACTCTTTGGCTTTTTTGAGTTCATCTGATTGGTAAGTGTGTGCTATTTGAGTAAAGAGAGGATTTATCATCAATACCAAAAGTGCAAAACTAAGGATAGGTATGGAGTTTTTGATTTTTTGTGCTAGAGCATAAAGAGCTAATACAAATCCTAATGCTAAAAGAAGATTAATAAAAACTACTATTTTTACCGTCAAGAGAGGCGTATGATTGATAATGCCAATATGTCCCAAAAAAACCCATACATAGCCACTTGTTAGCAAAATAAGTAGATGTTTTTCTATAGCATTTTTTTGTGCATAGAGTAGATAAACAAGCCCTCCTAGATAGAAAAATTCTTTGAGAGAGTTAATGTTTTCGAGTGGAAAGTGCAGATGTGAAGCCAGAAAGTATCTATTTTGAAAAGGTTCAGAACCAAACTGCATAAGGTCTATAATATAAGGAAAAAGATAAAAAGAGGCAGAGAGTAAAAATGAGCCTAAAAAAAGAAGATAATAGCGAATATTTTTTCTGAAATTACTAAAGTTATTGATAATAATCCAAAGAGTAGCCAAGACAAGAGGAAAAAACCAATAATAAAAAAATCCAAATAAGACCCCACCAATCAGACCTCCTATAAAGGCATTTGTACGAACTTTAGAGGCTATACTAAAATAATAAATCCACCAAGGGATAATAATAACCAAAGAGATTAACTCATAAGATTTTCTAAAATACATAGCAAAAGGAAGCAAAGAGAGAGTAGCTAAAGTCATCAAAAATGCTCTCTCTTTTTGATAGAGTTTAGTCCAAAAGAGATATATTATAATAGGCATAGTATAGATGGTCAAAAATGCTCCATACTTCAGAGCTTTGTAGTAACTAATATCTAGTAAAATAGCTAATTTTGCAACTAAATAGTAGAAATAAAAGGGGTAAAAATTGCTAAGATTTTGATAAGTAATATCTTGTGAGTTATTTGTATGCATAAACTTAGCAACCATAGCCATAGCAAAACCATTATCTCCTCCTATACCTCCTAATATAGTTTGTGTTCCAAACATCGCCCATACAGAAGCCCCAAGAAATGAAGCAGAGAACAAAGAGATAACAAGAGTATAGTTTTGTTTTTTGATAAGTAGATATGCAGATACAATCAAAAATAGAAGAAGAATACTTTTGGGTATCATAAGATTATAAGGATAGCTATTACCTATAGAGTGTTTGAGTATGAGTACAGCTCCTAGAGTTAGCAAAAGAGGCATAAGGTATATACTAAAAGATTTAAAAAGTTGTATCATCTATTTTTGTCTTGTGTTAAATTTTTGGCAAATAAGATAGTAGGTGTTACAGAAAAGTAGTGAAGTCTTGTTACACCAACATACGCTCTTGTATCTCCTGTATCATTTTTTTGAATGGTTTGCAAAATGGATGCTTTATCAAGAGAAGCAATAAATTTACGCATAGCATAAATTTTATTTTTGTCTTTTTCCCATTGAGAGGAGCTTATAAGTGCTGGAAGAATATAGAGCGTTTTCTCTTGAGACTTTTGGGTACTAATTGTAAGAAGTGGTTCTATCGTATAGGGAAGCTTAAGAAGCTTTAACTCTTGTGGATGGATGCGTAACTCTTTTGCTATAACAATATTGCTAAAGCCTTGTATACTATTTATAGCATACACAGCATGTGTACGAGAGTCTCTAGCCTCTTTTTGAACTATTGCTTGATTCAAAGAGGAGTATGCTTGAGGAGCAATAAAAAAAAGGCTAACTATAGCTACAATCCCTGCACTATTATATTTACGAAGAAGAGCTAACTGCTCTTTTAGTCTATTTAGAATTTTATAAAGTGTATAAAATCCAGAAGCAAATAAAAGAGCAATAAATGGATATACCTGAATAAAATTTCTATGGTAACTTACTTTTGTTCCCATCATATAAGAGATATACAAAAGAGGCATTATAAGAGTAAAGATAAAAAGAGGACGAAAAAATACTCCAACTATACCAAGTAGTACCATTATACTATTTACAAAACCAAGATGATGATAGAAGTTAATAAGTTGGATTTTAAGATGTGGCAATCCTGCTTTGGCACTATCATCAACTCCTTGCCCTAATACTTTGTAGTGACGAATCTCTCCACCTACATGGTCTAAGAATCTAGGGAGTTCAATAATAGAATAGGGCATAATAATCAAAAATATAATAATAGGAATAGTTGGTATAAGAAACCACATATAAGTTTTGATAGACTCTTTGGAAGTTATAAAAACCCATACTAGAGATAGGAGAGGAATAAATATAGAGAGAGCTGTATTATATTTGCTTGTTATAGCAATACCAGCAAAAACTAAAGAGAGTATTAAATATGACTCTTTTTTGGTCTCTATAAATAAAAGAGAAAATAGCACTACTAATAAAACAAAAAAAGCTGAAGGGGAATCGGCACTTATCCATACAGACCGCATAATATGAAAAGGTAAAAGAGCCAAAAATATTGCTCCAACAAGCCCAATATAACGATTAAAGAGTATTGTACCAATAAGATAAGTAACAAAAACTGTTCCTGTAGCCAAAAGCACAGAAAAAACCCGATTAGCATGATAAAAACTAGGATGAGAGATAGACCACTTCCATCCAGTATCTATATTAATCTTAATATCATTTAGACTCCCAAGATAATTAATATCTTCTGGTGTTGTTGCCATCAAAGAAAAATAGTGCAAAATATCAACAACTACATTAGCATAAATCATAAAAGTACCATAAGCAAAAAACTGTGGATTTAAATCACCTGTTTTTATCATATTTAGAGCAGTACTAGCAATTTGTGGTTCATCCCAATAGTAGAGATAGGGTAGTCCTATGTTTGTATAGTAGTATCTAAGAATAAAAGCAAAAAGAATGACTATACTAACAAGAAGAACAAAATAGTATTGAGATATGACTTTTTTTATCTTTTCCACATAAGTTCCTATCTATTTTCTACGCCTATAACTTAAAGCTTCTAAAATATCTTTTTTCATAATATCTTTATGAGCATTCAAATCAGCTATAGTTCGAGCAATTTTTTTGATACTTGCAATACCTCTATGAGAGAGTCCAAAACGCTCTATGGCATTTTGCAGTATCTTATTTGCCTCACTATCTAAAAGACAATACTTCTCTATCTCATTCTCTGTCAATTTGCCATTGAGTTGTTTTTGTTTGCGTTGTTTTTGTTGTTTAAAGGCTTGGATAACTTGATTATGCATCTCCTTAGAACTAATATCTCCTCTATCTTCATAGCTAACCTCTTGCATAACTACAAAAATATCTATTCTATCTAAAAATGGATCAGAGAGACGATTTTGGTATCTTTTGACTTCCATTTCACTACAACGACATGCTTTGGTTTTAGAGAGTAGATTCCCACAAGGACAAGGATTCATAGCAGTAACAAACATAATATCTGCATCATAAGATATTTTGGCATTTACCCTAGCTATATTAACCTTTTTATCTTGCAAGGGTTCTCTAAGTGCTTCAAGGATATTTTTGGGAAAGTGTGGAAGTTCATCAAAAAATAAAATACCCTTATGAGCTAGGGCTACCTCTCCTATTTTGGCTTGGCGTGAACCACCACCAAAAATAGATGCTGTTGTAGCAGTATGATGGGGAGAGCGGATAGGTCTATAGGCTTGAAAGTTGGGTGTTGTACCAGCAAGAAATTGGTGTTTGGCAATGCTTAGCATCTCCTCTTCATAGAGTGGTGGCAAAATATCTCGAAGCCGTTTAGCTATCATACTTTTACCACAGCCAGGGTTTCCCTCCATCATAAAGTTATGCATTCCCGAAGCAGAAATAAGAGCTGCCCGTTTTGCAACTTTTTGTCCTTTAACATCTTTGAAATCATTTTGATAAGATTGTTCATAAAAATAATTTGTATTATTGAGAATAAATGAGTGCGCATGATAGTTAAAAAATTCACTATTACTTGTAAAATTTCCACTTTTTATTAGTGTAATCACTTCATTGATATTATCTACAGCAATAAAGTCTACACCTGAAATATGACTAAGGTAGCTAATAGCTTCTTTAGGCACAATGGCTCTTTTGATAATTTGTTGCTCTTTGAGTGAAAGAATTAGAGGAAAAAGCATAGAGCTACTTTTGACTTTTCCATCAAGTCCTAACTCTCCAAATACAAAAAGTCCCTCTTTTTGTATTACCTCTTTATTAAGAGCAATCAGTATAGCAATAGGTAGGTCAAAATGTGTACCACTTTTGTGAGGTATATCGCTAGGAGAGAGATTAATAGTTATTTTAAGGGGAGGAAAGATAAAATTATTTGTTAAAAGTGCTGATTTAACTCGCTCTTTGGCTTCTTGTATATCATTTCCTGCCAAACCAACCACAGTAAATCCAGGAAGTCCTTTGGTAAAGGTAGCTTCTACTTCAATAACTTTAGCATTAAGACCATCAAGAGTAGCACAGAGTACTCTATTTACAATACTCTTTTGCTTATTTAGTGGAGTACCACTATTGTCTGTTTCATTCATACTCTTATCATAGCATATCTATTTCTCTTTTTGTCTCTTTTTCCACTCTTTTTCAAATTTTTTTCGCTTGATATAAGAGAGTTTTTCTATAAATAGCTTTCCATCTAAATGATCCATTTCATGCTGTATTGCTACAGCTAAAAATTCACTATTTTTAATATTTTTTTTCTTACCATGGCGATCAAAAAATTCTACTTCTACCTCTTCATATCTTTCAATATCTTCAAAAAATTCAGGCACACTCAAACAGCCCTCTTGATGTAAAGAGAGACCATCTTTTGAAACTATTACAGGATTTATCATCTCAATAGTATTCTCTGTTGGTTGGTCTGTTTGTTCTTCTGTGGTTTCTATTGGAAGATTAATTATAAGAACCCTTTGATGTACTCCTATCTGCACAGCAGCTAAACCTACACCATTTTTTGCAACCATAGTCTCATACATATCATCTAATAGTATATGAAGTTCCGTATCAAACTTCTCTACATCTACAGAGATTTTTTTAAGTCTTCTGTCTGGATAAACGACAATATCTCTAATCATCTTTTGTATCCTTTATGCAAAGCTCTTGGTAAGAACTTTATCTATAAGACCATACTCTACGGCTTCACTTGCAGACATAAAGTTATCTCTTTCTGTATCTTTTTCTATTCGTTTTGCAGTTTTACCAGTCTGAGTAGCCAAGATTTCATTAAGTGTATCTTTGAGGCGTTGAATCTCTTGGGCTTGAATTTGTATATCTGTTGATTGTCCTTGCGCTCCACCTGATGGTTGGTGTATCATAATACGAGCATTTGGGAGGGCATATCTTTTGCCAATAGTTCCTGATGCAAGTAAAAATGCACCCATAGAGGCAGCTTGACCTATACAGATAGTAACAATATCTGGTTTGATATAGTTCATAGTATCAAACATAGATAATCCACTTGTAATAACACCACCAGGAGAGTTGATATAAAAATATATATCTTTATCAGGGTCTTGTGCTTCCAAAAATAGTAGCTGTGCTACCACTGTAGATGCTACTTGGTCATTAACTTCACCACTAAGCATAATAATTCTATCTTTAAGAAGTCTAGAGTAGATATCATAGCTTCTCTCACCTCTACCTGTTTGTTCTACGACATAAGGAATATAACTCATATTTTGACCTTTTCTATTTTAAATAATATATTGTAATTTTGTAGGCTTAGTATTATCAAAAATTATAATTACTAATACTAAGCCTACATTAGCTATCTTCATAGAGATAGGCTAATGTATTGTTTTTGGTATGTTTATAGACCCAAAATTTTAGAGAAAAGTTTATCTTCAATCATACCCATTTTTACAGCTGGGAGAAGATTGTTATCTTGATAATGCTTCATAACTTCTTGTGGATTTTGACCACCCATCATAGCTTCATAGTAGAGTGCTTGAGATACTTCATCATCACTTACTACAATGCCCTCTTTTCTTGCTACAGCGTCTACAATAAATGTTGCTTTTACGCTATCTTCTGCATCACCTCGTAACTCTTCACGAAGTGTTTCTACTGTTTCTGGATTTTCTCTATATCCATCAAGCTCTTCTTGAGACATAGTTTGTGCTTTTGCATTTACTTTTGCTTCTATCTCTTGTTCTACAATATTATTTGGTAGAGAGAACGAGAAGTGATTTACAAGTGCTTCTACCATTTTTGGTTTCAAGTCATCATTATAAATTTTAGAAACTTTTTCACTTTTGATCTGCTCTGCTACTTTTTCTTTGAGAAGTGCAACCGTTGGATTCTCTTCACCTTGTAACATTTTTTCTGCAAGTTCATCATTAAGTTCAGGAATGATTTTTTCTTGAATCTCTTTGACTGTTACTTTAAATTGTGACTCTTTTCCTGCAAGATCTTTTGAGTGATACTCTGCTGGAAAAGTTACAGTAATTGTAGTCTCTTCATTAGGGTTCACACCAATAAGTTGCTCTTCAAATCCTGGGATAAATTGACCCGAACCAATAGCAAGGCTAAAGTCTTGTGCTGTTCCACCCTCAAAGACAACACCATCAATGCTTCCTTCAAAATCCATTACAATTGTATCACCATCTGCAATAGCTCTCTCTTCAGCAATTTTTTCTAGTGGAGCTTGTGATTTGATAAGAGATTCTAATCTTTCTGTTGTCTCTTCTTCTTCTACAACTGGCATCTCAAATGATGGAGCAAGCTCATTATAGCCCTCTACTTCAAATTCTGGTCTTGTAGAAAGCTCGATTTCTACATCAATACCAGCATCTGTTTTATCAAATTTTTTAAATGTAGGTTGACCAAGAATTGCATTAGCATCTAGTTCAAACTCTTTTGTTCCTGCATCAAGAACTTCTTTTAAAACATCACCTTCAGCATCTTGTTCTAGCTTTTCTCCATGAAGTTTTTTAACTATATGTGCTGGAACTTTGCCTTTTCTAAAGCCATCAACTTTAATCTGCGTACCAGCCTCTTTTGCCAATTTATCAATGCGTGAGTCAATCTCACTTTTTTGGATTGTTGCCACGATTAGTACATTAGCATCGTCTAATCTTTTCGTTGTAATTTCCACACTATTCCTTTTATTATCTAATTGTAATATTCTTGTGATTTTATCCAAAAAAGATTAATAAAGGTAATATAGATGAGAAAGTTATTAAATTTCTGCTACAATTTACTTATTAAAACTTATGGATATTATAATGAATAAAGAAGAAGAATTTGAATTAGCTGTTGAGAAAGTATTAGAGCTTTTAGGGGAAGATCCCAAAAGAGAAGGGCTTTTAAAAACACCTAGTCGTGTGGCTAAATCACTAAAGTTTCTTACCGAAGGGTATCAGCAAAACCCAACAGAAATACTCAATAGTGCACTTTTTACTAGTAGTAATGATGAGATGGTTGTTGTGCGAGACATAGAGTTTTATTCTATGTGTGAACATCATATGTTACCAATTATAGGACGAGCACATGTTGCATATATACCAGATGGTAAGGTTGTGGGACTCTCTAAAATACCTAGGGTAGTTAATGTGTTTGCACGACGATTACAGATTCAAGAGCAGATGACAGAACAGATAGCAGATGCTTTTATAGATACAATTAATCCAAAGGGTGTAGCAGTAGTAGTGCATGCTAGACATATGTGTATGGAGATGAGAGGTGTACAAAAAATTAATTCTACTACAGTAAGCTCTGCGTTAAGGGGATTATTCAAAAGCGACCAACGAACAAGAAATGAATTTTATAATATAATTAATACACCTGCAACATCTAACTTTTAGTAACTCTCTATCTCTTGAATTAACAAGAGATAGGAGTAATAGTTTCTACGGTAATATCTGTACTTATATCATAGATATAATAGTTTTCACCTACATCTAAATAACCATCATCTGTATCAATAACATAGCTTCCACCATCACTGTCATACATATTTATGGTATATCCATCAGTATTAAAATCACCATAAAAATGTTCACTATCACGATAAAGGTCATACCCATTTCCACAATAGTCTAATATAACATACTCACCATACGAGCTATACCCCTCTATAGCATATCCATAACCCAAATCCAAAAGATCAACTGATTGATCAGAGAGTGGAGGATCAATAGGTTCTACAGGTATTGGATCTACTGGCTCTACAGGTGCTGGAGTATATCCACTATCACTAGAGCTACTACCACAACCACTTACTACAAAAAGTGCAATAACCAAGATAAATAAACTTATAAACTTTTTCATGTCTAATCTCCTTTTGTTGTATTAGATTAACTTATTTTATCTAATGAAGTATCTACTGTCAATAGAATGCGTATATTTTGGAATTAAGTTTATTAAAATGCCTGCTATCAATCATAATTAATCCAAATAGGAGTATAATTCTCCTCTTAACTTTATATTTTATCTTGTTTTAAGAATAGTTGTCGTAGTATGCAAAAAGTTAATTAGGATAAAAATAGTCCTAGATAAAAAAAGGAAATTATAATGAGAGTTTATTTAGATAACAATGCTACAACCATAGTTGATCCCCATGTTTTTGAGCAGATGGAACCATTTTTTGTACAAAAATATGGTAATCCTAACTCTCTACATCAATTTGCTAGTGATACACATGCACCACTCAAAAGTGCTATGGAAAAGATATATGCAGGAATCCATGCACATAAAGATGATAATGTAGTTATTACCTCTTGTGCTACAGAGAGTAATAATTGGGTTTTTAAAAGTATCTATTTCGAATATATTATTACAGGACGCAAAAACCATATTATCATTAGTGAGGTTGAACACCCTTCTGTTATTGCTTCCGCTAAATTTTTAGAGTCTCAGGGTTGTAGAGTTACCTATTTGCCTATTAATAACGAAGGTCTAATAGAAGCACAAACAGTAAGAGATTATATTACAGATAAAACAGCCTTAGTCTCTATTATGTGGGCAAATAACGAAACAGGAGCTATCTTTCCTATTGAAGAGATTGGTGAAATTTGTAAAGAAAAAGGTGTACTTTTTCATACAGATGCAGTCCAAGCAATTGGTAAACTTCCTGTAGATGTACAGAGTGCCAATATTGATTATTTAACTCTCTCTGCACATAAGTTCCATGGTCCAAAAGGTGTTGGTGCTTTATATATGAAAAAAGGCAAAGAGCTTACTCCTTTATTTCATGGAGGTTCACAAATGGGTGGACACCGTTCTGGTACACTTAATGTTGCTGGTATTGTTGGAATGGGTAAAGCTATGGAGCAGGCTGTGGATGCTCTTGATTATGAGATGGCAGATATTAGAGAAATGAGAGATGACTTTGAAGATAAACTTTTAGAGATAGAAGATACATTTGTTGTTACTCCAAGAGACAAAAGAACACCAAATACTATTCTTATCTCTTTTAGAGGAATAGAGGGTGAGTCTATGTTATGGGATTTAAACCGTTCTAATATTGCTGCAAGTACTGGGTCTGCTTGTGCAAGTGAAGACTTAGAAGCAAACTCTGTAATGGAGGCGATTGGTGCTGCTGAAGATTTGGCTCATACTGCTATTAGATTTTCTTTAAGTAGATATACAACCCAAGAGGAGTTAGAGTTTACTCTAGCTGTAGTAAAAGAGGCTGTTACAAGATTACGAGGTATATCAAGCTCGTACGCGTATGCGCCAGAGGGTCATGAGAGTGGCTTAGATGCACACCATTAAATAGACGCAGATAATTTATAAAAAACTGAAAAAAAAAGGAAAAATTATGGGAATGGATAGTTTAATAGGTGGTACCATCTGGGATGAGTATAGCCAAAAAGTAACAGACTTGATGAATAATCCACAAAATATGGGTGAGATTACACAAGAACAAGCTGATGAAATGGGTGCAAAACTGATTGTTGCTGATTTTGGTGCAGAGAGTTGTGGGGATGCTGTGCGTTTATACTGGGCAGTTCATCCAAAAAGCGATGTTATTATGCTCTCAAAATTTAAAAGTTTTGGCTGTGGTACTGCTATTGCAAGTAGTGATACAATGGCAGAACTTTGTAAAGGTAAAACTGTTGATGAGGCAGTAAAGATTACAAATATAGATGTAGAGATGGCAATGAGAGATAACCCTGAAACTCCTGCTGTACCACCACAAAAAATGCACTGTAGCGTTATGGCGTATGATGTTATCAAAAAAGCAGCTGCACAGTATAAGGGTGTAGATATGGAGAGTTTTGAAAAAGAGATAATAGTATGTGAATGTGCTAGAGTTACTCTTTCTACTCTCAAAGAAGTAATCCGTCTTAATGACCTTACTTCTATCGAACAGATTACAGACTACACCAAAGCAGGAGCATTTTGTAAATCGTGTATCAAACCAGGTGGACATGAAGCAAAAGATATTTATTTAGTTGACTTACTAGAAGAGTATGAACAAGAGAAAATGGCAAAAAGTGCAGATGCTGTAGCTTCTGGAGCAAATTTACCATTTTTAGAGATGACAGTAGTTCAAAAACTTAAAGCCGTAGATAAAGTAATTGATGATAATATCCGCCAAATGCTTATTATGGATGGTGGTGATATGGAGATACTTGATATTAAAGAGAATGGTGAAAATATAGATATTTATATTCGATACCTTGGTGCTTGTAATGGGTGTGCTAGTTCTAGTACAGGAACACTTTTTGCTATTGAGAATATTCTTAGAGAAAAACTCCATCCAGAGATTAGAGTTTTACCTATATAACTCTTGGCTATTTTTTGGTAAAAAGTTTTACAATGCCTCTACCCATAGCTACAACTATATAGAGTGCTATTGTAAATACCAAAGGGTGAAATGCCCCAATACCATACGCTCCTGCTGTAGGAAGTGCCATTATATGCTCTATGGGGTGGCTTGTCCACTCTTTGAAATGCATACCAATAGCCAAAAACAAAAATAATCCAATAAAAATAGTTCCCTCTTTTTTCATAATCTAAATCCTTATAAAATATGGCATAATCATAGCGAAATTAATAGAAAGTTTAGAATGGTTCTTATAAAATCTAAACTTATAATAAATATAATTTATAGGAGTGTAGCTTATGCCTACAAAAGATGCCATACTAACCCAACTCTCAAAAGTAATTTATCCAAATTTTAATAAAAGTATTATAGATTTTAATTTTCTTCAATCTCTAGATATTTCAAAAGAGCAGATAACAATAACTTTGGATATTCCCTCTTCTTCCAATGAAATAGCCAAACAAATCCATACAGAAATAGAATCTAGGCTCAAATTTTTAGATGTGAAATCTTTAAAAATCAATATTATACAGCCACAAGTTCCCATGCCCACAAGCTCCCAAGGCAAAAATGTCTTACCTAATATACAAAACTTTCTTATGGTAAGTAGTGGAAAAGGGGGCGTTGGCAAATCAACAACAGCTGTCAATCTAGCTATAGCACTTGCACAACAAGGCAAAAGAGTAGGCTTGCTTGATGTAGATATTTATGGTCCAAATATTCCTAGAATGATGGGTATAGCAGATAAACAACCACTTTTTTTGGGTAAAAATATCAAACCTATTATGGCCTATGGTGTGCAAGTTATGTCTATAGGATTACTTGTACAAAGAGGCTCTTCTTTGATTTGGAAAGGAGCCATGGTAACACAAGCCATTGAACAGATGCTAGAGGATATTCTTTGGGATAAGTTAGATATTCTTCTTTTTGATATGCCTCCTGGTACAGGAGATGCTCAACTTTCACTCGCTCAAAGCCTCCCTGTAAGTGCAGGAATAGCAGTAACCACACCACAAAAAGTTGCCCTAGATGATACTATTCGCAGTATGGATATGTTTAAAGAGCTAAATGTACCAATAGCAGGACTTATTGAAAATATGAGTGGGTTTATCTGCCCAGAGAGTGGCAAAGAGTATAATATATTTGGCAAAAATACCACAGAACCTCTAGCCAAAAATTATCAAACACAAGTACTTGGTACAATACCTATAGATCCTACACTACGAGAGGGTGGAGATAGTGGTCTGCCTATTACTGTTTTGGCTCCTCATTGTGATATTTCTCAAGCATATAGAACTATTGCCACAAAGATATGGAATAGACTAGAAGAGATTCATCAAGAAGGTGGTGTAGACAATCAAAAGATACAGCCTACTATTTTTTAATCTAACTTTTATTTTTAACTAATATAATTTAAAAATATATTTAAAATAAGGAAAACAAATGAATAAATTTATCTATGTAACTCTAACTTTTACTCTTGTAGCAATAAATGCTATGGCGTATGATACTACTAAAGCAGAAAGCCTTCATGCTTTTTACTCTTCTATGACACAAAAAGCTTGTGCCAACTCTAAGTTATTTATAAACGCTGAAGATACCATGAAAATGATTCGAGACAATAATGTTACACTACTTGATGTAAGAACAGAAGCAGAAGTAGGGGTTATTACTCTTGGTGGAGAGAATGCTATTGATATTCCTATTGCAAAGCTCTTTAAAAAAGAGAGTTTAGACAAACTTCCAACAGATAAACCAATAGTTATTGTTTGTCATTCAGGAACAAGAGCTGTATTAGCTGCTGTTGGTCTTAAAAGAGTTGGATTTAAAAATATTCAAGTACTCAAAGGTGGATTAATCGCTCTTGCAGAGGCAAACAATCCAAAGAATGCACCTCAACAGTAAAAATAGTTACTAAGGGGTTTCCCTTCTCTTTTGTCCTCTTTCTCTTTGGCTAGAGGTAGAAAATCTCAAAAGATCATCCGTGCTAAGAACATATTCTGGTATTGTCTCTAGGCTCTTTTGCATCACAAAAAAAGCACTCAAAGCATCACTATAGGCTCTATGGTGTGTGACAAGTTCTATATTCAAAGACTCATTAAGATACGCCAATCCATACTTTGGACTTTTGAATGTTCGTTTGGCTAGGTTGATGGTACATAGCTGTGGGTTGCCTATGTCTCCTAATCCAAAACGGTTAAATGAAGCTGTTAAAAATGGATAATCAAAACTCACATTATGTGCTACAAATATAGCATCTTGCATAAACTCTCTAAGCATAGTAAGTGCCTTTGCCCTAGAGGGAGCACCTATAAGGTCTTTTTGTTCTATGCCTGTAATTTTGCTAATATAAGGAGGCACAAATGCACACTCCACAAAGGTCTCAAATCGGTCAATAATCTTGCCATTTTGTACCATCACCGCACCAATCTCTATTACCTGAGAACTCACTGGTTTACTCCCATTGGTCTCTATATCAAGAATACAATATTTTTGCTCTTTATACGGTGTAAAGTATGTATCTAATCTATACCCATCTTGGTACTCACTAATAGGATAACCAGAGGCTTGAAGTAGCAAAAATATAGTATCGCTATCTTCAAAAAGAGTTGTGTTTTTAAGAATTATATCTTCATAGCGTTCTCTTGATATATATCCACTATTTTTACGAAAAACAGAGGTGAGTTGTTCAAATATTTTTTGCATTTTGTATAAACTGCTCTACTTTGATAGGGTCTTTAATCCCTTTGGCTTGTTCTGTTGCAGAACTTACATCAACACCATAAAATCCATATTTTTCTATCTCTGACAAGTTATCAGGAGTAAGCCCACCTGCTAAGATTATCTTAGAACAATCTACCCCATCAAACCACTCAATATTCAACCGTTTGCCACTCCCACCATACGCCTCACAATAGGCATCAACAAGTCGGTACTCCCCCTCAAACTTTAGAATATCTTTAGCACTTTTAGCCCTTACTACAGGAAGTGTTGAGGTTGTAATCTGGTCAAATTCTGTGCTATCCATATCAAAATGAATTTGTGCTAGGCTCATGCCACTTTGGGTGCATAGAGCATCTATAGCCTTGGGAGTCTCATTGACAAAAAGCCCAACTTTTTCTACAAAAGGAGGAAGCTTTGCTGTAATCTCTTTGGCATCTTGGCAAGATATATATCGAGGCGATAGAGGATAAAATACAAATCCCAAAGCATCCGCACCAGCCTCAATGGCTTGGAGTGCATCTTGTAGATTGGTAATACCGCATATTTTTACTCTCATATATAGACTCTATTTGAGTGATGCAATCGCGTGGCTAATCCCCACAGGATGTTTATAAACATACGACCCTGCAACAACTACATCTACACCAGCGTCTTTAAGGCTTTGGATATTTTGGTCATTCACCCCTCCATCTACTTCAATCAGACAGTTAGGATTATATTTGTTAATAAGCTTTTTGAGTTCTGTAGCTCTTTGGAGTACCGATGGAATAAATTTTTGCCCACCAAACCCAGGATTTACACTCATCAACAAAACCATATCTACATCTGCCAAAAGATACTCTACAGCTTGGGGTGGTGTATGGGGATTGAGCGTAACAGCAGGACGAATCCCTAAAGAGCGAATTTTTTGAACAAGACGATGAGGGTGTTTCTCTTCTTCTATATGAAACGAAATAAATTCAGGTCTAAGCGGAGCAAAAAGATCTACAAAAAAGCTATTATTCTCTACCATCAAATGAATATCTAAGGGTTTTGTTGATGCTTTTGCAACTGCATCAACAACAACAGGACCAATAGTAAGGTTAGGAACAAAATGCCCATCCATTACATCTACATGAACAAAATCACAATCTCCATCACAAATGGCCTCTACATCTCGTGAAAGATGACCAAAATCAGCAGAAAGTATACTAGGAGCTATTAACATAAGGGTACGCCTCTTTTTTGCCTGAATTATAGCATAGTTAGATAATGATTACAGATTTGAACAATTAATTTAATATATTTACAACTTATAACATTTTTTCCAACCAATCTTTTTCATCTCTTATGCTATGTTCATAAAATCTCTTTTACCATATAGGTGTAATAATCATATATAAATATGGTCTGACAAAACAATAATAGCACCTATATGGTAACTATATAACTTTTTACTCAATGCAAAACTCTTACCCAAAAGTACTACATTATCCACCAAAGGGGACAATAGCCTACAAAATGCTACCAAACTACCCATATATAAAAAGCAATCATCAAATATAATCATTCAACTATCATCACACCATAAAGAAGCAATAAAATAAAGTAAATATGCTGTTTAACTATTATTAGAAAGTCCATAAATCTGTGTAGGGTGGGAGCATCCCACCATTGGCTTAAAAACCTCATCTGTAGGGTCGATTTATTGACCATCTATTACATTTACTACTCTCTTGAAGACTCCTATTATAGTTTATCTTAAAGTTCGATTTATTAAAGGGGTTTTTATGCAGAGGTTTAGGGGTTTCAAAGGCTTTTTGTTTTTGATTTTGTTTTTGCCAGTTTTGGTTTTTGGTTTGACAATTGATGATATTAATAAAATTGAAGGTGAAAATCCTACACTTGAAGAAGTTAGAGCGTATATTTTAGAAAAGTCTCAAGTAAATAATGTTCCACCTGTAGTCTTTGAATCTATTATTAGGCATGAAACAGGACATACAATTTATAAGGATGAAAATGGTATTAAAGTGTGGAGACAATTCTCGACTGAAGGTGCTGTTATCCAAAACTACAATAAATCTGCTCAAGATTCCAAAAAAAATTATATTCCTCCATCCTATGACCTAGGTATTTGTCAATTTAAATGTATTATTGATGAAGAAACAGGTAAGTTTGTAGGAGAAGAAGAAGAGATTAGAAACCTTGTTAAATATTGGAAAATAAATATAGATTTAGCAATGGCATTACTAATTGAAGAGAAGTGGACTAAAAACTGGTCTGTAGAAGGAACTATTCCACCTACAAAAGATGATAATGATCCTTTAATTTTAGAAAATTGGTTTTTCCCTATAGAATTATATAATGGATATAAAGGTTGTGTTCATCCAAGAGATGAATGTTTTCCATATGCTATTCCAGTTTTTTATACAATAAATGATCTTTTAAAAAATGTTTATAACTCTGATAATGAAATAACCATTCCTAAATTAGTACCTTACCAGTTAATGGATTTACTAGCTGATGGATATAAATTACATAAGTGGGATAAAAAAACAAATACCTATAAAGAATACAAATTGGATATATGTAAAAATTTTGAAGTTAATCCTAATTATTCGAAATTTGACGGAGAGATACATAGGTGGTTTGAAGATAAAGAGCCTAAAATATGGGTACAAGATTGTAATGATGGGTCAATAGTATTTTGGAACAAACTTACAAATCATAAACAAAAGCATGTATTTCAAGTCAAAGATCAGATATTAGAAAATTATATACCATTAGAGTTTGGTAAACCAATTACAGATAAAATTCTTTTACCAAATAATGTAATTTGTCAAAATTTTGAGAAAAAAATATTATTATGGGATGGAGAGAATAGTATATCAGATAATGGTAGTTGTGGTTTTCAGGATGTTCCAATAACTGATAAATATTATAAAGCTATAAAAGCTATAAAAGATATAGGTATAGTTCAAGGTTATAATATTGATAATAAACAAATTTTTAAACCAAATCAAGCAATAAATAGAGCAGAGTTCTTAAAAATTATTCTACTATCAAAATATAAGGAAAATGAAATTCCTAAAGAATTTTGTTATGATTCAGGATCATTCTCTGATATTGAACCAAAAATATGGTACAAAGCTTATGCAGATTTTGCCAAAGAAAAAGGTATTATTAAAGGATATGATGATGGTACATTTGGAGGAAATAAAAACATAAATTTCGCTGAAGCCTCAAAAATTATTGTAAATACTTTATTAGGTGGAATTACTAAAATAACACTAATATCAGGGGGTACAGTGATCAAGCAACCATCAGATAATTGGTATAATCAATATATTGAAAAGCTTAGAAAAGGTCGAGATATAAATAATATTCCTCCTACTAAAAATATCACAAGAGGTGAAATGGCTAAAATAATATATGAGGTAATAAAATGAAAACTAAAAAACTAAATCCATTTTTGGTAATCCTATTATTACCAATACTAGCAATATCCCAAGAATGTACAACATTTAATGATATAGATAGCAGTAGCTATAAAAATGATATTCTTTACGCTTCAGGTGAGGGGTGGGTTACTTGTAGAGATGAGAGTTCGCCTTTTCGTCCTGATGTGGCTACTAATAGGATAGAGGCTCTTAAGATGGCATTGGTGGCAGGTGGGCATAATGCACCGAGTACAAATGAGCAGTGTTTTGATGATGTGCCTACTACTGGTGATGATAGTTGGATGAATCCTTATGCTTGTTATGGATTAAATAATGAGCTATTGGTAGACCGTGATAATTTTAACCCTGCTAGTGCTATTAATTTTGCAGAGGCTTCTAAGCTTATCTTGCGTTCTATAACAAATGATAGCTATAGTGAAGCTCATACAGATTGGTATCAAGAGTATTTGGAGAAGATGGCTCTGTATGGATTTGAGCTTAATCCTAGTGATACTATAGATAGAGACTATTTTGTCTATATGTTACGAGTTATAGAAGCAGACCCCAATAAACAACCTGAAGTTGTAGAAGAGGAAGAAGAAGTTATAGAAGAGGAAGAAGAAACTCCTATAGATGATACAAGTGAAGATAATGAAACTATTGTAGAGGATGATAATGTAACCGTAGAAGACAATAGCACTGTAGAAGTAGTAGGTGAGACGGCTATTGGTGGACTTGAATATTGGTTTGAGCCTTATAGATGTTTTGACTCTACTGCTCCTAAGCTTGATTTGGTTGTAGAAAAAGAGAGTAGTGATAGTAATGGTAGCCTTGTATTGGATTTGGAATATTATACAAGTGGAGGTTCTCAAAGCTGTGTAGATACAGAGGGAGATTCTCATAATCTAGCTTTTGGTACTCGTTGGAGGGCTGAAGGGTTAGAGTTTGGCGATTTGACTTCTGATGATAGTGATACAAGATATAAGAGAGTACGAGTTACCGTGCCTCAAGGTAAGGCTACAGAGATTCGGTTGGCTGTGATTACAACTTTGGGTAAAGTGATGGTGCAGAGTCTTTTTGTAGATGAGAGTGGTAATATTACCAAAAGTGAAACTATTACCTATGGACTCAACGGCATAGAGGTCAAAGACCCTGCTATATTGGCTAAAATTAAATCTGTTATTGCAGAGCTAGAGAGTATCAAGCTTGATGTCTCTGCTCTTGTTTCAAAGACTCGTGTAACAGAAGATGATGACCTTTTACGGACTAAATATGATGCTATTAAACAACGACTAGATGGTGCAATGTCTATGATGGATGCTGTTAAACAAGCTATAGATAATAGTGATGAAGACAAAGAGAGCCTTAAAGCCGAAGCTGACAAAATTAAAGATGCTATAGAAGATGTTAAAACTCTTATAGATGGATATAAAGAGAATGCTGATAACTCTAGTAGTGCTATAGAGGATATAAATGGTGCTATAGATAGAGTTATTGCTATGATGCGAAGTAGTGAGAGTGATGCAGTAGAGACTACGAGTATCTCTATTAAACAAGGTCGCAATACTATTAGTGGGAATATTGATATTACTACTCTGCCTGATACTATTCACTCTATTTGGATTGTAGATGGGGGGAACTGGTATGGGTATTCGCCTGATGAGGGTGTGCGTCAGGAGATAGAGGCGAAGTATCTGCTAATAGAAGATAGCATAGTCAACTCCAAGGGTATTTTGGTCTTTGCTAGGGAAGATACGCAGATAGAGAGTAGTGATAGTAGTAATGATATAGAGCATAGTTATGGACTAGGCTACACACTCCATGGGACAAATGGTGAGAGTATGAGTGCTAGTGATATAGTCTGTGATGATTCAAATGCTGTGGTGATGGTGGCTACTGTGCGTGGGGATGAGCCTAGTGTTTATGTGCCAGAGCGAGAGATAGATGGTATAGAGAACTTTGAATATCTTGATAGTGATGATGGGTATTATATCTTGTGTGATAAGGAGTAGATGATGAGAGTTTATAGCAAAAATATAGGTATCTCTTTGGTGGTTGCTGGGTTGCTCTTGTCTGGGTGTGAAGATGTGACAAATATCTATATAGATGAGAACAAAACAGATGAAAATCTAAGTGTTGAGAATTTGATTGTGGATAATTTGACGGTTAATAGTTTAACGGTTCTTGATGAAGATGAAAATCAAACAGAAGAAGAGATAGAAGATGAGATAGAAGACGACAAAGAAGATGATGATGATAACTCCACAGAAGATAGTAACCTCTCTACAGATGAGAGCAGTAGTGAGCTGAAGAGTTACTCTGAGACACCTACCTCTAGTGATACTACAGTAGTGACCTCTAATACATTAGATAGTAGTGATGATAAAGAGGTAATTTATACTACTCCAATTAGTAATGATACAGAAGAGACTACAGATGATGCAGGTAGTAGTGATGGTACAGAAGAGTCTTTGGATACTTCAGGTGACAATAGTGATGATACAAAAGAGACTACAGATGATTCAGGTAACAGTGATGGTACAGAGGAGTCTTTGGATACTTCAGATGGTACAACACAAGAGGATACAACTACCACAGAGCCTGTAGCAGAGACTTTGAGTATGAGTGTAACGGGAAGCGTGGTTGATGGGATTATTTATGGGGGGAGTGTCTCTGTGTATGACCTTAATAAAAAACTCTTAGCCAAAGGCTCTACAGATAGTAAGGGAGCCTATAGTATCCCTGTAGCCAATCTGCCAAAGCAGTATAAAGTAACCCTAGAGGGTGGAACTGATAGTGGTGTGGATGGTGTAGAAAATAGCAATGATAAAACTAATAGCCTAGAGATGAGTGCTATTGTGGATAGAGAGGATTCAGGAGAGGAGTCGGTAGCTCATATATCTCCTGCTACTACACTTGTGGCTACTATGGTAGAAGATGGCACGATACCTCTTGAAGAGGCAAGAGAGAGCGTGAATGATGCGTTGGGGCTTGATGGGAAGAGTGCTTTGTGCAAACTCAATCCTAGCAAAAATGATACTGCTTATAGGGCTGGACTCTTTTTGGCGATGGTGATGGAGAGTATTGTAACCACTGATAAAAATGCTCTCTTCAAAACACTCTCTACTGTAGTGCATCAAAAGAAGATAAAAGTAAAAATCTCTAATGTAGGCACAACCATAGAGCAACTCGACCTTGTAGATATAGCCACCACTGCGAATATCTCTGAAAATGAGATAGAGAAGCTAAGCCAAGTAGAGGTGACGGTTAAAGAGAGTATCAAAAAGAGTATAGATAGTATGGCAGTGGTAACAGATATTAGCCGTGATAGCCAAAATGAGGCACTTACACAAAGGGCTAGATGGGATACTCTGCTTTTGCAACTTGCAGAGAATGATGTCATTGATAGCAGTAGAGTCTCTTTGATTCTTGATAGAGTAGAAGAGAGTATGCAGAGCATCTTAGAAGCACAAACCCTAGAGGCTTCTGAACCATCTAATATTGCACTTATAGCAAGTATGATAGATGAAAATCTTGATAAAGAGATGACAGACCTTACCCCATCACTTCTTTCTATCTCTGCTTCATACCAAGAGCGTATCAAAACAGTTGGGAGTAGTGAGACGCTCAAACTCTTGATACGAAAACTCTATACCAATAGCACCCTTGCAGAAGTAGACAATATATCTACAATGCTCCAAAATGATGATACTGTGAGTCAACTTGAAGAGGCTATAGAGACAATGGACCAAAAAGTATCAAGTGAAGAGAATGCCCAAGAGATAAAAGATGAGATGTTGGATACTCTAGCAGGTGGCGTAGCTAGTAGAGTAGAGAGTGGGACTATCCCTAGTGATGATACTACCACCCCTACTACTCTCAAAAGCTTTATAGAGCAGACTTTGGGTGATGATGGCTTATATGAGAGTATCAAAAGCGTGGTGAAGGTGAAGGTAAAAATCAAAGTCAAAGCCAAAAAAAGCAAACTAACCCAAGCAGACAAATCAGAACTTACAGCCTCTATCAAGGTCAAAAAGAGTCTAAAGATAACTATCAAATCCAAAAGCTATACCAAGATAGATAGCAGTGCAAGTAGTGATATGTTGGCATATATTAGCTCTATGTTAGCCTCTTTGAGTGATGATGCCTACCAAGAGAAAATCCAAGCACTAGAGCTATCGTTAGCCAATCTCTCTGAAGCATTTGACAAGGCAAAATATGAAGCAAAAGTTGCCCAGAGTGTGAAGGTAATCCAAAAGATAAAAGTCAAAACCACTACTAATATTATCAAAACTATTGTTAAGATAAAAGTTGTTATCAAAGAGAAGTTTATTGAAAACCCTAGCGATACAACGACTGCAATTAGTGATGTAGAGAGTAATATAGATGATTATGAGGTGGGGGATGATATAGCTACAAGAATCATTCGATTGCCTCAACCCTCTGTAGAGAGTATGGGGGATATTGAGAAGATTAGGTTTGCAATATAGTCTAGACTACCTAAATGTCCAAAACTTATGTACAAAGAAGGTAACTAGAGGCAGAAGCAACGCTACTATGATAGTTTTGATATAGGTATTAAAACTATCTAGTATATCAGAGAGAAAGATGGCTATAAGAAGAGCGATTACTTGTACTATAAAATATTTTATCGCTTTGGCTTGGCTTAGTTGTGACTCAAAGACAAATTTTGACTGGATTGTGTAAGAGAATGTATAGGCTAGAAGAAACCCTAGAATATTTGATTGCAACAAAGAGGGGGTGATAAGGTAGATATATAGTGATGCCCCCGTTATGTGAATAAGTGTTGAAAATCCACCTATAAAGGCATACCGTACAAGCTTATGAGAGAGTAGATATTGTATCAATATTCACCCTCTATAATATATATGGGTCTTCTTTTGGATTCATTATATATCCGTCCTAGATACTCTCCTAATATTCCTATTCCCATAAGTTGAATACCACCCAAGAATAAAATCACTGTAAGCATAGAGGCATACCCTGGTAAATCAACACCAAAGATAAGTGTTTTTACAATAATAGTAATACCAAAAAGAAAAGAGAGTGCAGAAATACTCATGCCAATATAGAGCCATACACGCAAAGGCACAGTACTAAAGCTAGTAATCCCATCGAGTGCAAAGTTCCAGAGTTTCCAGCCATTAAAGCTACTTTCTCCTGCTACTCTAGGCTCTCTTGTGTACTCTATGGTTGTGGTGGGGTAGCCAACCCACGCAAAGATACCCTTCATAAATCGTTGGTTTTCTGGAAGCTCTTTGAGGGACTCTACCACACGCCTACTCATAAGACGATAATCACCTACATTATTAGGAATCTCTATAGCTGATATTTTGTTATGCAGTCTATAAAACAAATTTGCACTTTTTCGTTTGAAAAAACTATCACTCTGCCTATTGGCTCTTTTGGCTAAGACCACATCATACCCCTCTTCCCACTTTTGCAAAAAGAGTTCAATAAGCTCAGGAGGGTCTTGTAGGTCTACATCTATAGGAACCACAACCTCCCCTCTGGAGCTATCTAACCCTGCGGTAAGGGCGGACTCTTTGCCAAAGTTTCGTGCAAAGTTTATAATTCTAATACTCGCATAGGACTCTTTGGCTCTTTTGAGAACTTCAAGTGTACTGTCTGTGCTTCCATCATTGATAAAGATAATCTCATAACTCTTTTGTGTCTTTTTTAATATAGGTGTAATAGTCTCTAAAAATATATCTATTACCTCCTCTTCATTATAGCAAGGGCATACTATTGATAGTGTTGGTTGACTCATTTTTATCCTTTTGGCACTTTTGGGAATCTGATTGATAGGTATATAAAATTGCTTGGGCTTGGTGTTTATCTATGGTTAAAACTTTTTGCATTTGCTCTTTTTGTAATATTCTTGCATTCCATAAAAAATCTTTATGTGCATGGACTACCCAAAAGTATTGAGGCATAGTATCGTTTGCACATCTATCTTTAAGCTCTACAGCAGGTCTAATTTTGAGTTTGCTTCCCAATAATACACCGTAGTTTTCAAAAAAATTACTTTTATATCTATTATCGTGAAGATTATGCATAATAAAATCATACACTATAGCATCTTTTTTTGTCTGCTCTATGGCTACTAATGTCTCTCTAAATTGATCTTTTGAGACTTTGGAATAGTAGTCCATACGATAGAGATGATATAGAGCTAAAAAGACAATAGCCCCTATTACAGCAATTTTAAGCCAATAAACTTTTAGCAAATAAATACCATAAGCAACAAGTACTATTAATGCAGGAATCACAATAATCATACTTCGTTCTATAAGTATAGAAAACCCTGTAATACTTTTGATATACGGTAACAAGAATCCCATAACTATCCATAGAAACAAAAGAGCTGTAGAGTGAGAGTAGAGCTTTTTGAAAAAGAGTGAGCCAATGCTTACAACTGCTAAAAGTAAAAATATTTTTTCCAAAAAAGGACTTAAAATATAGGCTTTGAGATAGTCTATAAAAAAGAGTGCATCAGGTGCTTGCATCCAATAACTCTGGGTATGAATATGCTCTATAATTCTTTCTATAAGTGGTGCAAGAGCTATAAGCATCAAAAAAGCCGAAAGGAGAGCTAGCTTAAAAAGTGCTACTCTTTTTTCTTTGTCTATAATAAGATAAAAAAGAAATACAAAAACCTGTGAAGCCACAAGAAAAAATCCAAAATAGTGTGTATAGATTGCCAAAATAGAAAAAAGAAGATAGAAAAATAAATTCTGTTTGGAATGATTTTTAAGTAACTTACTAAAATAGAGATAAGAAAGAGCCGAAAATAAAAAAAGTATTATATTAGAACGAACTTCTTGTGAATAGAGTATCAAAAAGTAATTTGTCCCCCCAATAAATGAGGCATAAATACCAACCTCTTTATTATAAAGCTCTTTCCCCAAGAGATAGAGTACAAAAACTCCAAGAGATCCAGATAATGCACTCAAAGCTCTGCCTGCATACTCATTAAATCCAAAAATTTGATACCAAAACCATAAGAGTGACTGATAAAAAGGAGGGTGTACATCCCCCATAGTCTTCTCATAGACAAAAGCTACACTATTATTAGGATTTGATATTTTGATACTAAATATCTCATCAAACCAATAACTTTGAAAAGTAAGCCCCTTAAAGCGTAAAAAGAGTCCTAAGCCTAGAGCAAAAAGCAACGCAATAAAAAGAGCATGCTCGTTTATATAATTTTTTGATTTTTCGTACATAAAAAGATAACCTTTTTAATTCTTCGTTTTGCTCAAATACTTAGCTAACCACTGACCAATCAAAATACTCTTCATAAGTCCACCTGTATTTGCCATATGTGTTTTTGCATTCTCTACAGTTCCATCTGATTGCATAGTATAGTTAGTATTATCTTTTAGAGCTACTCCTAAATCAAACAGTTCAAAACCAAGATCTTTGTAAGCACTCTGATAAATACTACGAGAGATCATATAACTCTCTGTATTATTATACAATGGAACCATATAAAGTTTTCGTTTCCCATATATCTTTTTTACCCCTTGTGCATTTATATGTGTATTATTATCATCTATAATAATGGTGCTAGAATTACTATCATGAAATGCTTTGTCCATAAATCTAGGATTAAACTCTGTAACTGTTCTCATATCCCATCGAATAAATTTTGTATCATGGTTATCATTAAGAGCCTTGGCTTTGGCTAGTTTTGGGTTAACCATTTTTTCTATATAATATCTATAGATAGAAGGAGATTGTAATACCAAATGATAATTACTTTTAAGATACTCTGAATGGCGAGTATAGTATCTCTGGAAAGTATCAAAGGAGATGTATTTATTATAAAAACTTTCTATATTTTGGTCTGTATATGCGTCAAAATCTTTCTCTTCCCAATCTAGTATCTCATAATATGACTCTTCTGATACTTTAATACTCTTAGGGGTTCTTTGCATATTTTTAATATCAAATGAGAAGATAACAACTCCATCATCTTTGAGGTAGTATTGAGCTATTTTATCAAATAATAAACTTGTATTTTCAGAAAGAAGATTAGACTCATACGCATACATAGCTACTTTTTTGCCTGTGAGTTGCTCGATAACCTGAGGAATCATGCCCCAAGATATAGAACTATCTCCAAAAAATATAATATCTATAGATTTTTTAGGTTGGTGAAATATATGGTTAATCTTATAATCATGTGGTCCTCTTTGTTCCCATACTTTTTTACTAAAAGAGAGATCTAAATCATACTTATTTGCTATTTTAGCATAATGTGAATAGAGAGGATTATCAAAAACTGTTTGACTCATATCTACTGTTTCTTTGATAATAATACTTTTTTGTAGAACTAAAGATAAAAACAGAGAACTAAAAAGTATAAGCAGTATACTTGTATTAGATAACTCTTTGCTAGTATGTTTTAGAAACTTTTTTATTGTCCATAGAGTAAAGAGTATAATAACTCCTAAAAGCCCAATAGTTGTAATTCCCAAAGAGAAAGGCTTTCCTTGGAGTACATCTAAAAAGAGTAAAAAAAATATTATATACAAAAGCCCTACCAAAAGTAGCGTATAAAAATTTTGATAGGTTAAAAATCTCTTCATACATTTCTCCTAAAAATCAAAATATATAAATGGCAAAGGATCACCACTAAAAGTAAATGCTAATAATATCAAAACTGATAATACAATAAACCCTATACGATTTTTATTTATAATGGGATACCCCTCTTTATTGACTTGATAAAACGTAAAAAGATGATCAAGAAGTGGATAAATAAGCATCATAAAAATAACAAATTGATAATATGGACTACTATGATTAATAAAAAGACTATTATCTAAGCCAAACATTTTTTGAACAATAATTATTGCCTCACTATATTCTAACCTAAAAAAGCTCCAAGCTACAACAATAAGCATCATAGTAATAAGCCACCGCAAAGAGCTATATATCTTAAGATACTCTTTGCCTAATAATTTTTCTATAACCAAAATTATTCCATGGATAGCCCCCCATATAGCAAAGCCTATCCCCGCACCATGCCAAATTCCTGAGAGTATAAAGACAAGCATAATATTAAAATAAGTTCTATAACTTTTCCCTCTGCTTCCTCCTAGAGGAAAATAAATATAATCTCTAAACCAAGTAGAAAGACTAATATGCCATCTATGCCAAAACTCTGTAATAGTAGTAGCAAGATATGGGTAATTAAAATTAGCAGGTAAACGAAAGCCCATAAGAAGTGCAAAGCCAATAGCCATATCACTGTAACCACTAAAATCAGCATAAATCTGAGCAGAAAAACCAAGCATAGTAGCCCACGCATCTACAATACTCATGCTCTCCACACCATAAGAGATATTCCAGTTAACATAGGCTCCTATATTATCTGCAATAAGAAGTTTTTTTACAAGTCCTACAAAAATAAGAAGAAGGGCTAGAGTAATAGTAGTTCTAGTAAGTTGCTCTTCTTTGGAGATATTACCAAAAATATTTTTGGCTCTTAATATAGGTCCCGCAGCAAGGTGTGGCCAAAATGCGATAAAAAGTAATATATCCAAAAAACTCTGATTAGAATCTACCTCTTTATTATAAATATCAATATAATACCCAATCATAGAGAAGGTATAAAAAGATAATCCCAAAGGCAAAATCAAATCCAAAGAAGCCCCTTGTAAGGCTACTAACTCTATAAAATAATTATAGTATTTAAAAAAGAGCAGAGGAAGAAGGGCTAAGCCAATAACTATCCACAAATTTTTTTTACTTTTTGTATAAGCTAATCTCTTGGCACTATAGCGTCCTAAGAGTGCATGATAAAACAAAAGTAAAATAGCAGGAGGATACCAAGACGCATAAAATAGTATAGAGGCTATAGCAATAAAATGATTTTTACTATGAACCAAGAGAGGAATCTTTTTGGCTTGAGGCAACTGAAAGAGGAGAAAATAGAGTGTAAAAAAGAGTGCTAATTCTAAAATAACAATATTATTAGTAAAATGCATTATTACCCTAAATACTCATCTTCTTAAAGATAAACTCAGGAATAGAGGTGATAATCATCATAACATACTTCCACATCCATTTGGTATAGAGTACACTTTTGCCACTCTGTTGAGCTTTAAATATATCTTGGGCTACCTCTTCTGGCTGTGCTGTAAGTTTTTCTGGCAGATCCATCCCCTCTGTCATCTTAGTAGCTACAAAACCTGGTTTCACGGTGAGAACATGCACCTGAGACTCATAGAGTCTATTTCGTAATCCTGAAAGATATGCAGTCAGACCTGCTTTGGCTGAACCATAAATATAATTGCTTTTTCTCCCTCTATCTCCTGCTACAGAGCTAATCCCCACAATAAACCCTGCGCGTCTCTCTTCAAAGTCATTTGCGATGATATTGAGTAGACTCACCACACCACTATAGTTTGTATCTATTATCTTTTGGGCTTCTTGATTATCTAGTTGTGCTTTTTCTTGTTCTCCTAGATAGCCAACCGCAGATATAACACCTAAAGGTTTTTCTGCAAGAGAGTCATAAAATGCTTGATGTGATGCGTAGTTTAAAATATCTAATTCAACTAACTCTACGGCTTTTTCACTTCGTACTCTAATATCCTCTGCAAATGTTTCTAGTTCAGAAATATTTCGTCCTGCTAGATAAATATCATAACCATTTTGGGCATATTCTCTGGCTGTTGCTTTTGCAATATCACTTTTGGCACCGACTATTACTATATAACTCATTTTATATTCCTACTCTTTGTGATTGTAATGATTGAAATTTTTTCATCATACTGTTTTTTTCTCTATACTCTCTAAAGGTCTCTATCTGAGGATAGCCCTGTTCAAATGTCTCTTTGCTTACTCGCACATCTTTGGTAAGGTAGATACGCCCTTTGTATTGAATAACTAATTTATCTAATTGATCCAAAAGTTCAAAAAGCCCTTTTTCTATCTTGAAATCGAGTGCCAAACTATACCCTTCTATAGGAAAAGAGAGATAGTTATCATTGGCTTTCCCATACAATTTAAGCACAGCCAAAAAAGAGCCTTTTCCTGAATTGGAGATAGCAGTGAGTATAGCCTCTAGCCCCTCATAACTTGTCTCTTTTGGAAAGATAAACTGATACTGCGTAAAACCACCCTTGCCATAGATACGGTTCCAGTGACCTATGGCATCAAGAGGATAGAAAAATGTATCTATATCAACGCGTTGCTTGGATACACCCTTGGGTGCTTTGCCATAGTAGAGCCAGTTAAATGCCCGTACACTCCAATTATTAAGTGCAAATGAGGGGAAGGTAAAAGGGATAGATAAGCCACTTTTATTTTTATACTTTAAATTACCATCATCTCTAAAATCTCCTGCCATAAGTAGGCATTTTCCTTTGTTCTTACCCTTTGCGAGACAATCTATCCAAGCCACAGAGTAGGGCAGATGGCTATACTCTTCAAAAGCTTCAAAGGTCTCTTTGAGGTTTTTGGTTTTGATGGTTGTCTGGTCTATATATTGTGAATTTATTTTTTTAAGAGAGATTTTGGCATCAAGTATCACACCAGTAAGTCCCATCCCTCCACAAGTAGCTCTAAAGAGTTCTGGCTCTTTGATCTTAGAACACGCTACAATGCTTCCATCTGCCACCATTATACGAAACTCCTCCACACACTCAGAAAAACACCCCTCTACATGGTGGTTTTTGCCATGCACATCGGAGGCTATAGCACCCCCTACAGTGATAAGCTTTGTCCCTGGTGTAACTTTGAGAAACCACCCCCTAGGGACAAAGGAGTCTAGTATCTCACTCAAAAGCACCCCTGCTTCTATATGCAATATCCCCAACTCCTCATCAAAACTGATAAAGTAATCTTTGGGTTTGAGATTGATAATATGGGAGCTTATAGCACTATCCCCATAGCTTCTTCCATTACCATAAGGAATCAGCTCAGAATTTTCTTGGATAATATCTGTAAGTTCTTCTGCTTGGTCAAAATCAAAAACTCTATTTTCTACTTTTGGGTACATTCCCCAGCTTATTAAATTTTTCAAACTTATCGCTCCTTATCTATAAACACAAACTTCTTATCCAAAAAGTATTTAATTATATAGCCTATACTTAACCCTATAATAGCTCCTAAATACTTGGCATTTTCATTACTGCTCAACGCATCAAAGGCTATCTCTGTACCCCAAAAGATAATAGTAGTAAAAATACCCATCAAAGAATATAACGCAAACTTCTTGGCATCATCTTTTTTGTTCTCTACTTTGTGATAGAAGATAAATTTTTTATCCAAAATATACTTGACTACTAATCCAGCTAAAGTTCCTATCAACATAGCCACATAGAGTGAAGCAAACCCTTCATAAACTAAAAAGCTAAGATATTGAAACAAAAGATTAAAAAGTGTAGAGATTACAGCAAAAATAGTATATTTAAAAGCAATCATTAATAGAGTATCCATCCAAAAGAGAGTATCCACCCAAGGAGGGTTAGCTGTGTAAAATGGTCTCTTAGGACAATCTTTGTGGGAGAGCCACTATTCTCCTCTACAAAGGCTATCTGAAGGTACCTCATAATACCAAGTATCACAAAGAGTGAAGTGAGGTAGAGGTGTTCATCTCTAGCTGTAGAGGTGGTATAGAGTGTATATGCCACAATCACAACAGAAGCCATAATCATCATCGCACCATCTAAGAATGGCAAGTTATAGCCATCTATCACCTTACGCATCTTTTTGCCTGTACTAAGATAGATAAGCACATCATCGCGTCTCTTTGCAAGTGCCAAAAAGAGAGCGAGAAGAAAGGTCATAATAACTATCCACATCGAGAGAGCTATTCCTGTTACAGCAGAACCAATAAAGAGACGCAATACAAAACCTATAGCGATAATAGTTACATCCAAAATAGCAACATGTTTGAGGTAGAAGCTATAGGCGATATTCATCACTACATAGCTTAGAAGTATTGCCGTAGCTTGAAGTGAGAGAGAGAGCATCAAGAGAGATCCTACTAAAAAGAGAATACTCATAATCCCTAAAGCCTCTTTTTTGCTAATAGCTCCCGATGCTAGAGGGCGATTTTTTTTCTTTGGATGCTCTCTATCCTCCTCTATATCATGGTAATCATTGAGGATATAGATAGTACTCGCAGTGAGTGAAAATGCGATAAATGCAAGAGAGGCTTGGAGTAGCAGATCTATCTGTGTAATCTTGAGTGCAAAAAACATCGGTAGGAAAATAAAGATATTTTTAACATACTGATGAGGTCGCATAAGTTTTATTATCTCTAACAACTCTATCTTCCTTTATTTAATCTAATAGTTTATATTATAATAAAATTTTGCATCATAGCTACTTATACTCTAAGACTTTGATTGCTATAACTATAAAAATATACTTGGAAACTAATACAAAATAAGACTCAATAGTATCATTATCAGGAGCAGAGTTTTGAAAAGAGTGAGACCCTCAAAAAGAGAAAATCACCTATCGCGTCGTCCGTCCAAAGCAATTAATACGAGTGAAAATCCACTACGACAAGCATCTTCTTCAAAGCTCACATCTTTAACATAATGCAAGGTGTTTTCAATTTTCCAATGATAGACCCAGTACCCTAACTAGCATTTTGATGGAGATAAGCTAAAGCTCTACTCCATCTCTCTTTTGGCTATCTCCTCTTCTACAGATACAAACTTTTCTCTTAGGCTCTCTAGGAGTACATAGAGTACAGGTACTAGAAGGGTACTTACAAAGGTTGCTACAACCATACCTCCAAGTAGTCCAACACCGATAGATATTTGTGTTACAGCTCCTGCTCCTGATGCGAAGGCTAGGGGGAGAACTCCGAAGATAAAAGATAAAATAGTCATCATAATGGCTCGAAAGCGTAGAGTTCCTGCATTGATAGCAGAATCTATAATACTCTCTCCTGATTCTCTCTGTTCTTTGGCAAACTCTACAATCAAAATAGCATTTTTGGATGCTAAGGCAATGAGCAGAACAAGCCCTACCTGAGCATAGATATTCAGAGGCAACCCTACAAAAAGCAATGCCCCTATAGCTCCTATCATTACTATAGGGACAGATAATAGTATCATCAATGGCAAAATCCAACTCTCATATTGGGCAGAAAGAACCAAAAAGACAATTAGTGCTACAAACATAAAGACAAAAATTTGGGCATTTCCTGCGAGTTTCTCTTGGTAAGACATGCTTGACCACTCATAGCCATAGCCTTGTGGTAGTACACGAGAGGCTATCTCTTCCATAGCTTCCATAGCATCTCCAGAGCTATATCCAACACTAGCAGAGCCATTAATCTGAATTGAGCGGTAGAGATTGTAGTGTGTTATATTTTGAGGACCTTTTATCTCTTGGATAGAGATAAGTGCAGATATAGGTACCATATTGCCTTGTGTACTCTTGACATAGAGCTTTCGTATATCCCCTTTTTCGCTTCGGTAGGCTCTATTA
This sequence comes from Sulfurovaceae bacterium, assembly GCA_016744805.1. Taxonomy (GTDB): domain Bacteria; phylum Campylobacterota; class Campylobacteria; order Campylobacterales; family Sulfurovaceae; genus SZUA-451. Next base: position 46,559 of record JADGDQ010000012.1, read on the forward strand.
GCCTGTACCATCACACGAAATACTTTTCCAAACTTGGTAAAATCATTAATATAATAAGAACCCAAATAGACCTGCATCGTACTAAAAAGCTCTGCCAAATCGACCCCTAAGGCACTTGTCTTTTGGCGGTCAATAGTAATCTGATACATAGGGTAGTTTGTAGAGTATGTGGTATAAGCTCTGGAGATTCTAGGGTCTTTGTTTGCCTCTTTGATAAGTTCATTGGTGTAGCCTACAAAACTATTGAGATTGCCAGAGAGATAATCTTGCACTCTAAAGTCAAATCCACCCACAGCCCCCACACCAGAGATACCAGGCATATTCATAGGAATCACTTGTGCATTGGGGTATTGGGCAGTTTTTTGTCGTATCTGTTGTAAAATCCCTCGAATACTCTCTGAGGGTTTGCTTCTTTGCTCCCATGGTGTAAGTGCCACAAACATTACACTAGCACTCCCATCATTAGAGCTTGTAATCACATTGAGTCCTTTGATAGTGACAATATCAGCAATACCCTTAATATCTTTGATAAGGTTTTGGACATCATCTGTAATCTTTTTGGTCTGCTCTAGGGAGCTTCCTGCTTTGAGGTTGATAGAGACAATCAATGCCCCTTTATCTTCTGATGGAATAAACCCTGTAGGTGTAATCATAAAGAGATAAGCAACCGTTGCAATAAGCCCAAAGAAGAGTACTAAAACAGCGTATCGTATCTTGATAAGCCAAGTGATAAAGCCTCTGTATCCTCGTGTAAGCCAACTAAAAAAGTTCTCAAAAAGAGTAAAGCCAATAAAAACTTTTTTGTTCGGATTGCCTCTTTTGATAATAATTGCACTTATAGCAGGAGAGAGGGTAAGAGCATTCAACGAAGAGATAAGCACAGCAAAAGAGATAGTCAGAGCAAACTGCTGATATAACGCCCCTGTAATCCCAGCCATCATAGAGACTGGAACAAACACAGCAACCAAAACAAGCGTTGTAGAGATAATAGGAGCAATCAACTGCTTCATAGCTTTTTGGACAACACGGATAATAGGTAAATCAGGCTCTTTTTTCATTATCACTTCTACATTCTCCACCACCAAAATAGCATCATCTACCACAATACCAATAGCTAATATCAACCCAAAGAGTGTAAGAAAGTTGATAGAAAATCCATCTGCTACAGCCATAACAGCAAAAGTTCCAATAAGTGAGATAGGGATAGCAATCGCAGCAATAACTGTAGGTCGCCATGACTGTAAAAATATAAATATAATTATAATTACCAAAAGCAGTGCCTCAAAGAGACTCTTGGTAACATTATCAATAGCCTCCTCTATATAGAGTGTTGTATCAAAAGGAATCTTATAGCTAATCCCCTCAGGAAAGCGTGAAGAGAGTCTCTGCATCGTCTGCACTAACGCTTTTTTAATCTCTAAAGAGTTTGACCCTGGGAGTTGATAGATACCAATCTGCCCTGATGGATTCTGATTGAGACTTGCTTCTATCTCATAAGACTCTGACCCTAGCTCAATAGTCGCCACATCACGCAGATAGACCAAAGAGCCATCTTCTTTGTATTTGATAACTATCTTTTCAAACTCCTCTACCCTCTCTACTCTTCCTTTGGTTGTAAGAATATACTCTATTTTTTGATCACCAAAGGTCGGATTGCCTCCTATCTTTCCTATAGAAGCCTGTCTGTTTTGTGAGCTAATAGCCCCTATTATATCATTGGGTGTTAAATCCAAAGATTTTATACGGTCAGGATCGAGCCAGATACGCATAGAGTATTTTAGCTCTCCTAGGTTTTTGGCCTCTCCTACCCCTTTGATTCTTTTGAGTTCATCAAGTACAGAGATATTGATAAAATTACTCAAAAAAGAGTTATCGTACCGCTCGTCTCCTTGTATCGAGACAATAGCCACCATACTAGGGCTTTTTTTGCTAATAAGCACCCCTCTATCACGCACCTCTTTTGGCAAAGATGGGGTAGCTACAGAGACCTTATTTTGCACATCTACAGCAGCCAAATCCAAATCATACCCCGACTCAAAAAAGATAGAGATCATAGATTGCCCTACAGAAGTAGAGGATGACTGCATATAAATCATGCCCTTGAGTCCATTGAGTTGGTCTTCTAGGGGGCGTGTAACACTCTCTTCTACATCAAAGGCATTTGCCCCTGTATAGGTAGCAGAGACCACCACAGTAGGTGGAGCAATATCAGGAAACTCCTGCACAGGCAACACCTGAAGCGATACAAGACCAGAGATAATAATAATCAGAGCCATAACAGTTGCAAGAATGGGGCGTTTGATAAAGGTAAATGAGAACATACGCTAGATTCTCCTTAATTTTGATGCTATATTTTAGCGTAGAGTAGTAGTAGGGTTGCTTTTGAATTCATAAGGAAAGGGTTAAAAATATTTAAGCATACTCATAGAAGAGTTTATGCTATTATTAAAAATCTCAAATTTAGGAAATAAAGCATGAAAAAGTTTATAATACTCTGTATCTCTCTACTGTTTATAGGGCAAGCCCTAGCAGATGCAACTAGCTCTCTTAGGGGCAAAGCCTTTTGGTTAGAGCTTGTAAAGAGTCATCAGTTTACAACACTAGACAAAGAGTTACTACTTTTGCAAAAAGAGTATGAGCGTGATGTAACCAAAGAGCGTACACTTTTACATGTAATGAGTGCTTTTAGTAACTCTGACCCTCTCTTGGAAAAGGAGTTAGAGTTATGGCAAAAGAGTTCTCCTGATTCTCTGTTTGCTCATTTGGCTATGGGTGCATACCATCGTAATCTAGGGTGGTTATCTCGTGGAACAAGATGGAGTAGCGAGACAACATCCCAACAGTTTGCCAAGATGCGAGCTCACTTTAGAAAAGCAAAAGATGAGCTACTATTTGTAGTAGATAAAGATCCTAAACAATCCATAGCCTATACATATTTGATAAGTGTACTATCGGTTAGAAGTCAAATAAAGTTGCGTGATAAGTATTTAGCAGAAGGACTCCAAAACAATCCTCTCTCTGTAGTTATACGAGATAACTATCTTAATTTCTTACAACCTAAATGGGGTGGTTCTATAGAAGAGATAGAGACTTTTCTAAAAGAGAGTAAAGCCCTTGAAGACCAAAATCCTACTCTAAAAAGGCTACAAGGTTTTGTTGAGTATACACAAGGCTATAGTCTCTTTGTCTCTCGAAAAGAGACGGCATATAAAGATGCAATACCCTACTTTAGCAAAGCTATTGCTATCTATCCCAATGCGGAGTATTTAACTAGTAGAGCAAACGCCTACTATTATCTAGGAGAGTATCAAAAGTCTTTGGCTGATTATGAAGCATCTCTCAAAGATATACCACAAAATACTTTTGCACTCAAAGGAAAAGCAGAGGTTTATAGAAACTTAAAACAGTATGATAAAGCACTAAAGTATATAGATGAAGCTATTAGTTACGATAAAATGGACCCTTATCTCTTGCATATACGAGGAGGTATCTACTATAAAAAAAATAGACTAGAACTTGCCTTCAAAGACTTTACAGACTCTTTAGCCTATGGATATGGAAAACCCTATGGACATAAAATGTTAGGATATATCCATTATGCCAAGAAAAACTATAGCGTAGCCTCACAAGAGTTACAACTAGCAGTAGAATTTGGAGACAAGAACTCCTATAGTTGGTATCTTCTAACCGCATCCCAGTGGCATGAGAGAGACTGCAAATTTGTAGAGTCTGCTAATATGTATGAGCGTGTATGCCAAGCAGATAGTAGCTGTGATGAAAAAAAGTTAGCTTGGGCATTAAAGAGTGCCAAGTTTGCCAAAGATAGAGGAGTCTGCAAGTAGTTTGAATTTTACTCGTTATGAAGCTCTAGAGAGTGTGGAACGAGTGAATATGACTCTTTATTCTACTCTTCTATTTATAATATGATAATACCCTGCTATCTCTATGCTTGGTCATCTTGGCATGATTACTCCTTGTTTGGAGTACAGCGTAGACTTCTTAGATTATCATTATCACCTGTCCCCTCCAACCAGATAATAGTCAAATATGGATGACTTTTCAAAATGCTACACAGTATAACAAAAAGGAGAGGCAGACTTTTAGGGTTGAGTTTCAAAGAGGTAGAGTAGTTGATATTGAGAATTTAACGGAGAAAAAGTAATGAAAAAAGTAATGAATAAAATATCAAAAATTATGATTATAATCTTTTTTG
>JADGDQ010000059.1 GCA_016744805.1 Sulfurovaceae bacterium
AGCTAAAAATATGGGTCTTTAGCTCAGCTGGTTAGAGCACTCGGCTCATAACCGAGTGGTCCGGGGTTCGAGTCCCCGAGGACCCACCATTAACAATTTCCCCTTACTTATAACAATTTATATAAATATCAAAAACTTGAATCCATCACCCTACTCTATTTTAAATAATCATAAAAACTCCTTTATTTATTATATTTTATCTATACAGGTTTTTAAAATATCCATAGCTTTTTTATCTTTGATAGCTATTCTTACAAATGAATTATCTAATCCATCAAAATTAGAACAGTCTCGAATCATTATTTTATATGGCATAAGAAGTTCTTGAAACTCTTGTGCTGTTATACTATTGAGTTGAACCAATATAAAATTGGCATCAGAGGGGTATATTTTTTTGATATACCTAGACTCTTTGAGCATTGCTATAAGCTTTTCTTTTGATTTTTTGTTCTCTTTTTGTGAGCGGTTGTTAAATTTTGTATCTTCTAAAGATGCCATTATATACGCACTATCAAATTGAGAAATTTTCCATAAAGGCTCTCGTGATTTGATAGCAGAAATATTTTGAGCTTGAGATAAAAGCGTACCAATACGAATACCAGCACTGCCATAAAACTTCGTCATAGATTTAAGTATATAGAGTTTATCATACTCCTCTAAGTATCTAATAGCTGACTCAAAAGGAGTAAAATCCAAAAATGATTCATCAATCAAAATTGTACACTCTTTAGCCATCCATTCTTTCATAAGAGAGTCTATATTATAATACTTGCCATCAGGCGTTGCAGGATTCACAAATATTACAAATGAGCCAGCCTCAATAGGATCATTGATATTTGAAAACCTATCTATATATGTAATTTTATACCCTCTCAACAAAGCTGATTTTTTATACTCCAAATACATAGGAGCATAAAGTGTATAAGATTCCAAATCCAAAAATCGAAACAAAGAAAATATAGCACTACTCCCCCCATTAAATAGCTCTACAGACTCCTTGTCTACTCCATATCTCTTGGCTATAGCACTATAGAGCTTTGTATAAGAGGGATACGCAGAGATAGAGAGCCTATTAAAATCTATATCTATAGAAGGTCTTACAAAGTTTATATTAGAAGAGAGATCTATAACCTCATCAATTTCACAACCTATCTTTTGGGCAAACTCTTCAGAGTCGCCACCGTGGGTAAAGATACCCATTTTTTTGTTAGAATTCATTATTTATTAGTATTCCTTATAAAAATAAACTGCAAAAGCGTACTCTTCCCACCCCCATTTTTACTAGCAATAGTAAAGACATTGGGAAACTTACTCTCTTCAAAATTTATAATAATATTTTCAAAGTTTCTATATTTTATTATCTCAACTTTTTTTAACTTCATAATAATTCCTTGTGAATTTTTCTATGTTTTAAGCTTATATATCATAACATATATTATGTAAAACTACCAATCAATCCTCTTTAAAAAATATCCCCTTCTCCCTCAGCAATATAAACTTTCAACGGTATATTTTACTCACTCACTTTAAAAAAATACAATAAAATAAAATTCTTATCTTTATAGAGTAGAAAATAGCTATACTGTTAAATTATTAATAAAAATAATAGTAATTAAGATAAAGGATAGTTATATGATTTCTTGGGAACAGTTAGGAGATATTAATATACTGATTGTTGAAGATGATCCTTTTAATAGACTTCTTATTCGTAGTATGCTCAATAAAATACCACAAGTTAATTTTTATGAGGCTCATGATGGGTTAGAAGCACTTGATATTTTAAAAGAGTATCCTGTGGATATTATCTTGCTTGATTTACATATGCCAAAAATGAATGGATATGAGACTTTGCTTGAAATTAAAAAAAATAAAGAGTATCGACGAATTGCTATTTTGGCTATGACAACGGATGAAGAAGAGAAAAAAAAGTTTTATGCTCAGGGTGCAAATGAATTTATTTCTAAACCTTTTAAAGTAGAAGAGTTAGAAATAAAAATATACTGTACACTCAAAGAGAAAAAAGGTATAGAGTATCAAGAGCATTATATAAATAATGAAGAGCCTGTAGTAAAAGAGGTGAACAAATCTGAGGTATACTATACACAAGAAGAGGTAGAACGATCTCAAAAAGATTTTTTTCTCAAAATCATCTCTGCAAAAACAAAAGCAAAACCTCTCCAAAGAAATAGAGTAAAAGTTATCTCTTCTATTGTTAAAACCTTTGCCCTAAAATTAGATTATAACAAGACTATTGCTATTAATATTTATTACGCCTCTTTAATTCGGGATATTGGTTTGTGTGGAGTAGATGAAAGCGAAGTCAAAAAGGGAACAAAAGAGTACCAAAAGTATATTTTAATGGGCTATCAAAGTATATCTAATAGTATTGAAACAGATTTTATCAAAATTGCAAAAAAAGTTATCTTAGAATATAATGAGTTTTATGATGGTTCAGGCACTCCTTATGGACTCAAAAAAAGTGAAATTAGCAAAGAGGCAAATATTGTGGCTATTGTTGAAACCTTTGAGAACTTACTTAGTCAAAAAAATCATAAACAAAAAAATTTATATAGTCAAGAAGAAGTTTATAATATGCTTTATGTACAAAGTGCCAAGCAATTCAATCCTAAATTACTAAAAGTATTTTTAAAAAATTTCTCTGAATTTATTCAAATTAGACAAAAACTACTAAATATATAAAAGGAGTATCAAAATGCCTATAGACTCTTTACCCCAAATTAAAGGACATTGTAATGAAAAGTAAAATAATTAATGCTTATTCTATTAAAGACTTAATAAAACAAATTGACCATACTATAGAGAAAGGATTTAACCCCTCGTTATCTTTTATCTATACTTCTATTAGCTACGATATACGCCAACTGATTACAAAACTCAATAAATATTCATTTTTTATCTTTGGTGCAACTAGTGTTGGTGAAGTATTTGCTGATAAAAAATTAGGTGCAAATGAAGTTGAAGAGAGTATTGTCTGTATGCTTATAGAAGTAGACCCTTTAGCTATAGCATTTAAATTTTTGCCTATAGAGAGCAAAGACTATTATCAAGTCGGAGAACAAGTTGGAGAGTGGGCAAAAAATCAATTTGACGATACGACTATCATCACCGCAACGGGAGGGCTACTCTTTGATAATGATGCTTATACGCAAGGGATTCTATCTTCTGGTATTACCTATGCTTTTGGTGGAGCAGCAGGTGATGATTTTATGCTTGAAGATACCTTTGTATTCTCTGGAAAAAACTTTAGTAACCATGGTGTAGTAGTTCTTGCTTTAGATAATAGCAAAATAGAAGTTATAGGCTCTCGTGCCTTTGGCTGGATTGGTATTGGAAAAGAGAAGATTGTCACTAGGGCAGAAGGTAATATTGTATATGAGATTGATAATGCTCCTGCTGTAGAATTTTATGCTAACTATCTTAAATCAAATATGAGCCGTATGCCTCAAATTGGTTTGGAGTATCCTCTTGAGGTTAATATGCGTAATGGACAGGTATCTTATCGTGCTGTTTTGGGTATGAATGAAGATGGTTCAATGGTCTTTGCAGGACATGTAGAAGAGAAATCAAAAGTACGAATGGCTGTACCACAAGGCAAAGAGATTGTTGACCATGTTGATAGAAGTATCACAAAATCACTAGAAGGACATAAAGATTTTAAAGCCCAAGTTGCTTTGGTCTTTCCTTGCTGTTCACGCAAAGAGGTTTTAGGTTCTTTTACAATTGAAGAGATTGAGAGGGCATCAAAAATTGCAAATTGTCCTCTTATAGGCTGTTTTGTTTATGGTGAAATTGGTGCTTTCCCTGGTGGATATGGCTTTCACAATGAAACATTTGTCACTGTACTACTAAGAGAAAAGGACTAATTTATGCCTATACAAGCTATCAAAACCATTATCAACACTCTCCCAAAATCTGATGCAAAAGAGGAGTTAATCAATAAGTTTACAATTTTGGAAAAAAAGACCAAAAAGACTGAAGCAAAATATATAAAAGTCAATGAAGATAAACTTACTCTTTCTCATCTTCTTACAGAGGTCAACGCAGAGCTAGAAGAGTCTCTTGCTAATGAGAAAAGATTTATCGCCTCAGTTAGCCATGAGCTTCGTACTCCTCTTACTGCTATCTTGGGTTATAGTGAACTACTAGAAGATACTGTACTTAACAATAAACAAAAGAGATACCTTAATAATATTGTACAGAGTTCAGACCATCTTTTGGCACTTATCAGTGACCTTTTGGATGTGGCAAAACTAGAAGATAACAGGATTGAACTCTCTTTAAAAGAGTTTGACCTTGATGATATGCTCAATGATTGTGTTAATCTTATCTCTTCTAAAGTGGCACAAGATGTAGATTTTATTCATGATATTCCTCTGCTAGACTATCCTATAGTTACTGATGATAAGAGGCTTAAGCAGATTCTCTTAAATTTACTCTCTAATGCAGCAAAGTTTACAAAACAAGGCTCTATCCGCTTTTATGTCAAATCCATTAAAGAGCTCAAAAATAAAAAGCTCAAAGTTATGATTAATATTGATGATACAGGAAATGGTATCCCAACAGAAATTTCTCAGACCCTTTTCCAACCTTTTCAATCTACAGATAAAACACAAGGTACAGGGCTAGGTCTCTATATTTCGCAACAACTTGCCCACCTTATGGGTGGAGATATTAAGGTTGAGTCTAAAGTAGGTGTAGGCAGTAGCTTTTCTGTGAGTATTGTTGTGGAACAATCAGACAAAAGAGAAGTAGGAAAAGAGCTTAAAGGGGCAAACATTATGATGTTTGCAGAAAGAAATGATTTTATGGAGAAGCTCTCTAAAGAGTTTATGCTTCACAATATTAATTTTCAAAACTATTGTACACAAAACTCTGATATTACCTCTTCTTTAGTTCAAATGGTCGCAAGTGGACAATTTTATGATATGGCAGTCTTTGATTTGGATGTTTTCAAAAATCATACCAACAATATAGCAGGTACACTCCGTGCAATTAACCCTGACATAAAACTTATTGCTCTTGTAGGTGAAGAGGGAGATAAAAATTTTGCAGAGTTTGACTCGGTAATTCATAAACCTATTCCCTATCAACGCTTTATCAAAGAGATGGAAAGTATTTATGCCAAAGAGTTCTTTGGAGATAAAGAAGTAATTGATTATTCTCAATTAGAACTGCTTATTGTAGAGGATGTAGAGATTAATAGAGAGTATGAAAAAGAGATGCTTAACAACTTCTTTTCTATCTCTTGTGATACAGCAATTAATGGAAAAGAGGCTGTAGACAAAGCACAATCAAACCACTACGATGCTATTTTGATGGATATGAGAATGCCTGTTATGGATGGTCTAGAGGCTACTAAAGCTATCCGAAAATTTGACAGTGTCACCCCTATTATCTGTATGAGTGCCAATGTATACAAAGAAGATAAACTCGCAGCCAAAGCTTCTGGCATGAATGATTTTATCGAAAAACCTCTCTCAAAAATAGATATAGAAAATAAACTTCTTAAAATACTCAACCATGAGTTTAATCCCAAAGAAAAAATTACAACTCAAAAACTAAAGAAATCTCAGTACTCAGGAGAAGCATTAAAAGAGAGAGCTTTTGAACATCTACAAGTAAATTTCAATCTAGAAATTGCCAATAAACTTTACCTCAAAGCATTAGAGAGTATTACACAATATATTCAAAGACTAGAAGAGAACTTTAGCAAAAAAGATACAGCTTCCTTGGTAGAAGACTTTCATATTATCAAAGGAGTCTGCTCAAATATTGGTTTAGACGAGATAGCTACACAAGCAGGAGAACTGCAAAAAGTCGCCGAAAAAGGTGATTTCTTGGCACTTATAAAAGCTAAAGATGAAATTATAGATGCCTTAAAGAGCCTATTGAAAGCACAATAACTTAGAAGGAGAGTACAATGACAGAACTAGAAAAACTTGGAAAATGTTCTATTTTAATTGTTGAAGATGATGGCTTTAATCAAGAATTAGCTGCTGCTATCTTTGAAGAGTATCAAAATATTACTGTTTTTAAAGCAGATAATGGCAAAGAAGCTTTTAAAGTGCTAGAGAAAAACTCTATTGATATTATTTTGTTAGATCTCGTTATGCCTAATATGAACGGATTTGAAACCTTAGAAATACTCAAAAAAAGTGATGAATATTGCTCTATTCCTGTTATAATTGTTACTTCTGAAGAAAACGAGAGAAAAACTACATATAAGCTTGGAGCTAATGACTTTATCTCTAAACCTTATAATCCTACAGAGGTAAAATTACGAGTCTTTAATAATCTTAGAATCAAAATATTTAGTACTCTTTTTGACGAGATTAAAAGTGATACCCAAGAAGAAGATATTCACTCATTAGAGTATATCAAAAACTTACAAAAAGCTTTAGAAATAGCAGATCATTCTCAAAAGAAACTCCTAGAAAAGCTAGGTACTCTTGCCCATAATAGTGAAAACAATGCTTCACAAAGACTGGGTGAATATACTGTACTTTTGGGAAATATTTATGGGTTAAATAAGCGAGAGGCTGATAATATCTTTTATGCTATGTCTATTTATGATATTGGTCTACTCAGGCTTCCAAAAGAAGCTTATAACAATAATGAAAGTCAATTATTTCAAACACACCCTCAACTTGGTTTAGAAATATTAAAAGATTTAGAAGAGACAGCACTTATCAAAATGGCAAAAGTTATCACTCTTTATCACCATGAAAACTGGGATGGCAGTGGCTATCCAAAAGGATTAAAAGAAGAAGAAATTCCTCTTTATACGCGTATTGCAACTATTACTGATTACTTTGATGAACTCACCTCTAGTAGGAGTTATGACAAAGCATCTATGTCTTCTAAAGATGCATTAGAAGTAATGAAAAGAGAGAGTGCCAACAAACTAGACCCAACACTTTTGAGCCTATTTGTAGATAACTTTCAACAGTTTAAAGCTATTAAAAAGAAGTTCAGATAGTTTTAAAAGTCAAATAAAAACCTCTGTATAAAAGGTTTTTATTTCCTATATGTTTCAAGAGTCAAGCAAATTTAAACTTTATCTTAATTTTTCACTCTATTATAATAGAGAAAAAGGATAGTAATGGAACAGCTTGCAGAACTCAAAGCTATACTACACTCTAAACGAGCCAATACTTATTACTTAGAAAAACTCAAACCAAATAGTAAAATCAAAGGTGATCCTATCCGTCATGAGTGGGTTTCTTGTCTTCTACTTCATTCATTTATCTCTCAAAATAGTGACGATTGGCTACATCGTTTGGCTAAAGGAGAGATAGATGAGCGTATATTAAAAGAGACCATAATCAAAGATGATACGCATCAAGTACTAAAAAACCTTCCTAATTCAGCAAAACTTATCATGTGGCTAGTTGTCTCTCATCATAGATTACCTTTGGATATGCAAAATAGTAATCATTGGCAAGGAGAAGAAGCTTTTTCTATAGAAGCGACACTTAAAAATATTCAACAGTCATGGGGATATGAAAACAGAAGAGATGAAGAGGAATATAAAGGACTGATAGATAAGTGTTTTGAATTTAATCATGGACTATTGAGCAACTCTCCTAAATGGATGAAAAATATCAAAAAATGGTCGCATCGTATGATTGGGACACTTGATTTGTTGGAGGAGTCAATAAACGATGGAAGCTATAGAGTGGTGTTACATCATGCTAGATTGGCTTTGATGTTGGGCGACCATAATTACTCTTCTCAAAATGCTGATAGTAGTTGGAGTGATACTACAGGACTTTTTGCCAATACCGACTCCAAAAGCAAAGAGTTAAAACAGAAACTTGATGAACACCTTTGTGGTGTGATGGCAAGTGCATTAAAAACGATACATCTACTCCCTGCTTTTGAGCAAGAACCCCCAATGGCAAGAGAAAATAGGTATATCAAAAGAGCAAGTCCCAAAGCCTACGCATGGCAAGATAAAGCTGTTAAAAAGATAGAAGAGATAATGGACTCCAAGAGTAAAAAAGGTTTTTTTGCTGTCAATATGGCAAGTACAGGTTGTGGTAAGACCTTTGCCAATGCTAAGGTTATGAAAGCTGTATCAGAAGACAAAAGAAGCACTTATAGAAAAACATCATACCCATCATACAATAGATAAACAAACAGATAAATCTGTCTCGTTTGGTGTGGTGCGTATGGCAAATATTCACCCTTGTGTAGCACTAGCTAAATATTTGATGGCAGAGATATATCCTAAAGATATTGAGGTCAGAGTTATGGCGTATCACTCCAATCAAGTTTTGCTTTTGCGTCATGATCAAGAGAAACATCTTGATGCTGTGTTGAAACGAAATGAAAAAGAGGGTGAAGAGCCTAAAGCATTTGCTAATTCAATTATTCGTTCTCATTTGGAATCTAGCCATAGTAAAAATATGATTTTTATTGTTGTTGCTACACCTGTAGAAGAGGTAGGGCGTGACCATGATTTTGATTGGGCAGTGATTGAACCTTCTTCTTACCGTTCTATTATCCAACTTGCAGGTCGTGTACATAGACATAGAAAAGGGGTGATAGACAAAGCTAATATTGCACTTATGGAGTATAATTTTAAGGCATTCATCGCAGGTGATAAAAAAGGATTATATTTTAACAAACCAGGTTATGAGGTGAGTATGGATAAAGATGTTAGGCTTCAAACACATAATATATCCAAACTTGTAGATACTAATCGTTTGGCTCAAAGACTAGATGCCACGGTAAGAATACAAAAACCTAAAAAGCTAAAACCGAAAGAATCTTTGTCTGATTTGGAACATTATATGACGGAATATGATTTAAGCTCTTATGAGGAAGTAGGAGCAGATACTCTGCAAGGCTATTTAGATGAGACATGTTTTTTGACAGCCCATCCACAATATTTTCACCCTTTTAGGAAAAGTTCTCCTAGTATCAGTATCTTTTTAACTTATGATACAAAGAGTGAGGGGTATTTTTTTACGGAATATGACAAATATCATAAACTCATTGTAGATATATTTGATAATCCTATCAATAGAGAGTTCGGATTAAATATAAAGCATAGTCAGATAGATGAGATTTTAGAAGCCAATACTTGGCTCAAAAGAGACTATACCAAATTGATAGAAGAGTATAGCGAATCGGAAGACAAATCTAAACAGCGTATTTCGCTTAGATTTGGAGAGCTAAATTTTGCATGGAGTGAAGCCATCCTATAAAAAATATCTTAAGATGTTGTTATTTATACTTTTAGAACTACCAATTCTTATAATTATTCTTGTTGTCAGTTCTACTTTAATTGAGATGACTATAGCTCTAACAGAAGCTGGTGCAGATACTGAACAGATACACTATTATCTTAATGGTATAGTTATTGTGTGTTTTGTTTTTATTAAATTTATATTCTTTCTTGTAGAGAGATACATGATAAAAGAGGAGATTACAGATGAGACATGAAACACCACAAGAGGTTATAGATGATATTATTAGAAATAGTCAATCAAGATATGCTAAAAAAGTTTATGATAAGAATTTGAGAAAAAAATTACTCAAGCAAAAAAGAGATGAAGAGAAAATATCTCAAGGGGTTTGTGATTCTTCTGATTCTTGCGTTCAATTATCTTTTAGTTTTGATAGGGATATGAGATGAAAATCTATATCCTTGACTTTGATAATGATGATTTATTAGAAGTTGAGTTTGATTGTGTTTCTAATCTAGCACAGTTTGAAAGAGATTTGGATGATACTTATCCTAATGGATGGTACTATGACAAAGAAGATGCTGAAGAGGAGTTAAAATGATTCTTGATGCAATTAATTCTAAGCTAGAAGAGATAATAAAGATACATAGCTCTTTACCTACTTGGATACCTCTAAGTAAACCTTATGCTATAGAGTGCGGTTATAAGACCTTAGACGGTCTACGCAAATACTGCTATAACAATTTACCACCTGATAAGTTTGTTAAGAAAGGTAATAGCTGGTTTATACATGTTTCGGTTATTCACCAGGTGAAGAGAAAAATAGTATAATGATTATGCCAACAGCTAAGAAAGGTTAGATAAGTGGCAAAGGTAACAGTAAACAAATTTGATATTATTATACTTGATTGTGTGGTGGACGGTAAACGCCATAGACTCACTACAGGTAAGAAATCAAATAAGAGGTTATTAGATTGGTATACTCGTTATATTGATGAAGAGTTTCAACAGCTCTATAATAAAAAGTATGATATTGATACAAGTAGATCTATAACATTTGGAG
>JADGDQ010000060.1 GCA_016744805.1 Sulfurovaceae bacterium
AAGTAAAAATATTTTATATTAATGGAGGAGCCACCCAGATTTGAACTGGGGATAGTAGCTTTGCAGGCTACGGCCTTACCACTTGGCGATGGCTCCTCAAAAATAGTGGTACCCGGAGCCGGACTTGAACCGGCACGGTCACAATGACCGGGGGATTTTAAGTCCCCTGTGTCTACCATTCCACCACCCGGGCATAAATAGGACACCACATACTTAATATAAAATTAATGGAGCGGGCGAACGGGATCGAACCGTCGACCCTAACCTTGGCAAGGTTATGCTCTACCGCTGAGCTACGCCCGCATATCCATTCCGACTTTAAAAGAAATTATTTAAAATTGGAATGAGATTATAACAAAAAAAACTTTTAAAGTAAAGAGTTCTTGGCTTTTTTTATAAAAAAAATTTAAACTTTTGGTATTTGTGGTGCTGAAGGAGACGATTTAATTTTAATTGGTGCTTTTTTAGGAAGTTGTTTTACCTTCTTCTTTGTACTAATCTCTGGGACTCCATGCACCATAAAGCTCATAGATTTTTGACCCTTTTGTTGCAAAAGCACCAACACCTCACCCCCTTTACGATAGACATCAAACACCTCCATACCCACCATCACACTATCCACAGCTACTCTCTCTTCACTTTCTAACGGCAACTCATAATAGTTCCCCTCACTTCGCATAAGGCTTTTATCTTTTTTGGAGACAAGCCAACAGACCTTAGCCAAAGAGAGTGCATACAAAGAGTTACGAGTACTCTCTATACACAAGCGACTAAACTCATTATTTTCAATACTAATATTCCCATCACTACTAGCAATATCCAAAAAAAGCGTCTCTACAGCCTTTTTCTCTTGGTTAGCCTCTTCAAGATGCTCAAAAAGTTGCAAATTTGAAGCACTCAACATACTCACACTTTTATACAATGCCAAAAGCACCAACGAAAGCAGTGCTATAGAGATAAGTACTTCTAATAATGTAAACGCTTTTCTTTTTATCATAAGTGCTATTTTCTTTTCCTACCCATCCATCAATCCTATCCTTAGAGCCTCTTCGTAGCTTGTGTCCCCTTGGGTTAGCATCTCTTTGAGTCTGTCGGCTATGGTTATCATGCCTAGGCGTTTCATGCCTTCTCTGATTTGGTGGTCGTTGAAGCCATCTTTTATCATCTCTTTGACTTTATCATCTATGACAAAGAGTTCTCCTACGGCTTGTCTGCCTTTGTAGCCTGTAAAATCACACTCTTTACATCCTTTGGCTTGGTAGTAGTTTCCAAATGTAGGGAGGTTGAGTTCTTGGGCTATGCTAGGGGCTAGGGTTGTAGAGACTTTGCACTCTTTGCAGAGTTGTCTTGTGAGTCTTTGGGCTAGTACTCCCAAAAGTGTAGACGAAAGCAGATAATCGGCAATGCCCATATCCATAAGTCGTGTTAGAGAGGAGGTGGCATCATTGGTGTGGAGCGTAGAGAGCAAGAGGTGACCTGTAAGGGCAGATTGTAGGGCTATCTCTGCGGTCTCTGCGTCCCTTATCTCTCCTATCATAATGACATCAGGGTCTTGACGCAAGATAGAGCGAAGCCCTGAAGCAAAGGTAAGCCCTACTTTGGTATTGACCTGAATTTGGTTGATATTATCAGCATTGTACTCCACTGGGTCTTCTACTGTGATAATATTTTTATCAGGAGTTGCAATGTGTTGCAAAAAAGAGTGCAAGGTTGTGGATTTACCAGAGCCTGTAGGACCAGTGACCAAAATCATACCGTGGGAGTGGTTGAGAAATTTATAAAATTGTGCTGTAAGATCCTCTCTAAATCCAAGGTCTTCAAGGGTGGGGATACTATCACTCTGCATCAATATCCGCATCACTACTCGCTCACCATAATAAGTAGGCAACACAGAGACCCTTACATCAAGTGTTTTACTCGCAATGGTTATTTGTGTTCGTCCATCTTGTGGGACTCTCTTTTCTGATATATCAAGGTTAGAGATAACTTTGATACGGTTAATTACTAAGCTAATAATACTTTTGTCTAAATCTATATGCTTTTTCAATGCTCCATCTATACGCAGACGCACTTCACCTTTTCGTTCGGCTGTCTCGATGTGAATATCACTTGCTCCCTTTTGGATAGCCTGAAAAAAGAGTGAATTGACCAGTTTAATTACAGGAGCAGAGGCTTCATTGGATAAGAGGTCTTGAGAGTTACGGATAAACTCCAAAAGGTCAGATTCTACCTCTATAAGCTCATCAGATGCAGTGGACATCGCGTCAAAAGAGTCTCCTGTCTGGCGTTCTAAAAATTTATTACGAAGCCGTACAAAACTCTCTTCGTCTACCAAGTAGATACCATACTCTAGCTCTAGCGTAGAGAGATGATTGAGGGCTGTAGTAAGAGTAGATCTCTCCACAATCCCTACATCTTGGTTCTCTACAGTGGCAAATAACAAAGAGTGTTTAAGGGCTAATTTATGGTCGATACCTTCTGCCCAAAGAGGGTTAAGGTCTACATCTTGTAGTTGTGGAAAATTCATACTAATCTCCTATAGTAAAGACACCATCAGCACCCTTGGCATTCGTACGGTTACTTGCTGGATGTTTGTAGGTATGTTCTATACTCAAAACATCACTATCTACTTTGGTACGACCACTTGCTTCGTGGTTTGAATCATCTAAAAGAGACTTTTCATACCATTTTGGTGCATTTTTGGACTCTAGTGCTTTTTTTACAAAATCATTATAACGCGTCTGAATATTCTCTAGCTCCACTAGTGCCTCTCTTAGCTTCTTAAGGTCACCACTTTTTCGCACAATATAGGGAGTTAGATAGATAACAACATTAATCTTCTGTACGGAGTTCCCTCTGGATTTAAAGAGTTCACCTAGTACAGGAATATCTCCTAGTATTGGCACACTCGTCACACTCTTACCACCAGAGTTTTTAATCAACCCACCCAAGATAATTGTCTCACCGTTATTGACAATAGCGTTGGTGGTTACATCTCTTTTGGTTGTGGTGGGTCTATCTGCATTAGAACTAGAGTTAGGAAGAACATCTTCTATGGTGGCATGGACTTCTAGGGAGACTTTGTTGTTGCTAGAGAGTCTAGGTTTTACTTTGAGCGTAATACCAATATCTTCACGAGAGTAGTTATTGACAATATTACCCTGCCCTACTGTTGATTGTTGTGCTTGTGTCATAATAGACTGTGTCCGTCCTACATAGACTGATGCCTCTTTGTTATTGATACATAGCACTGATGGCTCACTCAAAATTTGTGCTGCACCATTCTCTTTCATAAGGTCAAGCTTTGCTCCTAATGCAAACATCTCACTAATACCAGACTCAAAAGAGAACGCCTGTTCTGTAGTGGTTACCAAGTTTCCACTCTGGTCATATTGCGTCGTGTCTGTGTTTAAGAACCCTAAAAGATTATCAGAAATCATCAACGAGTCTGCACCTGCATTTCCTGCTAGAGTAAAGAGTCCTTGGCTTGTAATCTTGCCTGTCTCAAATCCATAACGGAGTCCTATCTGAGAAGCTATATCTGTATTAATCTCTACAATCTTCACCTTAACATAGACCTGTGGTTTTGGGACATCAAGTCTATTGATAGTCTTACGAATATTTTTAATCTGATCGCTATCTGCTAAAATAACCAAAGCATTCCGCTCTACATCACTCACAACCATTGCCTTTTGGGGAGCTTTGCCATCTTTGGTTTTTGGAGTGGGTGTCATACTATTCATTTGACTTACAAGTTGACTCAAAATCTTCTGCATATCTTCTACATTAGAGTTCTTCAAAGGGATAACAAACATCTGTTGGGTTGTACTCTCGCCTTCTATATCTAGGCGTTTAATATAGTTTATCATCTTGTTCATATTACTATTTTTACCAACTAATATAATAGTATTAGTTGCTTCATCTTTGAAAATATCTACCTGTTCACTCTCTATAGCCTTGGGAAAAAGTTTGCGTGACATGCTTACTGCATTGGGATAGACCTCTTTGATACTGGCATGTTTGAGCTTGATAAAAGTAGACTGCTTATCTCCTTTTTCCTCTATGGCATCGACTACATGTCTAATAGCTCGTAGAGTCTTGGGATTAGCCGTCACAGAGAGTAGGTTATTTTCTTTAAATGAGATTACCTTGGCATCTTTGTGCAAAAGTGGTTTAATTTTGGCACGGATAATAGATGCACTGGTATTTTTGAGAGGAAACATAACTGTCTTCATTGTATCACCATCACCTACTTGTGTATCCACCACAAGCCCCTCTCCTGCTGCTTCGTTGCTCTTCATAACTTGATAGAAGTCCCCTTGATTTACCAAGGTTAGCCCTTTGTTTGCCAAAATTGAGTTTGCTAATGGAATCAGAGAACTCTTTTTGATAGGTGCATTAGAGACAAAATTAATATCACCCTTTAGCTCACTGGTAATTAAAATATTTTTTTGTGTAATCTTTCCTACCATCTCAATAAAAATTTTTACACTCAAATCTCTAAAATTAATATCAACTTCATCTTCTTCAAGACCCATACTAAGCGTTACTACAAAAACTAACCCTAATACTATTTTACTTAATTGCATATTCTAACTCCATCTCTTCTCTTCCTCGTTGTATTCTTAGTGTTAAGTCTTCTATAGTTTCTATATTACTATACACATCCAATGCCTTAGCATAACTATCCAAAGCATCCCCATTAATTGCCACAATCACATCACCTCTTCGTAATCCTAGTTTGGCAAAGTCACTCCCTTTTTTGACAAAATTTACTTTAAATCCTATAGTTTTACCATCTACCTTTTTTTCATTAATACCAATATTTTTCCAAATATCATCCATATTTTGACTATACTTTTCTAGAAGATTTTTATCTATAGTTGTAATCCCATCAATATTTACAATCTCTTTTGACTCCTTTTTAGGAATTTTGGGTGCATCAGGACGATGAGTATACGATATACTACTTTTACTAGAAGCAGAGCTTTGAGAAAGTTCAACGCGATAGAGCTTTTCATCTCGTACAAAAAGAGCCTCGTTGTTGGTTGCTCCATCAAGTATATATCCATCAATCTCATCACCTTTAATAAGTACAAAAGTTTTTCCTTTTTTTGAGACTGTAATCACTACTTTTTTATCAGAGCGATAGATAGCCAAAAGCTTAATAGATTTAATTGTATCCGCCACTATAGTAGGTGTTGGTTTGGGTTGACTGAGTTGTTGAGATGCAAAACGAGTACGGTAATAGAGTGCTTTTACCTCTGATGGTTTGCTGTACTCTACACCTTTGGTATTGAGCCATGTTATCTCTACAATAAACCATCCTATCTTTATAATTAAAGAAACACTAAAAATAAGAATTAGTGTACTTATAAATTTTGAATTAAAAAGAAGTTTCATAATACCACCCCTTATCATCTTGTTTGAGTAATGCTTTGAGTTTGCTTATGAGTGCATCATCATAAATATTTATGCGAACGACTCTACTCTCTAAGCCCATCGTCCCATCAACCATACCAAAACCACCCTCGCCTAGTAGTGAGAGTTCTTTTGGAGCAAGAGGAGTATGGGTAATAGCAATACTCTCTATATCTGTGGCAACAAACTGCTGAAGCCTCTGGTTTACTCCAATGCTCTTAATATCCAATCTACTATAAAAGAGGAGACTCCAAAGCCTAATACTCTCTACCTCTGCTATACGAATACCCTTAAAGTAAATCTCTGGGTGCTTGAGTGTTATAGAGAGTAGACCATCTTCAACTGTTTCATTATTAATAATAATATCCTGTTTCATCAACTGCTCTTCTAATAGATAATAGAGTTCTCTTTTGGGAGCAAAAAGTGCCAAAGAAAAAAGTGCAACTAATAGCACAAGAAGAGACTTTTTTACCACTTGCATTTAAACTCCATACTATACTCTCCTTCTATATTTGTTACCTTTAGATTTATAATCTGTACTGCTGTATTTTCTAATATAGTAATAATTTTGTTCATCTCTTTGCTACTAAGACCACTCAAAGAAGCCGTAAGTTTTTTGTTTTTTATCGTAAAACTTTTGATATTTTTTTTATCTACACTCTTTTCTATTTTTTTGATTTTATTACTTAACTCTGGGTCTCCCCACTGATTTTTAAGAGCAATAATCTCCCCTAGCTCACCCAAAGAGAGAGAGACCTCTTTTTTGGTCTCATCAACTCGCTTGGCTTGATTGTGCTTATAAAAATATGCTGTGAGCATCAATAAGAGTGCTATCAGGACTATAAGCTCATTTTGGTATCGCTTCCAAATCATAGACTTCCTTCTACTTTGATAAGTTTTTCACTACCCATTCTACTCACCTTATAGTTTTTCTTTTTGGCTAAAGAACTAATTCTGAGAATATTTTTGGGTGTTTTTGACGAGAATATAGCAACAAAATTTTTACTATCTAATGTGATGGAGTCTATTTGAACATCAGAGATAACAAGCATAGAAAGCTCTTTGAGAATATCTCTTTTTTGGCGTTCTATCTTATCTATTTTTTGATATTTTTTGGCAATATTATCTCTAGCATATTGACTCCCAAGCGAAGGGTATTGGCTCAAAAGAGTCTCTATCTCTTGGCTCATTGTAGTCGAGATACTCTTGTATCGTAACCCCTCTACAGCTAAGATAATAGCAAAAATTACAAAAATAAAACTCAAAATAAAAGACTCTTTTTGTCCCAACAAAGAGCCACTATTCAAAGAGAATGTTACACCATCTCTAAGTTGCATCTCTCTATCAAACCGTCCATAATAACCACCACTATCTACAAGTACCTTAGGCAAAAGCACAACGGTATCTTGAATCGTTGTCAAAAGCTCTCCACTCTCTAGGAGAATAGGCTTTAAAAAATCATCCCCATACTGTTGTGCAAAAGACATTTTGGAGACATTTGATGGAGTTATCCCTTTTGTAAGCAAAAACTCTTCTATAGACTTAAGATTATAGGCTATAAAAACCCATCCATTTGCTCGTCTAAAAACATAAAACTTATACTCTACACCCTCATCAAGCAACTCTTCAAGAATAGAAGGAGCTAATCTTTTTGCCTGATAGAGATATTTCACTGCTAGCTCTTCTTGTTTGCTAATATAAAATTGTGGAGAGAGCATAATATTGACTAATGAGTCATAGTGAGGTCTCTGCATAGTTTTATGCACTAATATAAGTGGTTTACTGCTCTGCGTAAAATTCAAATCTATCTGCCTTTTCATCTAAATAATCTAATCCAAAAGAGTAAACCTTATCTTCATAGCCATAAGTAACTCTACAGTGGATTCTTTCAATAAGTGTGGGTGAGAAGAGTTTTTGCATTCTGTTATAGTTTTCCATACTTCCTCCATGGTCTCCAACAAATGTTTTTAACTCATCTCCCTCAAACCACTCTTCATGGACAAGCTCTATCTCCATCTCAAAGAGTATAGCAATAAGCTCTGCAGAGAGATACCCTCCATCAATAAGTGTGCTTTCTCTGTCAAAAGAGAAAAACTTCTCCCATATAATCTCATCAACCTTGCTATCATCACTCTCAAACTGATACTCTCGTACTATTTTTTGTAACTGACCAAGAGATACTATCCCTTTTTTGGCTTGTAATCGTGTGGGGTTTAGCTCTTGTGCCTCTCCTCTGATAGCTAAAAGAATTTTTTCTAAAAGTAGTGAGGGATTTTCTATAGAGTACTGCTCTACAAGAGTATCAAATAGCTCTTGTGACGCACTATATTGAAGCTCCATGCTACTATTATCTTCATATCCTAACCAATTAATATCTACAGCTCTATTCATAGGATGACACTCTGTAGTAATAAATAAATTTCCCTCTTCTATCTCTATACTTAGGGGGGCGGTGTAGAGTGTACTTAGGATAGTTTTTCTTTTTTCTGTATCAGTTCCTACTTTTTTGAGCAGAACTTTTAACGCTTCATTTGTATCTCTAAAAAATAGGTTTGCTTGAATAATAGCCCCACCATGCGATGAGTTTTGTTTGACTTTATCTAAATAGGAGAAGATAACACCCACAAGTGCCAACATGGACACAATCACTGACAAGGTGATAAAAAGAACAACCCCTCTACGCATTTTATCCCTTTAAAAGCACTATTCAAGTAAAATTAATCAATATATTATAGCCAATCAACCTAAGGATAATTATGAAATTTAAAAATAACCATTTACTCAAAGCTGGATTTAGTCTTTTGGAACTTCTTGTAGTTATACTCATTTTGGGAATCTTAGCAGCCTTTGTAGCTCCAAACATTATAGGTACAGGAGAGAAAGCCAAAAGAGACCTTGTTTGTAGCCAAATGAGTACAGTAGAACAGACACTTGATATATTTAAGCTAGACAATGGTTTTTATCCTGATACAGAAGAGGGACTTCAAGCCCTCATAAGCAACCCAGATAGTGAAAAATATCCAAACTATCGAAATACTCCTTATATCAAAAAAGTTCCAAAAGACTCTTGGCAAAACCCTATAGCCTACCTCAAAAATGATGAGGGTTTTGAGCTTATTAGTTTTGGTGCAGACCGTAAAGAGGGTGGCGTAGAGAATGGTGCAGATATTTTTTATAGTCAATGTAATAAATAATCTAAATACTGTGCAGAGATTAGCATTTACACTCTTAGAGTTACTGATAGTTATCCTTCTTGTATCTCTTTCGTATCTGCTGGTTTTCTCTTCTATGCAGAAATCCACTTCTCAACCCAAAGCACTTACTCCTCTAATGCTAAAACAAACACTTTTAGAAGATAATAATTCCGTAGGACAAAGAGAGTTTTTTTGTCTGAATAAATGTAAATCTTGTTTTATCTATGCCAATGGAGAAACTACAGAATATACTAATAAACTTGCCCTAGAAAATCTTGAAGTATACAAAATAGATAATGATGACAATAGCTACAAAGTAGACTTTGGTCGCTTTGAAGACCATCCTGTTTGTCTGCGATTTACTCTCTATCCCAATCAAAGTAGCACACAAATGATTATTACACAAAATAATAAATTTTACTATCTCCCTAGCTTTTTTGACAAACCCTCAGAAATAGATTCAGTAGAAAGTGCAAAAGCATTATGGATTGCTCCAACAAAAATATTAAGAAATACTGGAGAGTTCTATTGAAAATACAAAGAAAAGGGTTTACTATTATAGAAGTGATGGTATCTGTGGTACTTATTTCTATAGTTGTTTTAGCCATTGTCAAGATGCAACAAGAGAGTAGAAATATGGCTCTATATCTCTCTGATAGAAGTAAATATGAATTTTCAAATACCCTCTTTTTGGGTGAAAAGGTTTCAAGGTATCACAAAGACAAAAAAGATGCTTATAGTCTTATCGAACAAAAATTTAAAATATCTGATGAAAAAAGCCGAAAAGTACTCAAAGAGACTTTTCGTACTATCTTTATCTCTGAACCCTTTAACCTAGGAGAAGATATACCCATAATAGTTAACCTCAATGAAATAATGCTCAAAGATAAATATCCTGCACGATTTATTCATTTTGAGATACAGTAAAAAGTTATAAACTTTGAAAAAATATTATGACTCTTCTATATGTTTAATAGCTTTTCTTATCTCTTTGACTAAGCTTTCATTGTCTAAATAGTATGTCATGATTTCATTTTCATAGTCCCAAAATTCATACTCTTTCATTTTATAAAGTTCTTCTATATATTTTAATATCTCTAGAATTTCTGTTATCATACCTTTAGTATAATATGTAGTTTTTAAGGAGCATAAATTAGTAAAAAATAATTCTAAATAAAAATACTCATCATCTTGAATATATACTTCATTTGCTATTCTCTCTAATAAAATAGGAAGTAGATAATCAGATTTATAAAACATATAAGAGTAACAACTACAACGAATATCATCAAAACTAACAATACCTTTTCTATCTATTTCTATATGCCTTTGAATACATTCAAAACAAGTACTATTACTATCTATATGAAATAATTCTTTTGGTATATGTGAAAATACTTTATGAAGCTTTTTGATATTTACATATCTACTTTTCAACTTATTTGTTTTTAAGTCTATATAGGAACAATTTTTAGCCATATTAATTTCCTACTTTTATTTTTGCATTTATTTATCTGATCTAACTCATTTTATGTTTCCAGTATTTCATCCAAGTTTTTTTCAAGTTTCTTTTGGAAGTATGTCTAAGTTTTTTGGGAAGATTATATC
>JADGDQ010000061.1 GCA_016744805.1 Sulfurovaceae bacterium
CTTATCACTTGCAAATTTTTGTAATACTCTACTCTCACTCAATCCACCATTGAGCGTTGAGGCACTTTTTGTGCCTTGTGAATCACTATAAACAATATAGAGTGGTGCTTTG
The DNA here is from genome assembly GCA_016744805.1 of Sulfurovaceae bacterium. GTDB lineage: Bacteria > Campylobacterota > Campylobacteria > Campylobacterales > Sulfurovaceae > SZUA-451. Next base: position 113 of record JADGDQ010000061.1, read on the forward strand.
CCAAAGTCATTTTTACTCGTTTTATTCTCTTGTGCAATACGCCCAAAATGTTTGGTAAGATATTCCATATAGAGTTGTGCTGAGGCGATAGAAGAGACAGCCAACATCGCTTTGGCTCGTTTTCCTATCTTTTTATAGACACTCTGAACAAGATGTTTGGCAATATTTTGGCTAATTGCCTCTATTCTCTCTTTGTTCTCATAAATTTTTTGTTTTTTAAAACTATAATTTTCTTCAATCTCTTCACTAGAAAGCCCCTGCGTAAGCTCTTTGGGGAGTTCAAAAAACATCTTTGAAGAGATAGAGAGTATCGTTTTTGTTGGGTCTAAGATATATCCATCGTCAATCGCGTCATTCATTGTATAGCTATCAAAAGGTTTCCAAAATCCCTCACTCTTGCCATATCTTCCATACTCTCCAAACCTTGCCAAAGTCGCATCACTTGGTGTAGCTGTAAATCCTATAATCAGATTTTTCTTACTTTTTCTCGCTTCCACTTTTTCAAAAGAACGCTCCAAAGCATCAAAGATATTAATCATCTCTTCATTTTGCGTCCCATTATTAGAACGGTGTATCTCATCTATCAAAAATACAACTCTTTTGTTTCCCAACTCTTCTAGTGTCTTCTTATCCTCAATCCCTATATCTTGAAACTTTTGAATATTGATAATCACCACCTGTTCTTTCCCTAAGAGGGCTTTTTGAAAAGAGGCTTTAGAGTTGGCTTCTATATAGTTAGAATTATTGATATTCATATTAAAAAGTTTTGTGTCTGTTTGGTCTCTTAGTTGCAATCTATCTACGACAATAATCACTTTATCATAGACATACTCCCCCTCTTTTTTCAAGTCTTTGAGTTGTAAAGCAGACCATCCAATAATATTACTTTTACCAAATCCTGCTGAATACTGCAAAAGTAAAGAGTAAACATTGGCGTTATTATGATATGCCATTCTCTCTTTTATCATCTCTTCTTGCCTATTTGGTGCTAAAGCTTTTAACTCCTCTTTGAGCTTATTCAAAAAATAGTCACTCTCGCTCTCGTGTTCCAAAAATTCATCAATCTTAGCCAAAATCTTATCCACACCAAATTTTTGTTTGGGTCGTGGACTAATAAGCCTACCTTCTGCATTTTTGAGACTCTTTTTCCCCTCTAGCTCTTCTAGCTCTCTTTCTATAAAATTATAATAGAGTATCTCTTTTTCTATCATCTTTTTACTATAATGAGCCGTAAAAATCTCTTTTAGTTGCTCCCTCTTATCATCACTCTCCAAGACAAGAGGATAGGCTTTGAGGGCTTTGTATATCTTCTTTTCATATAGATTATCCCCATTTTTGATAACTTCAAAAAACTGCACAATATCACGAATAATATAAGTCTCATTCACATCTGTCGTACTAATCCAAATGGCTTTTTCAAATATTTTTAAGAGTTCTCTTCTATACTGTTTTTGCTCTTTTTCATTCAACAAATTATCAGACTCTATATGCTCCAAATACGCCCTCACAGCCCTTTCATAATCATCTTTAATCTTCTTCTTGCCATTTTTTTTGGCTGATTGTCTTGTATGGTTTGATTTGAGTTCGCTATATCCTAGATAAATTCCATTGACAAAAAAGGATATATCAGGGATAAAATCAAATATCTTTTTACCTCTATATTTATAAGTATAACCCAACTCTTCAACCACAGAAAAAATATTCTCATCAAAATCCTTATCCCCATTCATAGACCCACTTCTATGAAAAAGAGAGAACACAATACCCTTAAAGCTTATCTGTTCATCTTTGAGAAAAATAGCCATATTCCTAGCACTCAAAATCTTCTCTTCCAAAAATCTCAAAAGCTCCTCAATAAGTAAAACCTCATCATTTGCATATTTTTTAAGAAGTTGTTTATAATTTCGGCGATTAAGTTCACTCTCTTTCAAAAACGAAATAAGGTCACTTTTAATTATCAAATTATTAGAAATAGTATTAGCACTAACCTTATTATAACCCAACCCACCGTGATTTTCATAATCCATAAAAAAAGGAATGACAAACTCTTTTTGAAGTGCCATTTCATTAGGACTACCTACTTTTAATTTCTTCATATCACTTTAACCTTACCTATCACCACATCATTAATAAGTGTTTTTCTTAGCTCTTTGAGTAAATTTATTTTAGTTTGTATTGCTTGTGTTAGATTATCTATCTTTTGAGTTTTTTCGTCTAGGTAGTTTGCTATTTTTTGTTGTTCTTTTAGTGGTGGTGATAATAATGGTACAAAAGATAATCTATTTTGATTTAATATTGCTAAAGTTGTTTCTACACTATAACTTTTAATGGTGTATGATATGGATTTCATAAAATAAAAAAGATATTTATAATAAATATTTTTAGTTGGTGTTAAGATATTTATTTGCTGATTACATGAAAATATAATATCTTCAGTATATGAAACTTTTCCTAATGTAGCACCTATAGATACTAATAAAACACTATTTTTAGTATATAATTTAGCTTGATTTTCTAAAATTGCTAATTTAGATATTTTTCTTTTTGAATTGATTAATGGTATTTTATAAAAATCAGATGGTGTAAACCAACATATATCTTGATTAAAGTAATTTTGATTTGTACTGCTTGGAGTTGAACCAGTAAATATTTTCAATACATCTTTAATCCTCTTAACTTCCCAATTTTCAGGAATATCCCCGATTCCATCAAGACCACTATCTTTAAGTTTCACGCCCTTATCAAGCCCTCTCAAAACTGTTTCATTTATAAGGGTTTGTTTTAGCTCTTTGTATTTTAAAGATTTTTCTTCAAGTAGTTTTATCTCTTTGTCTATTTTTTGGGTTTGAGTATCTAAGTAGTTTGCTATTTTTGTTTGGGTTTTTAGGGGTGGTAAAAATAATTTTGCATCTTTTGTAGCACTAAGTCCTAATCCTACTCTAGTAATTCCTTTTGAATTTACTGCAAAATAATAATTATATTTTATTGATTGAAGTAATCTAAATAAAAAACCACCAAATAAATTTTTATTATCTGCTCTTACTTGTGCCAAATGATAACCACATAAAACATTTGTAAAATTTTCTTTTATTAGACAAGGATTTACATTATCATCAAAACTTTCACTATCTTTAGTAAATAAAACATCATTTTTTTTAATAATAAATTTTTTAACTTCTTCGTTACTAGCCGTTGCTTTCATAAAGTGTATATTTTTTGTTATAAACTCATTTTTATATACATCTGTATAATTACATAAAAATATATCATTTTGATTATCATAACTTTTTTTATCAACATTACTATATTTTATTAATGCTATTTCTTTAAACCTCTTAACTTCCCACTCACTAGGAATATCCCCCAACCACTCTAAACCACTATCTTTATAACTCTCATATTTCTCAAATCTCATAATCCCAAACTACTTTCAAGGTCGTTTAAATCATTATTTATACTTTTTATATCGCTTAATATATCTTCTAATGGTCGTAATTGTTGGGGCTTATAAAATATTTTGTTGAAGTTTATCTCTACACCTACTACATTATCTAATAATACAAAAGGTTTGGTTATATATTTTGCCATAAAATCATCTATATTTTTTTTGTTTTTTTTCTCATCTTTATCATAAGGTATAATCTCATAATCTTTTTGAGTATCAAGAGTCAATTCAACGGTGATAGTTATTGAGGCTTCTTTTGTTTTGGTGGCTTTTTTTGAAGTTGATTTTATAACAATTTTACCACAGCCCAACTCCTCTTGGTTTTTGCCATCTTGCTTGATTATGCTCTCTTTGTCTTCATCATAAAAATAATATACACTCTGACTAATATAAACTCTTAAATCTTTCTCTTTGTAGTCTAGTTCTTTGATAGTCTCTTTTATATTTTGTAGCTTTGATATATCAGAGTATTCAAATTCATTTATATCTATTTTATCTTGGACTATTTTTAAAGGTGTTAATTTAATAGACTTCTTTTCAATTTCTAATACTCTGTTTTGGTAATCTAAATTTGTAAGCATTATGGCTTGTTTATTAAAATAAAAAAACTCTTTATCAAATACTTTTGCATAGTCATTGTCTTTAAACGCTTTGAGAGTTTTTACTATCTCTATTTGATTGAGTTTATCTATCTCTTTTCGTTTTTTACCTTTGTTTTTCTTCATTGGTGTAAACTTTTCACTAGCATTTATCATCATCACTCTATTTTTATGCGTGGGCTTTTTATCTTTATTGAGTACCCAAAGATAGGTAAAAATACCTGTATTAAAAAACTCATCTGTAGGGAGCTGAATTATAGCCTCTACAATGTCTGTATCAAACATCCATTTGCGTATCTCACTCTCTCCACTTCCTGCATCTCCACTAAATAGCGTAGAACCATTGTGTACGACTACACCCATACCATTTAGACTCATCTTGGATATAAGATGTTGCATAAACAAGAGTTGCCCATCACTCACAGCAGGTAAGGCGTGAAATCGCTCTGTACTGTCTTGAAGTATATCTTTTTTATACCCTTTCCAATCCACACCATAAGGAGGATTGGCTACGACTATATCAAACTCGTGATTTTTAAACTGGTCATCTACTAAAGTATTTCCATACTCTATGCTTGATTCATTTCTAAACCTACCCTCAATCTTTGCCAAAGCATAAAGAGCATCATTCCAATCTTGTCCATAGGTTTTGGTATGAATATTTGCAATAGAGTGCTTAATCTTATCTTCCACACCATAAAGCAGGTTTCCACCTCCACAAGTTGGGTCGTATATGGTTAGATACCCACTGTTTTTCTCTTTTTGGACTTTGGAGACAATCACCTCTGTAATCAAAGAGATAATATCATTTGGAGTATATTGCTCTCCTGCTGTCTCGGCTGATATATCTGCCCACTTTCTTTTGATATGCTCTTCTAGGGTGGTAATTTCGGAGTTGTCAAAAGGTTTTAAATCAATAGTACTCCACGCTTTGACAAAAGCAAAAAGTATATTTTTTTTGCCTAAGAGTCCTGCCAATCCTGATATATCAAGATATTTCACCTCATCACTACTCTTAGCCACACCCAATAAGTCTTGGGTCTCATCATCAAAACCATAGAGATAATTATTAAAATCTGTGATAAAAGTCTTGTCATTGATACAAATATCTGCGAGACTTTTTTTCTCTTCAAAGATATAAGAGTTATACCCTTGGTCAAGCTCTTCTATCTCTTCATAAAGGTCGGCATCAGATAAAACAGTATGCTCCTTTTTGAGTTCTTGAAGCTTCTCATCTTGGATTTTGAGTAATCTACTCTCTACCATAATAAGAGCAAAAAAAGGCATCATATATTTAGGAAAGTCACTCTGCTTTATCCCTGCACCAATAAGTAAATCTGCCGTTTCCCATATTTTTGACTCGTATTTTAAAATGTTGTTCATTGAATTTCCATTGATTTTTTATGTAGTTTTATAAAGATTATAGTAAATAAGTTATAGAGTGAGTTGGTGGAGAATAACGGGATCGAACCGTCGACCTCTTCGCTGCCAGCGAAGCGCTCTCCCAGCTGAGCTAATTCCCCATACTCTGTGTAGAATAAAATTTTAGCATAAGTTATTTAAACCTATGCTAGATATGAGTTAGTCTCTTTTTGTAATTTCTAAAAGGTGAAAGCCAAATTGTGTCTGTACAGGACCATGGACTACGCCAATTTCATCATTGAAGACTACTTTATCAAACTCTGGCACCATATCGCCTTGGTTAAATGTTCCAAGGTCTCCACCTTGAACTCCTGATGGACATTGTGAATGGTCTCTTGCTGCTTCTTCAAAAGAGATTTTTCCATTATTGATTTGTTCTTTAAGCTCTAAACATCTACTCTCGTCATTTACTAATATGTGTCTGGCACTTGCTGGCATTTTATTTCCTTTTAATTGTTATAAGAAGTTTATAGTATCTAATTACGCATTAAAAAAATATTGTTGAGCCTCTTTTTTTTCTGCAAAGGGCGATACAGTTACTCTCTCTTGACCAATTTCTATCTCATAACTCTCATTAGGACTGCTTCGAGTATAGGTTATGGCTATCTTTGATGCTAATATTTTGTCTGCTTGGCTTGCATTTTTGCTCAAAAGAGAAAATGGTCCACCTATCGGAAGTGTGATTTTAAGATATTTATCACTTGTTATGCTTTGGAGACCCTCATTATCCTCTTTGTCTCTCCCTACTGCAAGTTTAGCTCCATCAGGGAGTCTAAAGTGTCGTCCAAACTTCAGAAGGTCTATCTCGTCTACTGTAAGGGTATCATGGGCTACAAACTCTTCGATTCGTTTTGAAAAATGCTCTTCTGTAAGCAAACACCCACCACCAGGACTCTCATAATCTTCCCATCCATACTTATTAGCAAGTTGCATCTGCTCTTCACGGGAACGCCCAGAGATAGCAAGGAGTTTTTCTCTATCTATCCACCCCTCTAGCTCTGGAGTGGTCTCTTCCATAAGTTTTGCAGACATAGGACGCACAATAAGCCTATCTTGGGTATCTTGTGCTAGTTTACTCACTTGTTTCATAGCATCAACTCTTTGACTCATAGGTCTTTGTCCTACTACCTCTCCTGTAATTAAAAAAGAGGCATCATATTTGCTCATAAGTCCTTTGGCTATTTTAAACATATATCCATGGCAATCAATACATGGATTAAAATTTTTACCATATCCATACACAGGATCAAAAAGAATTTTCTGAATAAACTCCTCACGCACATCAATAATCTCCATTGACGCTCCTGCTTTTTTTGCTCTTGAACGCATAAGATCACTTATATCTTTTGTTCCTCCAAAGCCAGTTTTGATATTAATCGCAATGACCTCAATGCCTTGATCTGCGATAAGTTTAATCGCTAACATACTATCTAAGCCACCACTAAAGAGTGCTAATGCTTTCATTTAATTACCTGCTTTATTTTTTTAAATTTCGCAATTATATCGCTTTTCATCTTACGCACAAGAGATTCAAGAAGAGAAAACTAAGCTATAATTTACTAAAATAATAATCATTTGTATAATAAAATATAAAGGCTTAATATTGCAATTTACTAATAAAAAAGTTCTTCTCTTTGATTTAGATGGTACGCTTGTAGATAGTGTACCTGATTTGGCACTCTCTATTAATGCTATGCTAGAGTCTTTAGGAAAAAAAACTTATCCTATAGATACTATTCGCCAATGGGTGGGTAATGGAGCTGAAGCTCTTGTGGCACGAGCTTTATCAGGAGATACAAGCATAGATAAAGGGCTAGAGCCTCTAGTGTTATCTAAGGCATTGGATATTTTTTTGGGGTTTTATGCTCAAAATGTATCTGTAGAAAGTGTGGCATATCCAGAAGTTCTCCAAACACTTACAACGCTTAAAGATAGAGGCTATAGGCTTACTATTGTTACCAATAAACCTATTGCATTTGTAGAGCCACTGCTTAGTAACTTGGGTCTGTATCATCTTTTTGAATACTCTATTGGTGGGGATAGCCTAGAACAAAAAAAACCCCATCCCCTGCCACTTTTGCATATCTGTGAAAAGCTAGATGTATCGGTGCAGGAGTGCGTGATGATAGGTGACTCCAAAAATGATATTTTAGCTTCCAAAGAGGCAAAAATGCAGAGTATTGCAGTAAGTTATGGTTATAACTATGGAGAGGATATAGCTCTGCATAAACCTGAAGCTATAGTTGATAGTTTTCAAAATATTTTAGCTCTTTTTGAGAAACAAGGATAAAAGATGAGTAGTGAAAAAAAGGCTAAAATAGCTGTAGTAGGTGCTGGGATTGCTGGGTCTACTATTGCTTTGTATCTTGCTGAACTTGGGCTAGATGTAACACTCTTTGAACAAGGCAAAAGCCTAGTTTCGGGACCTCCTATTTGTCATCTTCATGCAGGAGGGAACCTCTATAGAGAAATTTCAGATGAAGCATGTGTAACGCTTCTAAAAGAGTCTATTGACCTTTTGCGGTTCTATCCAAACTCTGTAGATTATAGACCCACGGTTGTAGCAGTACCCCTAGAAGATAGTGGCACACCCCAAGAGCTTTTTAGTCGTCTGCATAGATTAAGAGATGAGTACCAGACGCTTATAGAACAAGACCCAAAAAATAGAGTTTTAGGAGAGAGTAGTGATTACTTTAAGCTCTATGACCGTACAACACTAGAGGCTCTCCAAAAAGAGCCAACTCCTATAAAACCTCAAAACCTAGATGAGTGGATGATACCTGTAAGCAAAAATATAGACTTGCAAAGAGTCAAGTTTCCCCTCATCATCGTCCAAGAGTATGGATTAAATATCTTTCGTCTTGCCTCTACTGTATCTCTTGCACTACAAAAGAGAGAAAACTGTAAGGTACTCTTGGAGCATAAAGTAGTAAATATACAAGAGGAGTCCAAAAAGTGGAGAGTAGAGTCCAAAAATAGACTCACTACCAACTCACAAGAGTTTGATTTTGTAATTAACTCCGCAGGGTTTAGGAGTGGAAAGCTTGATGATATGCTAGGCTATCCTAGAGAGCGGTTTGTAGAGTTTAAAGCCGCGTATGTAAGCAAGTGGGAGGAGTGCGATACGGTATGGCCAGAAGTGATATTTTTTGGGGAGAGAGGCACACCACAAGGCATGGCACAGTTTACCCCTTATCCCAACGGCTACTTCCAACTCCATGGCATGACCAAAGATATTACACTCTTTGAAGATGGACTTGTCAAGAGTTCCAAAACAAGTGCGCAACCACAACTCAAAACAAAGTTTATAGAGAAGATAGATAAAGCATGGAACCCCACAGATATAAAGAGCAGAAGCCAACTAGCTATAGGTCACTTAGCACAGTATATACCTGCATTCAAAAGTGCAAAAGTTGTCTCAAAACCACTCTATGGAGCACAACAAATCCCTGGTAGAGATGAAGATAGACGCACAGCAGATGTTTCGTTTGAAGGTGAGAGATATGCACGGTGTGAGATAGTCAAAGCCTCATCGGTATTAACAATGGCTGACAGCATCACACAACAACTTATAAGTTTGGGATATATAGACAAAAGCCTCTATGGCAAAAGAGAGTTTAAAACTCTAGCAGAGGTAGATGAAGAGAGTATAAGTAGTTATGCCCAATCTCTCTGCATTACTCGTAACTACCCTGTATCTTTGGCAAAGAGAAATATTGTCTAATAAGAGATAAACTAAGTCTAAAAGAAAATTAGATTTTAGTATCTTATGCTAGAATTTATCTACTAATTTATAAGGGTAGTTTATGGCAATAGATAAAGATGAGATAGAAAAGTATATATTTGATCCTGAGAATCCGAAGGGGTGTAAGTCGTATAAAGCACTTTTAGCTGTTGCTAAAAAAGATACTTTTACATATATATCCAAAGATTTTTTTTATCAGTTTTTTACTTCAGATGAAATCTTAAATCAAATTGAAAAAGAATTATGGGATATTCCAAGTAATTATACTGAATTAACTAGAAATGAAAAAATTGAATTATATATCAAACAATTCTCTTCTAATGATTTTCTTGATTTGTTAGATAATATAGCACTAGCAGATAGTATCTTTGACAATCTCTATTTTTATATATTTTCAGAATATAGAAACTCTAAGTATTATAACGATGATGAATATTATTACGATTTTGCGATGGCAGATGCAAATGGCATGGAAGCACCTAATTTATACTTTAGCAGTGTAGAGACCAAAACACTTAATTTAGAAAAGAACTTTAGAAAACTATTTTTATCTTATAAAGATTATAGCTATCCTATTGACTCTAAAAATTATAAGTGGAATGAGATAGATGAAAAGAGTAAAATACTTTTATATAATTTTGATAATAAAAATATTTTACATATAAAAGATTTTTTTAAAAGAAGTACAATTTTAATTACAACTCTAAAATATAAAGATGAGTTT
>JADGDQ010000062.1 GCA_016744805.1 Sulfurovaceae bacterium
TAAATCAGAAAATTTTATATTAGAAAAACTATAAGTAGGTATTCCCTCCTCATTTAAGCCTTTGAGCTTCCTAATCTCTTTTTCTAAAGCTTCAATTCTCTCTAGTTCGCTCATTTAAATTACCTCTTTCAAATAATATTTGATATTTGATACTTATTATATTGAGGATTATCTCCAAAAATAACAATATTCTCACCACCCTTTTTTTGAGAACTATCAAAAATAAATCCATCATAGCCTATAGACCAAATATATTCAGCCATAATTTGGGTGGGAACATACTCTAAGAGACTATCATCATCTGAAATGGGTTTTGAAATATCTTGGATAAAGGATTGAACAAAAAAAGAATTACAATACAAATCAATATTAAAATTATCAGAAAATGGATTAAGATATTTGGATAAATTATCATTGGTAAAATCAATTAATTTTAAGGACTTATCTAATTGAAATTCACCTATTCCAACCTCATCATTTATTTTAACTCTACTTTCTATAAGTGCTGTTTCTTTATCAAAAGCAAAATAACCATAAGATATACCAATAGGAGAAAAACGGTTATTTCTTGTATATTGAAGCTTGTCTTTTGGGATTTTTCCTAATTCTAGGCTAGGGTCTTTTCTAATATCTTCTTTCTCTTTCTCTTCATAGATAGGTCTTACACGATAAGTTAATTTATCACTGTAAGTAATCATCTTCTTGAAAAATGGCTTAAAATCTTCCAAAGTCTTAATTACAGAAAATTTATTATCTTTATGCTCAAAATATCGTGCTTTATGTTTTGTATGTTCTCTAAATGCTTCCCAATCTTGAAGTTTATACTCATCTGTAGAATATAAGCAATTATATTTCCAAAGATTTTGTCCAATACTCCAATCTTCTAAAATATCTCCATCTTTTTCAGCTCTATAAGATTGAGCATCGCTAATAATATATTTAGTAAAAATTTCTAAAAAATCTTCTGATACTTCATCAATACCAATATTATTTAGAATATCTTCTAAAGTAAAAAAAGGATATTCCTCTTTTCCCTCAATTCCTTCTGACATATTGGAGCTTATTTTACTAGCATAAGTTCCAGTAGGTTCACCATTATCTAAATAATCATTGTCTCGCTCATACCTAAGTATATCTTCATAAGTATTATCCGAATCATAAGTATATAATTTAAAAATCACTTCTCTAAACTTTTGTATCAGTTTTTCTTCTTCAATAATATATGTAGGCTCAATAAATTTATCTTCACATATTGTTTGATATTTTTCTTTACACTCTTTTCTACATTGTTCATCTAATTCTATCTCTCTATCTTCAAACTCTTTTTCAGCTAGTTCTTTCTCATAAACTTTCATACATTTTTGACTATATTCATCAATACACTCATCTATATCTCCATCATATATTTCAGTCTCAAAAGTACAAAAACTACAGTCAAATTTTTTTTCTGTTGATTTTCCATAATCCCTAATATATTGCTTTATATCTTTATCTTCAAAGCAATTTTCACAAAAATAATCTTTCATTATTTACTCTCCTCTTTCACCCTCTTTTCTAAAGCTTCAATTCTTTCTAGTTCGCTCATTTTAAGTCCTTATTAAATTGATTTTAAATATTCTTTAAAAATTAGTTTCTTGTATTTTTGAAACTTACATATAAGAGGTTTACCATTAAAAATATTTGTTCATTTGAAATATTCTATTATTACTTATTTAACAACACCGCGGCCTCTTTGGCATGGTAGGTGATGATAATATCTGCTCCTGCTCTTTTGAAGGCTATGAGTGTCTCCATCATTACTTTATCATAATCAATTACTCCTGCTTTTCCTGCTATTTTGAGCATTGAGTACTCTCCTGATACATTGTAACATGCTAGTGGGAGGCTTGTGCTGTTTTTGACATCTCTTATAATATCCAAATAGGCTAGGGCAGGTTTGACCATTAGAATATCTGCACCCTCTTTTTCGTCTTCTATGCTCTCTAGTATGGCTTCGTTGCGGTTTGCTGGATTCATCTGGTAGCTTCTTCTATCTCCAAAGCTAGGGCTTGACTCTGCAACATCTCTAAATGGTCCATAGTAGGCAGAGGCGAATTTGCTAGAGTAGCTCATAATAGGGATATTTTCGTATCCTGCACTATCTAATCCTTTGCGGATTGCTTGTATCATTCCGTCCATCATACCGCTAGGGGCTATCATATCAGCTCCTGCTTGTGCATGGATTACTGCTTGTTGTGCTAGGTTGTTGAGTGTAATGTCATTGTCTACAGTCTCTAGCACAGGGTCAATCACACCACAGTGACCATGGTCTGTATATTCACAAAAACATAAATCAGTAACGACAAACATATCAGGGTGTGCCTCTTTGACAGCTCTTAGAGTCTTTGCCATTATGCCATGGTCACAGAGTGCGTCAGAGCCTACGCTATCTTTTGTCTGAGGGATACCAAATAAAATAATAGAGTAGAGTCCTAACTTTTTGAGTTCATAACACTCTTTGATAATCTCATCTATACTCATTTGATAGACATCAGGCATAGAGGCTACCTCTTCTTTGATTTGCGTTCCTTCTTTGGCAAAGAGTGGATAGATAAAATCATTTACAGAGAGCTGAGTCTCTTTAAGGAGGTCTCGTAGTACTGGGTTTATTCTTTTTCTTCTTAGTCGTGCAAACATAATATATCTTACCTTTTATGAGTTATAATTTTTGCATATTGTACCTCATTTTTTGGGCTTAAGCACTTATAAAGTATAATTCGCACATGAAAAAAATTACTATTTCGCAAACTGCTACTTTACCAACAAAATATGGCTCTTTTCTGATTCAAGCTTTTAAAGAGGGTGAGAAAGAACATCTTGCTATCTATACCCAAGAGATGCCTGATATACCTACTGTGCGTGTGCATTCAGAGTGTCTTACAGGAGATGCCTTGGGTTCTTTGAAGTGTGACTGTGGAGAGCAATTGGATTTTGCTCTTGAACTTATTGCTAAAAGTGGAGGGATGGTGATATATCATCGTCAAGAGGGACGAAACATAGGTCTATTTAATAAAGTAAATGCCTATGCTCTCCAAGATAAAGGCTATGATACAATACAAGCAAATCATCAATTAGGCTTTCGAGCAGATGAGAGAACTTATGATGTAGTGGAATTTATATTAGACCATTTTCAGATAGAAAAACTTGATCTTCTTACCAATAATCCACATAAAATAGAGAGTCTCAAAAATGTAGAGATACGCAAAAGAATTCCTATTCAGATAGTTTCCAATCCCTATAATGAGCATTATCTCAAAATTAAAAAGGATGAGTTAGGACATCATTTGTTGTAGCTAGCTATATGATATTTAAAAATCAAACTATTACCTCTATTCATATACTTAGTATGGTATTTATGTCTCTTTTTGTTATTTTATTTACTACTTTGGTTATATACGAGGAGTATAATGAATTTGAACATGAAGCAAATATTTTAAGAGAAAAATATATTAGAAAACAAAAAGAGAATATTACCTATGATACAAATCGGGTACTCTCTTTTATCAAACATGTATATACGCAAAAAAAATCTATTATGGATGAAGGTACTATTCAAAAAGATATTATTAATACAATAGAGCATCTCTATGGACGACCTGATGCTACAGGATATATTTTTATTTATGATTTTACGGGAGTTAATCTAAGTGACCCTATTCAGGTTGAAAATAGAGGAAAAAATCTTTATAATATAAGAGACTATAAGGGTATTCAGGTCATAAAAGAACTGATAGATGTCTCTAGGCTTAGAGGTGGTGGTTTTGTGGAGTATGAGTGGATCAAACCTACCACAAATCAACTGAGTCAAAAAATATCTTATGCTAAATCTTTTGAACCATGGGGATGGATGGTGGGGACAGGAGTCTATCTTGATGAGATAGAAAAATTAATTATAGCCCAAAAGAAAGCCCTTAAAAAAAGATTGATTCAACTAGTAATGGAGATACTCTCTTTATCTGTAATACTATTTGGTTTTGGTATTATTGCTTTGAGCGTTGTAAACCATATTATCAATAGAGAGATAGATATTTTTACACTATTTTTCAAAAAATCTTCAGATACTTATAGTCTTATTAAAGAAGAAGATATTCATCTTTTAGAGTTTAAGAAAATGGTAAAATATATTAATGCTATGGTTATAGAGATACACAAAAGAAAAAAACGACTCAAAATATTAAATCTCTCTTTAGAAGCAACAGTAGAAGAAAAAACAGACCATCTCAATAGGTTGCTCAAACGGCAAGATAGCTTTATTAAGCACTCTATCCATGAAATTAATACACCTCTTGCAGTAATTATGATGCATATTGAAATATATGAGATGAAACATGGCAAAAATAGATACCTAAGCAAAATAGAAGCTGGTGCAAAAATGATTAGTACTATTTATGATGATTTAGGATATATGGTTAAAAAAGACCGTTTAGATTATAAAAAAGAGAAGATAGATTTTAGTTTTTTTCTAAGAGGAAGAATTGATTTTTTTGAAGAGATAGCCTTGGGGAATCATCATAGTATTACTCCTCTTATAGAAGATAATATTGAAGTTATATTTAATGATATAGAGTTACAAAGAGTAATTGATAATAATCTCTCTAATGCAATTAAATTTTCTAAAAAAAAGAGTGATATTACTATTATTTTAAAGCAAGAACAAGACTTTATATTACTAGAGTTTTTAACCTACTCTACAAAAATAAGAGATACTAGACGCATTTTTGAACCTTTTCATCGTGAGTCTTCTTCTGAAGTAGGATTTGGGTTGGGGCTAGAGATAGTAGGGTCTATTTGTAATAAAGAGCATGTTATGGTTTGTGTAGATTCAGATGAGATACTCACACGGTTTAGTTATCAATTTAGGAGAAATAATTGAAAGTTTTATTATTAGAAGATGAGTTAATGCTTCAGAGTGCTATAGAAGAGTATCTTATAGAAATGTGTTATGATGTAGACTCTTATGAGGATGGAGAAGAAGCATATAGGGCTATTAGAAAGGGAAGTTATGATCTTTTTATTTTTGATATTAATATCCCCTCTATAGATGGATTAACTCTCTTGGAGTCACTGCAAAAAGATAAAATATTTGTACCTACTATTTTTATCTCTGCTATTACACAAATTGAACAAATTTCAAAAGCGTATGAGTTGGGCTGTTATGATTATCTTAAAAAACCATTCCATCTCAAAGAGTTAACTCTGCATATAGATAGACTTCTCTCTATGGCAGCTATTGAGTGTAAATATACGGTTCGTTTAAGTAGAATGTATACTTATGATCTTCAGAAAAAGCGTTTAACCTTTGATGGAGTAGAGCAGATGCTTACTCTTAAACAATCTCAAATTATACATCTCTTTGCCTCAAATACGAGTAGAGTTGTTGACTTTGATATGTTACGACATTTTGTATGGAATGATGCAATTGTAGATAATGCTACTATCAGAGCAGAAGTTCACAGAGTAAGGCAAACACTTAAAGAAGATTTAATAGTTACAGTAAAAGGAGTTGGGTATAAGCTAAGCTATTGAACTATGAATTTGTAAAGAATATACTAAAGAAGAAAAGTTTTAGAGCAGGCATGATTATTTCCTAAAAAATCCTGAAAGAGTTCAGGATTTTGCTATAGTAGAGGAGTTATATTTTACTTTGGATAAATGCTTGCATATCTTCTACAACTTC
Source organism: Sulfurovaceae bacterium (assembly GCA_016744805.1). GTDB lineage: Bacteria > Campylobacterota > Campylobacteria > Campylobacterales > Sulfurovaceae > SZUA-451. The sequence goes on from JADGDQ010000062.1 coordinate 5,717, forward strand.
TTCTAGGGTTCTCTCACCACTAATAACTTCTAGGAGAGATTTTTGTGTATAGAAAGATTGAATCTCTTCTAGTGGGTCTGTATAGATTTTCATTCTATCAAAGAATACATCCATACTATCATCACTTCTCTCTTCACCCTCTTTTGCATCAGCAGCACGACCCAAGATTCTCTCTTGTGCTACAGCTTGACTTACTCGTACTTCAATAACTGAAACAAGTTCAATATCACTTTGATTTGATAAAATGTCATCAAGTGCTGTCATCTGTTCTGTACTTCTAGGGTACCCATCAATTAATACAACATCCACAGGTGCATTATTGATAGCAGAGATAATTGTATCAATAATAATATTAAGTGGAACTAATGCCCCTTTTGCTATAAAGCCATCTATTGTTTTACCAAGCTCACTACCACTTGCTACCTCTTCACGAAGCATATCACCTGTAGAGTAATGTACTATACTATCACTATGATTTTGAGCAATAATACTCGCGTCAGTTGTTTTACCAGAACCAGGGGCTCCGATGATAAGAAAGAGTTTTTTCATTATATGTTCCTTTTTGTTTGGTTGATTAATTAATTGGTACTACTCTGTTGGTGTTTGTCTCACTCTTAGACTTAAATCTTTGAGTTGTTGTGCATCTACAGGACTAGGTGCTTGTGTAAGCAAACATTGAGCTTTTTGAGTTTTTGGGAATGCTATAACATCACGGATACTATCAGTACCTGCCATAAGCATAATCATTCTATCCAGACCCATAGCAAAACCACCATGTGGAGGTGCTCCAAATTTAAGTGCGTCTAATAAGAATCCAAATTTATCTTGAGCCTCTTCTTCTTCTATGCCAAGAAGTTTAAATATCTCTTCTTGGATTGCCTCTTTGTGAATACGAATAGAGCCACCACCTAGTTCTGTACCATTAAGGACAATATCATAAGCAATAGATTCTATCTCTTCTATATCATCATAATCTAGTGTACCTTTCTCTGACATTTTTGGCATAGTAAATGGATGGTGCAAGGCTTTGACCTTTCCCTCTTCTACTTCAAACATAGGGAAATCCATAACCCACAAGAACTCAAATACATCTTTTGGGATAATATCCATAAGTTCAGCAAGATAGATACGGAAACGACCCATATAGTCAAGAACTATTTTTTTATCACCAGCACCAAAGAATACGGCATCTCCTACTTGGAGTTCACATCTTTTGATGATAAGTTCTATATCTTCTTCAGAGAAGAATTTAGTTAAAGGTCCTTTGAGTCCATCTTCTTTCATTTGGAAATAACCTAGGCCACCAGCACCAAATTTTTTGACATACTCTTCAAAACCTTTCATTTGTCGTTTTGAGAATATCTCATCACCTTTTGGAACTTTGAGGGCCTTGATACGATTTTTCTTTGGGGCTCTTGCAATGCTTGAGAATATCTCATTATCACATCGTTCAAAAATATCAATAACATCAACCATTGCCAAATCATAACGCATGTCTGGTTTATCAGAACCATACTTTTCCATAGCTTGTGAGTGTGTAATACGGTTAAATTGGCTAGGAATAGTATGTCCATTTTGTGTAAATATATCATTGATAAGTTTTTCTGCTACAGTGATAACATCTTCTTGATCACAAAAGCTCATCTCTACATCTATTTGTGTAAACTCAGGCTGTCTATCTGCACGCAAATCTTCATCTCTAAAACATTTAGCAATCTGAAAATAACGGTCAAATCCACCAACCATTAAGAGTTGTTTAAAGAGTTGTGGTGATTGTGGAAGTGCATAAAACTCTCCACCATGTACACGACTTGGCACAAGATAATCTCTAGCACCTTCAGGAGTTGATTTGGTAATAATAGGAGTTTCAACTTCTAAAAATCCTAAATTATCTAGAGAGTTTCTAGCAGACATAGTTACTTTTGATCGGAGTTTAAAAATATCATACGATTTTTGTGTACGCATCTCTAGATAACGATATTTGAGTCTAATCTCTTCGTTTACTCTCTCGTCACCTAGGTCAAAAGGCATAGGAAGTGAACGATTTTCTATTACTAACTTCTCTACTACAATCTCTACTTTACCAGTTTTGAGATTTGGATTTTCTAGTCCTTCACCTCTTGCTCTTACTTTACCACTTACGATTAATACAAATTGGTCTCGTATATCTTCAGCTTGTTTATGAGCATCAATATTATCTGCTGGATCACAGACTAATTGTAATACTTGGTCTTTGTCTCTAAGATCAATAAAAATAACTCCACCATGGTCACGACGACTAGCGACCCATCCACTAACAGTAATCTCTTGGTCTATATGTTCTTCATTTATTTGGGCACAATAATGTGTTCTCAAGTGGCTATCCTCATAATTTGTAATTTTGGAACGATTATATCTAAATTTGGTTGAGAGATTAGAATGCGTAGTTATGTTGTATAGTTTTGGCTTCGAGGGTTGAGATATGATCTAAGTGTTCAATCATAATCAGATGAAGGTTATCTACGACTTTATGCAAGATAAGGGGGGCTTTTCAAGGCTAACCCTGTCCCTAGGGAACTCATCACAATGAACTTACAAAATATATTCTACCTAAACCGCTTAAATACTCGTGCAAAATCTAGGGTTAACTCACATGTAGTCTCTTCAAATTGATAGCTCTCTTGTAGAAAGTCTCCCTCTTTGTCATATTTTGACCCTTTGAGTTTGTATATTTTGGCTCTTAGGTCATTGGGGTAGAGGAGTATGTAGTAGTTGACTTTCTCTTTCTCGTAAATCTCAAACTTATATTTTTCGTCTCGTTTGGCTGTGGATTTAGAGATAATCTCTACAATAATCTCTGGTGCTTTGGTAAGATAGCTCTCGTTGGTCTCGCCACATGTCAAGACAATATCAGGCTTCAAGATAGTATCATTACTCACTTTATAGTCTATCTCTCCTAAGACTTCACACTCTTGACACTCCTCTAGCTGTTCTCTTAGATTGTACATAATCTCTGTAGCTATACTCTGATGTCTTCTGAGAGGAGCAGGTGACATGGCTAAGGGGATACCATCTATTAACTCCCACTCCCCCTCCCACTCTTTGTACTCATTATATGTATAATACTCTATAGCTTGGGGGGCTAACATGGTCTCTCCTTTGATACTTATATTTCTCTATTATATCAAAAGAGTCCAAAGAGTTATGGTGAAGTATGAGATAAGGGATCTAGGGTGGTCAAGAAGGCGTAACAACTAAAGCAATTTAGGAGGATTGCATTAGCCACGCTATATAAGAGATGTTGGTAATATCGTTTTGTACTAGATTTAGATATAAAAGCCTTGGAACTGCACATTGATACTAACTGGGAAATGCTCTATTACTCTATCTTTGCACGATATAAGTTTTTCGATTTGATGAGATACTTTGATAGACGACTAGAACGATGGGCAAAACAGAAGTTCAAATCACTCAAACGCAGACAAGGCAGAGCCAAATCTATTTCCACATTGGCAACTTAAATATCAATGATTTAGCAATAAGAGCCGTGTGAGGGGAGACCCTCAAGCATGGTTCTGTGAGAGTATTAGAGTGTGATTCTTTGGGGCTACTCGATAATGATAAGCAAAAAATGAAATAGTAAAATAGTCAAAGCTTATGAACAAGGGTATTCTCAGCATACGATTGCTAAAGTATTAGGTTATCACAACCTGCTGTGTTTGGAGTGATTAAGAGGAATAGGGTGTGAGTTATCATTATCACCTGACCCATAAAATTTTGACCCATAAAATTTAAAACTTTGACCCCTAAAACTAATTACCCCTTTATAGTTATTTATGCTAACATGGGGTTGAATAAATAGTTATGCTACAAAAGGAATGTAATTGAAACTATCAGACATTGAAACTAATTTATATGATTTATTACTTAAAAAAAATGAAGAAGTTGTTATATCTATCTCAGGGGAATGGGGTGTAGGAAAAACTTTTTTCTGGAATAATTTAATTTCTAAAAAATATCAAACAGAATTTAAAAAAAAGAAAATTGCTTATGTTTCACTATTTGGTATTGATTCTTTAAGTGATATCCGAACATCAATTTTATTACAAGCCTCTCCAACAAAGAATAAAATTTCTTTTATAAATAAAAAAGTTTTTACACCATTCAAGAATTTAAAAAGTTCATTAAAACTAGATGATGTATCAATGTCATTTGGATTAAATTCACTAAGTTCGATACTTACCTTATTGACTAGTGGAGATTTCAAAGATGTCATTGTTTGTATTGATGACTTTGAACGAATGTCGTCTAAAAT